>CAZKIY010000033.1:0-21388 GCA_964552875.1 uncultured Planctomycetaceae bacterium
TCCGAAGCAACACGTCCAGTTCCTCGCGTACCAGCGCGCGTTCGGCATCGAGGACGTCGCGCGCGCGGAGTCGCAGAGCGCCGCGCACTTCTTGCGCCTCGCTCGAGCAGCCGGCGTCTCGCGCTACGCAGCGATGGCGTTCGACGCGTTCCATCGGCCCGACGGATCGGTGGACGAGGCGGACACCGAGTTCTACGTGCCCAACGAACACGTGGAAGCCCTGGCGCGCGCGAACGCCGATGTGCTCGTGGCCGTCGCTTCCATCCATCCGTACCGCGCGGATGCGGTCGCCGAGCTCGAACGTTGCGCCGCCGCCGGCACGCGCATCGTGAAGTGGTTGCCGAACGCGATGGGCATGGATCCGGCGGATGCGCGCTGCGATGCGTTCTACGCGGCGATGGCTCGCCTCGGGATGACGTTGCTCTCGCACGCGGGCGAGGAGCAGGCGGTCGAGTCCGAAACGACGCAGGAATACGGCAATCCCTTGCGCTTGCGGCGCGCGCTCGATCTCGGCGTGCGAGTCTACATCGGACACTGCGCCTCGCGCGGTGAGGGCGTCGACCTCGACGATCCCGCGGGGAAGCGCGTCGACAACTTCGAACTCTTCCTGCGGGTCATGGACGATCCGCGCTATGTCGGGCGCGCGTTCGGAGAGATCTCGGCGCTGACGCAGACTGGGCGCTCGGGGCGGCCGCTCATCACGATGCTCGCGCGAACGGATCTCCACGAACGACTCGTGAACGGCAGCGATTGGCCGTTGCCGGCGATCGATGCGCTGTTCCGCACCGGTGAGCTCGCCGACGCGGGCTACCTCACGAGCGAGGAGGCGCGCGCTCTCGACGAGATCTGGGCCGTGAACCCGCTGCTCTTCGACCTCGTGTTGAAGCGCACCGTGAAACACCCGACGACGGGCACTCGGTTCCCGGCGAGCGCCTTCCGCACTCGCTGAGGTCGTGCCGGCTCAGGCCTTGTCGGAAGGCGTGCGTTCGGCCGCGGACTTCGAACTCGCCACGCGATCCGATCGCCGCCCGATCCACTTGCGCAGCATTTCACCGAGGGCCACGGGCGACACGGGCTTCGTCAGGAAGTCGTCCATGCCCGCTTCGAGGCAGCGCTCGCGATCGCCGGTCATTGCATTGGCCGTCATCGCGACGATCGGCACGTCGAGGCCCTTCGAACGGAGAGTGCGCGACGCTGCGTATCCATCGCACTCGGGCATCTGGCAATCCATGAGGATCAGGTCGTAGCTCGATTCGCCCGCCATCTGAATGGCGACGTTGCCGTCGGCCGCGACCTGGCAAGCGTAGCCGAGCTTCTTCAACAGCCCGATGGCGACGCGCTGGTTCACGGCGTTGTCCTCGGCGACCAGGATCCGCGCATCGCGCAGCGGTGCGACCTCGCGCAGCATGCCGTTCGTGATGATGCCCGTGCGCTTCAGCTTCTCGCCCTTCCCGTCGGACGCGAGCACTTTGGCTGCGCACTCCTCGAGGCTGCCCTGTCGAATCGGCTTCACCAAGTACGCGGCGAAACCCAACGCCTCCATGCGCCGCGATTCACCGGCCCCGCCGATCGAAGTCAGCATCACGAGTGGTGTCGCGGCGATCGAGGGATCCGCGCGTAGGGTCCGCGCGAACATCTCGCCGTCGATGTCGGGCATGTCGTGATCGACGAACACGAGGGCGTAGGGTGCGCCCTCGACGCGAGCGCGGCGGATCATCTCCAGAGCGGTACACGCGTCGGCGACTTCGTCGCAGGCCGAGCCCCAGGCGCGCGCGAATTGGACGACGATCGTGCGGTTCGTCTGGTTGTCGTCGAGGACGAGCATGCGCACCGGCGGTGGACGGCGCGGAAGCGCGGCGGGCGGCTCCAGCGGTTCCGAGCAGGCGGTCCACGGAACCGTGAACCAGAACGTCGAGCCTCTCCCGGTTTCGCTCTCGACGCCGATCTCGCCGTCCATGAGCTGCACGAGCTGCTTCGAGATCGCGAGGCCGAGTCCGGTCCCGCCGAACTTGCGCGTCGTCGACGCGTCGAGCTGCGAGAAGAGTTGGAACAGATTGCCCTGCCGCTCGGCGCTGATGCCGGCACCCGTGTCGCGGACGCTGAAACGGATCGCCGGTCGACCGTCGGCGAGCGTCTCGCGCGCGACCTCGACGACCACCTCGCCACGGGTCGTGAACTTCACGGCGTTCGAGGCGAGGTTCAGGAGGATCTGACGCAGGCGTGTCGGATCTCCACGCATCCCGGGCAGCACGTCGGCGTGCATCAGGCAGGCCAATTCCAGGCCCTTTTCATGCGCCTTCGCGGCGAGGGTCTTGACCGTTTCCTCGGCGACGGCCCTCAGGTCGAAGTCGATCGCCTCGAGCTCCAGCTTGCCGGCCTCGATCTTGCTGAAGTCGAGGATGTCGTTGAGCAGGACGAGCAGGCTCTCGGCCGAGTGGAGGACCGTGCTGGCCGTTTCGCGCTGCTGGTAGTCGAGTTCCGTGTCGAGGAGCAGCGTGGTCATCCCGATGACGCCGTTCATGGGCGTACGGATCTCGTGGCTCATGTTCGCGAGGAACTGTGACTTCGCGACCGTGGCGGCGCGCGCTTCCTCCATGGAAGCCCTGAGCTGCGCGTTCACGTCGACCAGGTCGGCGGTGCGACGCTCGACCTCGGCTTCGAGGTGATCGCGATGCTCGGCGAGCAACGAATCGCGTTCCTCGATCTCGGCCAGCATCTGGTTGAACGACTCGACGAGCTCGCCGACTTCGTCCAAGGTCGAGTGACCGGCGCGCACGGCGTAGTCGCCTTCCTCGCGGACGCGTCGAGCGATCGCCGAGAGCGCGCCGATCGGGCGTGACACGCTGCCGTGTAGCACGCGCGCCATGAAGAACGCGAACGCGACGCATACCAGCCAGCCGCCCGATACGACCCAGGTCATGCGCTCCTGGCGTCGCGTGACCGGGCCCAGACCGCTCTCGATGTGGATCGCGCCGAGCGTCATCTGCCCGACGACGATGTCGTGCTTCACGACGACGGAATCGTCCAGGAACCGTGCCCCCTCCTTCGTCGCGCGGTCGACGTAGTCTCTGTTGCCGCTCTTCGTGCGCGTCCATTCGGCGAAGATCTTGCCGGACTCGTCCGTCACGGCGGCCGAGCGGACGTGGGCGTAGCGTTCGAGTTGCTGGAGCTGTTCGCGGACGAACGCCGCATCGTCGAACTCGATCGCGGAGCGGACGTTGGTTCCGAGGACTTCGCTCGCGACGCGCAGGTCGCTCGCCAGCGCTGCTTGCGCCTGTCCGCGGTCGTAGATGCCGAATAGGATCGCGGCGAGGAGCAAGGCCACGCTCGACGTGGCGACGAGGATCCAGGTGATCCGTGTGCCGATGGAAGTGCGGCGCGGTGCGCTGTTCATCGGGAAGTTTCGTCCTGCTTCTCTACGACTCGGGCGAGCTTCAAGAGTTCCGAGCTGATCTCGAGCCCGGCCCTCTTCGCTGACGGGGGATGGGCGGCGAAGCGGACCTTCGATTTGTCGAGGAAGAACCCGATGTGCGCGCCTTTCCTGACGCCCCTCTCGGTCGACGAGACGAGCAGAACGGGCGCGTGAGCCAAGGCCTTTGCGATCTCCGGGATCTCGGCTTCCCGGCTCTCCGGCACGACGAGGATGTGGCACTCGAACGCTCGCGCTGCTTCGTCGAGCACGCGGACTTCGATGTTGCGTTCGCCGCACTTGCGATCACGACACGTCGCGATCAGAACCCTAGTGAGGCTCGCGTCGCCGAGCACGCCGATCACGAACGGTGACGTCTTGTCCTTGTGCGCCGTCTCGGGCCACTTCACGTGACGCGCCGCGAAGTTGTAGACGAACGCCGACTTCACGGCGTCCGCATCCGTCGAGGGACTCATCCGCGACGCATCGAAGCCGGCGCGAACGATCGGCAGTGATCGGGCGAGCGCGATCGAAGCGAGCCCCGCGAGCGCGAGGGCGAGCACGTATCCGACCCGCGCCCGTGTGCGCGCGAACATCGACGCAGCAGTACTGCGGCGTGCGATGGGTCCGCTCTCCGCGTGGGGGACCACGCGCGGAGCGCTGGGGCAGGGGACGTGCATTCGACGGGGACTCTTCTCGAATCCGACGTGGAGAAGAGATCGACGCGATCACCCTGAAATCTGATTCGCCCGTAGGGTTTTGCCCTGGGGAGGAGCCTTGTTCAGAAGTCCAGTCGCACGACGGCACCAGGAAAGAAGCGCACGGACGCTCAAGCCTGCGACGTCATCGCTCGATGACCTGGCAGTCCGATGTTCCCCGCACGCCTCCCCGTCCCGTGCGCCATCCTCGCGCTGGTCAGCCTCGCTCCTGTCGCCCTCGCGCAGGATCCAGCGGGTCCCGCCCCGGTTCAGGATGGCGCTCTCGTCGAGATGTCTCTGGAGGACTTGATGGAGATCGAGGTCTCCGTCGCGTCGCGCCACGGCCAGAAGATGCTCGACATTCCGGCCGCGGTTTACGTGCTCACCGGTGACGAGCTGCGTCGTCAGGGAGTCACGAGCGTCCAAGAAGCGCTGCGTATGGTTCCCGGCTTTCACGTCGCGCAGTGGCGCACGCAGGGTTGGGACGTCGCGTCGCGCGGCTTCACCGGCGGCCTCTCCGAACAAAATCAGTCGTTCATGAATCAGCTCCTGCTGATGGTGGACGGCGTGAGCCTCTACAGCCCGGCGATGGCCGGCATCTGGTGGCCGCTCCTCGACATCCCGATCGGTGACATCGATCGGATCGAGATCATCCGCGGTCCCGCGGGCACGTTGTGGGGCACGAACGCGATGAACGGCGTCGTGAACGTGATCACGAAGCACGCGCGCGACACGCAAGGCGTCACGCTGGATGCGACGTTGGGCTCGACCGTGTCGTCGGCCGATGGCTCCGTCGGAGGCACGCTCGGCGAGAGCTCTTGGTTCCGTACCTGGGCCTCGACGACCTACCACGAGGGCCTGGTCAACGATCGCGACGGCGACTGGCGCATGCGGAGCGTCGGATGGCGTTCCGACTATGAAGTCGACGAGACGAGTCGGATTCGCGTGCTCGGCACGGCGTACGCCGGCGAGTTCGGGCCGAGCTCCGACTTCGAACGGGACCACGACAAGTACGGCGGCTTCTTGTCGGGCACGTACGAGACCGGCGACGCCGACGATCAGCAGCGTTTCCAGGCCTGGTTCCTGCTCGATCATCAGACCTTGCCGGACGACACGACCGATGACCTGAAGCAGGATCTGCAGACGCTCGACCTCGAGTGGACGCGCCGCCGCATGCTCTCCGAGTCGAGCAGCCTGACGGTCGGGGTCGGCGGCCGCGTCGTCCAGGCGGACATGGGTAGCGACGACGGCTACATCGATTTCGACCCGGAATTCCAGCGCATCTGGAGTGCGCGTGCGTTCGCGCAGACCGAGATCGGCATCGAGAGCCTCGACTCGACGCTCATCCTCGGCATCCAGGCCGAGGAGTCGAATTTCGACGACCTCCAGATCCAACCGAACGCGCGCTGGCTCTGGCGCGTCACCGAAACCACTTCGGTATGGGCCTCGGTTGCACGTGCCGTTCGCTCGCCGTCGATCGAAGAGAAGGACATCGTCCAGTACTTCGATCCCAGCGACCCCGAGCCGTTCTTCGTCGGCAATCCCGATTTCGAGGCCGAGGAGCTGCTCGCGTACGAGGTCGGCGTGCGTACGCGCATCGACGAGAAGGTCACGGTCGATCTGGCCGCGTTCTACAACGACTACGACAATCTGCAGACGTTCGAGGATCCCGACGGAACGATCCTCACGTACGGCAACCAGGGCAGCGCCATCGCGCGTGGGTTCGAGGCCGGGATCGACTACGACGTCTGCGAGAGCCTGCGCCTGCGCGGCACGTACACGTACTTCGAGATGGACTTCGAGGCCGACGCGTCGAGCTTGGAGGTGGACTCGATCGACGCGCGCGACGAACTCGTCCCCGTTCACCACGCAGGCGTGCGCGCGTACTACGACATCGCAGACGATTGGAACCTCGACGGGGCCGTCTACTACGTCGATCGCCTGCCCTACTTCGACGTGGACTCGTACGTGCGCGTCGACATGCGCCTCGCTTGGCGGCCGCGCCCGGGCACGGAGTTCTCGATCGGGGTCCAGAACGCCAACGATCCGTCGCACCCGGAAGCCGGTGCGAACGAGATCGAGCGCGCGGTGTACTTCGGCTTCCGCACGAGCTTCTGATCCGGAGTTCGTGGAGCACTCGTCGGCTCGGGGCGGCGCGAAGCGGCGCAACCGAGGTTCCGCAGGCGCGCTCTCAGGTCGGTAGGCTCGCCAGCATTTCCCAGCGCGCGTACAGCGCCGTGATCTCGCGCTCGAGCTCACTCGACCGCGCGGTGCGGGCGCTGATGTCCGCCGCCGGTCCGCGGTAGAACGCCGGGTCCGACATCGCCAGTTCCAGGCCGTGTTTCTCGTGTTCGAGCGCTTCGATACGCGCTGGCAGCTTGTCGAGCTCGAGCCGCTCGCCGTAAGTCAGCTTGCGGGTCTTCGGTGCCGACCCAGCTATGGCTTTGCCGCGCGCCTTGACCGGCGCCTTCGCTTCGGCGATCTCGGCTCGTCGCGCGACCCAATCGGACCAACCGCCGACGCTCTCCGTGACGCGACCCTCGTCGAACACGACGATCGAAGTGACGACCTCGTCGAGGAACGCGCGGTCGTGGCTGACGAGCAGCAGCGTCCCCTGGTACTCGAGCAACAGATCCTCGAGCAGTTCGAGCGTCTCGAGGTCCAAGTCGTTCGTCGGTTCGTCCAGCACGAGCAAGTTGCACGGCCGCGCGAGGAGTTTCGCGAGTTGCACGCGATTGCGCTCGCCGCCGCTGAGCCGCGACACGGGCTCGCGCACTTGCTCCGGCCGGAAGAGGAAGTCCTTCATGTACCCGACGATGTTGCGCGCGACGCCGCCGACCATCACGGTGTCGCCGTCGCCCGAGAGGTTCTCCTGGATCGTCTTCGTCGGATCGAGCGTCGCGTGCAACTGATCGAAGCGGGCGATTTCCAGATTCGTGCCGTGCTTGACCGTGCCGCCGTCGGGTGTGAGCTCGCCGAGCAGGATCTTCACCAGCGTCGTCTTGCCACATCCGTTCGGACCGACGATGCCGATGCGATCCCCACGCTGGACTTCGAGGGACAGTCCGCCGAGCAATTCGCGCTCGCCGTAAGCCTGTTTCAAGCCTTGCGCACGCAAAACGAGTTGCCCCGAGCGTGACGCCTCTTGCACGATCGCTTTAGCGCGACCGACTTCCTCGCGCCGCGCGACGCGCTCGATGCGCATCGCCTTCAGCGCGCGAACCCGGCCCATGTTGCGCGTGCGCCGCGCCTCGATGCCGCGACGGATCCACACTTCTTCCTGCGCGAGCACCTTGTCGAACTCGGCCGCTTCGTGGCGCTCGGCCAAGAGGACGGCTTCCTTGCGCTCGAGGTACGTGTCGTAGCCGCAGTCGAAGGCGCGCAAACGCGCTCGATCGAGATCGAGGATGCGCGTAGCGACCGCCTGCAGGAACGTGCGATCGTGCGTGACGAGCACCAACGCTCCACCGCGGCGCACGAGGTGCTCCTCGAGGTTCTGGATCGTGTCGATGTCGAGGTGGTTCGTCGGCTCGTCGAGCAGCAACACGTCCGGATCGATCGCGAGCGCTTGCGCGAGCAAAACGCGCCGCTTCGCGCCGGCTGACAACGTGTCGACCGCCGCGTCGGGATCGAGGCCGAGCTGCGCGATGACTTGGTCGCAGCGCGATTCGGACTGCCAACCCTCCTCGACACTCGCCGCTTTCAGCGCCGCGTGGATGGACTCGCTCACCGTGCCCGGCATGGACTTCGGCACCTGTTGCGAGAGTCCCGCGATGCGCACGCCCTGTCGTCGGACGACGAGGCCTTCGTCGGGCGTGAGCTCACCCGTCAAGACGCGCATCAGCGTCGTCTTGCCGCTGCCGTTGCGACCCAGGAGACCGACGCGTTCCCCGCGCTCGATCTGAAGGCTGACGCGCTCGAGCAGCGGCGATCCGCCGAAGGTCAACGTGACGTTTTCGAGCCCGAGTTCTGCCACGCGTCAGCCGCCGAACCGCGAACCGTGGGAACGGGAGTCGCCGCGATCCATGTCGGATCGCGGGACGTTGGTCGCTTCGAGAACGACACGGATCGCGCCGTGCTGGAACGCCTCGAGTGCGTGACGTCCCACGATGATCCAGGGCTGCATTCCGCCGATGGTACTCCAACGGAGAGGAGTGCCGAACGAGTCTCGATCCGCCGTGGGTGCGCCCGACGTGCAGCGATCCGACGCCGCCCGTTCCGCATACCTCCTCCCGATCAACTCGCTCGACGCGAGCGAGGCCGACCGAGGTCGGCCGGCCTCACAGGACAGAGAACGGCGAACCCGTCACTCCGGAGTTGACAGGTGCAAAACTGTCACGGCACCCAGACGATTTCGATCCCGTTCGACGCGTTGAAGGTCGCCGACGTACAGAAGGCGAGCGCGTTGCGGTACGTCGCCTGGTAGTAGCGCGTGCTGCCCGCCGCCGGGACGACTCCGACCACCGAAATGGCCGGATCCCCGCTGATTCCGTGACCGAAGCTCGCTCCGCCCGTCGCGGCCGACCTCGTGCCCAACCGCAGGACGGTCCCGACTGCGCAGCGCAAGCCGTCGCCGAACACGGTTCCGGCTCCGCCACCCGCGAGCCGCGTGCCTTGGAAGAACGTCGTCGCCTGACCGCCCGACGCGGGCGCGTCGGACAACGTGATCGTCACGGTGTCGGCGAGGACGCTGGACACGCCCGTGCCGGCGAGTCGCGCTCCGAGGCCGAAAGAATGCAGGCATCCGCGGTTCGAACCGACTGCACTGTTGTTGCCGCACGGGCATTCCGTTCCGGAGCCGTCGCCGACGCAGACGGTCGGATCGATCGAGGGCGAGCAGGTCCGTCCGTAGATCCGCGTCTGCAACCCCGAGACGATCACGAGGTTGCTCGCGCGGCTCGCGAGGAAGACCTCGCCAAGAGGCCCGACGTCGAATCCCTCGTCGCCGCTGCTGCCGTTCCCCGGTGTCCCGAGGTCGCCGACGCTCGCGAGCGTCGTCGTGCCCGCCGTGAGGTCGCGGACGAACACGTTCGAGATGGACGAGGGATTGGTGCCCGAAGGCAGCCAGTTGCCGGCCGCCGTGCAGATCGCGACGCGCGTTCCGCTGGCGGCGATGCGAGTGCGGCTGACCAACGAGTCGGGTTGCCCGCTCGTGCTCGTGCTCGCGAGGAGCGTCGTCCCGCTCTGGGTGTCACGCACGAACGCGTCCACGAGGCCTCCCACGTCCGACGCGACCAGGTTGGTCCCGATGCTCAGGAACGCGACGAACCGCCCATCCGCCGAGATCGAGGCCCCGGCCGACGACCCATTGGACTGCACGCCGCCGGCTCCGACCGAGATCCGCTGAATCATGTTCGGAGCAGCGCCCAGACGATCGAACCGAAAGATGTCCGTGGCTGCGTTCGTGTCCGAGGCGGCAGGGATCAGGTTGGTCGCGTCGGAATCGAACACGACGAACCGGCCGTCTTGCGACATGGCCGGGGAAAAGCTCGACGCGTTCGGCGCCGCTGCCCCGGTGTTGAGTACCGGAGTCAGCGGGTTGGCGGGCTGCACCGCCTGCAAGTCGAACAACCACAGACGCGTCTGACCCGCGACTCCGTTGATGTTCGCGGCGAACGTGCGGAACACGACCCAGCGGCCGTTCCCGGAAATGGCGGGCGTCGAGCTCGCGCCGTTCGCTTGAGCCCAAGTCGTCGTGAGGCTGATCCGCCGCGTAGACCCGAGTTGGCGGTCGCGAACGAAGATGTCGGAGACCCCGTTCGTGTCGCCCGGCACGAGCGTGGTGGACGATCCTTGAAAGGTCACGAACCGCCCGTCGTCCGAAACCGAGGCCCGCTCTCCCGTTCCACCGAAGCTCGTCGTCGAGCTCTGCGCAACCTGGACGGTGGTCCCGAGCTGTCGGTCGAGCAGGCGCACGAATGCTCCGGTGGAGCCGCTCGTCGTGTAGACGAGATAGCGTCCGTCCGTGGACAGGTCCGGCTCGAACTGGCGATCGAAGTTCGAGGGGTTGGCGAGCGCGATGCGGCACGGACCTGGAGGCCCTTCGCACTCGTCGGGCACGGAATTGCCGTTGCTGTCGAGCGTGTCCCCATTCGAGATCTCGGTCGCGTCGATGGCCCAGTTGCAATTGCAGTCCGGAATCGGATGGGTCACCGTCACCGTGAGAGTGGCGATGTTGGAGATGATGTTGTTCGCACAGTCGCGGAGTCGATACCGGACGATGTCCGTGCTCGAGCTGCAGTCTCGGGGCAGCGATGGACTGCTGTTGTTGTAGCGGATGACTCCTCCGGCCAAGAGCTGCACGAATCCCTGCACGGGGTTGGAGGTGATGTCGAGCGTGAGCGGGGTGCTGCTCGCCACGACGTCATTCGCCGTGACCGTCACGTCTGCCGAGAGGCCGTAGCCAACGGTCAGCACGTCATCGTTCGCGATCGATGTCGCCTCACACACGTTCAGGATCCCGTCTCCATCGCAATCGAGCAGGGGGTTCCCTTGGATCTCGACCGCGTCGTCGATGCCGTTGCTGTTGCAGTCCGCCGCATGCGACGTCGCGGCGATCAGTGCGATTGCCGCACAGAGGACGAGTTGCTTGCTCTTCATTGGATTCTCTACACGCGTTTCGGGGACTCGGAGGATCTCATAGATCGATACCTCGTGCCGGGCGCACGCCGATATTGGCCGATTTCAACTCGGGAGCGAGCGCGATGCGTTGCGACACCCGACCGAACTCGCCCGGGACCCCGTCGTACGCGCCACCGCGCGCGGGGTAAAGCCCGGCGCGCAACGCGGGATCGCGAGGTGGACGGAGCGCATCGATCGCGAGCGGGTATCGCCCAAAAGCATTGCCGCACCACTCCATGACGTTGCCGATCGCGTCGTGCAGGCCGTACCCGTTCGCCGCTAGCGATCCCACGGGAGCGTGAAGCGTGAAACCGTCGCTCCACGTCACGGGCGAGACCTGTTTCGTGCCTTGCTCGTGCGCCAGATCGGCGAGGTTCGCGCTGCCTTGCAAGCAAGCGATGTCTGCGCCACAGCCGAAGCGTCCAGGTCGCCCGCCGCGCGCCGCGTGCTCCCACTGGATTTCGGTGGGAGCCGTCAATCCCATCCGCCGGAGCGTGTCGTCGGCCTCGAACCAATCGACGGACTCGACGGGATTGGTCGGGCCGACGTGCTCCAGACCGCGGCTGTACTTGCTCGGGTTCCGCCCGGTGAACCGCGTCCACTGAGCCTGCGTCATCTCGTATTTGGAGAGGAAGTACGGTGCCACGTCGACCCGGAACGCCGGCAATTCGACGTCCTTCGCGTTCGGGTCGTGGTTCGGTGCGCTCTCGTCGTCGCGCACGGCGCCGATGGTCGCGGGGCCGCCCGGGATCAGCACGAGCACGAGCCCGGTGTCCTCGACGATGACCCAGCGGTTCTCCGCGTCGAGGGTCGGCGCCGCGCCGGACAGGACGTGGAGGAACTCGAACAGTCGCGATTCCGGGTCGCGCCGCAAGGGAACCAGCCCCAACTGGGGCTCCAGTCGCAAGCCCCGGTACTCGGGAGACCGAGTTTCGTCGGCGATGTTCGCGCACACGTCGGACCATTCGGGGGCGACGGCTTCGAGGCTCTGTCGTCGCAGGTCGCGCAGTCGTTCGAGTCGCCGCGTCACGCCGGCGATCGAGTCCCGATCCGCGCTCTCGCCGAGGAGTTTCATGGACGCGATCAAGTCGACCAAGCCCGCGTCGCCCGTGCGCGCGTACTCCTCTTCGTGTTGCGACAACTTCGTCGCGAGCGTCTGCGCTTCCGCCAGCCACGACTCGAGTCGTGGCACGAGTTCCTCACGCGGCTCGTCGAGTTCCGCCGCCGACTCGCGCAGTGCGAGGGCCTGCCCGCGATCCGTGTAGCGCTCGAGTCGAAGCTGCGTGCGCACGACGTCGACCAAGAGTGCGCTGACCACCGCGAGCGCGACGACGAGCAAGGCGCCGGTCGCGGCAATGGTGGGGTGCCGTCGTGACCATTTCACGGCGCGCTGAACCGGTCCGGCCGGTCGGGCATAGATCGGCTCGTTCGCGAGGAATCGGCGCAAATCCGCCGCGAATTCCTGCGCGGATTGGTAGCGGAGCTTCGGAGTCTTCTCTAGGCTCTTCAGGCAGATCACCGACAGATCGCGCGGCACGCGTGCACGGATCGCGCGCGGGTCGAGGGGCTCGGTGCGCAGGATGCTGTCGAGCACTTGCATCAGCGACTGCCCGTAGAAGGGCCGCAGGAACGTCAGCGCCTCGTAGAGCGTCGCGCCGAGAGCGAAGAGGTCGCTGCGCGCATCGACCGCGCGACCGTCCGCGCGCGCTTGCTCGGGACTCATGTAAGCGGGCGTCCCGGGGGCTTGGCCCGACTCCGTCAACGTGAACGCTTCGCGATCGAGCGCCAAGCCGAAGTCGCCGAGCTTCGGCTCTCCGTCGCGCGTGAGCAGGATGTTCCGCGGCTTGACGTCGCGGTGGACGAGGCCGGCCGCGTGGACGACGGCTAGCGCGTCGGCCACGCGCGCGAACATCTCGGCCACGCTGCGGTAGTACGCCGGCGACCCGCCCTGTTCGGCGCCCGCGCGCGAGTCCTCGATCCAATCGGCGAGCGTGCGACCTCCCTCGACGAGTTCCTGGACGATGAAGTGCACGCCATCGGCTTCGCCCTGCCCATGGACCGTCACCAGATTCGGGTGGGACAGTCGCGCACCGCTCTCCGCCTCGCGCTGGAAGCGCACGATGTGTTGCGCGCCGAGCGCGCCGAGCGCCGGGACGAGGGGCAGCACCTTCAACGCTACGAGCCGTCGGCCGAGCGAGATCTGACGCGCTTCGTAGACGATGCCGAACGCGCCGCGACCGAGCTGGCGCACGATCTCGAAGTCGCCGATTCGCTCGAGGGGCGGAGTCGCCGGTTCCGTCGTTCCGTCGCTCGGCGCGCTCGCTGCTGCACGCGACGGCGACGAGGCTGCCTCACCGGTGCGCTCGCGCGCCAGCGAGCGTGCCGGCGCTGCCGGAAGGTCGGGCGAGGGATCCGCAGTAGTCATCGCCGGGAAGGCGCGACGGATTGTCCTGCCCGCGCCCGCATCTGTCGAGTCGGGCGCGCGAGCCGTCGGAGTCGGTGAAGAAATCGCAGGCTCTCGCGCTGCGCAGCCGCGCCACTCGATCCGGAACCCGAAGGCTCGATTTCTGGCGCATCCGGCTTGCGTGTGGATCAGCACGGCCGTGCTGGCCCGCAGGCCCCGCGTTGACGGACCTCGACTCGGGCGCCGGTGAATCGTGTGGATCCAGGGCGTCCACGCGCGGTGTTCGGATCCACGACGAGCGCGGGGCGCGCACTCACACCGTGCGCGTCGGTGAGCGCGTCGGTGAGCGCGTCGGTGAGGGCGCCGGTGAGGGCGCCGGTGAGCGCCGCCGTCGGATCAGGCTCTGCACACCGCTCGGCCCCTCGCATCTGGATCCGGCCGCGGTGCCTCGCTCGTCGCGATGCGCCCGCGCTTCAGCCATCCGAACAGGAGCAGCCACGAACTCGCTTCGGGCAACGCACGATCCTTCCGCGGCGTCCGATCGTGCCAGCCGCTGAACCACGGGCCCGACGAGTGCGCGTCGATCCCGAGGATGCGCGCGCCGTGCTTGCGCGCGTTCTGCAGCACGTAGACCAGCGCGTTGCGCCCGCCGAACTCTTCCTCGGTCGCGTTCTGTTCGAGGTAGTTCGCCAAGCGCGGTTCGATTGCGGCCCAGTTCTGCTCGAGCACGTCGCACAGCGCGCGCTGCACTTCCGTGGGGCCCGACTCCTCGCCGTCGACGAAGTACTCGACGTCTTGACCGGCGAATCGGCCCGCGCCTTCCCAATAGTCCGCGCCGGATGCCTTACTCACGCGCTGATAGACCATGTTCCCGAAGCGCCGATCGACGAGCTTCGGCGGCACGAACGCGCGCTTCAGCCAGTGGAGGATGCTCAGGACTTGGTCCCGGACAACGTGAGCAGCAGATCGCTCTTCGAAATGGACCCGACGAGCATCCGTTGCTCGTCCACGACCGGCAACCGCTCACCGGAATGCCCCTCGAACCGCGCGAGCGTCTCGCGCAGCGTCGAATCGGGCGAAATTGTCGGGAATTCCTCACGCAGGACGTCCTGCGCGATCGCCAACTTCCCGAGCTCCGGATCCGTGAGGAACGGCTTGATCTCGTGCAGCGGGATGACGCCGCGGAAGCGCCCGTCGCGATCGACCACGTAGAGGTTGTGGTGGCGATGCGTCACGAACGTCTCGACGATCGCTTGGAAACGTGCGTTCTCGTCGATCCGCGGCGGGTCGGCGCGCATCAGATCGCGCACGAGCAACGTGTCGAGCGGCGCCGCCGCCGTTACGGGAAGCGACAGCGCCGCGGCATAGATCGACTTGCCGCCGAACGCGCGCGCGGCGGTGTACGCCGTCACGCAGGCCAGCATGAGCGGCAGCACGATGTCGTAGTCGAGCGTCATCTCGAACAAGATCAGGATCGCCATGAGCGGCGCGAGCGTCGTCGCCGCCAGCAGCGCGCCCATCCCGACCAGCGCGTACGCGTTCGGCTCGGCCGTCGAGAGCGGGAACGCCTCGTGCACGGGGATGCCGAACAACCCGCCCATGATCCCGCCGACGAGCAGCGTCGGCGTGAAGACACCGCCGACCGCGCCCGATCCGACGGTGGCCGCGGTCGCGAGCAGCTTGAACGCGAGCAACGTGAGCAGTGCGGTCCACACGAGGTTCGTCGAGAGGATCGCGGTGACCGCGCTGTCGCCGTTGCCCCACACGTCGGGCACGTGCAGGGAGAGGAGTCCGACGACGAGTCCCCCGGCCGCCATGCGCACGAAGATCGGCACGGGCCACGACGCGAAGAACGCACTGGAATGCCCGAGCAATCGCAGGAACCACGGCGCGAACCCGCCGGCGATGAGGCCCAGCGCGAGATAGGGCGCGAGCTCCCAGTACGTCACGAGTCGAAAGGGCGGGACCTCGAAGAGCGGTTCTCCACCGAGGAAGATGCGCGCGACGACGGTCGCCATGACGGATGCGAGCACGATCGGCCCGAACGTCGTCATCGCGATGGATCCGAGCACGACCTCGGCGACGAAGAGGGCTCCGCCGATCGGCGCGTTGTACGCGGACGCGATGCCGGCCGCGGCGCCGCAGGCGACCATGAGGCGCAAGCGGGGCCGGGGCATCTTCGTCCAGCGACCGACCGCGCTCGCGATCAGTGCCGCGAGCTGCACTTGCGGACCTTCGCGGCCGATCGAACCGCCGGATCCGATCGAGAAGATCGACGACGCGATGCGCACGAGCGTGGGTCGCGAGCGGATGACGCCGTCGCCCAGTGTGACGGCCTCCATGTAGTCCGCGCTCTTCTTACCGCGCGCGAAGCGCACGCCGAAGTGCAGGATCAGTCCGGCGAGCAATCCGCCCGCGGTGGGGACGAGTATGCGCTGCCACGGATCGAGGCCGGCCGCGGTCTCGGCCAAGCTCGACCGGCTACCCGTGAAGAAGAGCTTGACCCCGTGGATCGCCGCGCGGAAGGCCGGGGACGTGAGGCCGCCGAGTGCGCCGATCACGGCCGCCCAGAAGAACGTGACCTCCGTTTCGCCCGGCCGGAATCGCTCCGACACCCACAGCCGAAGGCGCAGGAGTCGCGTGAGGAACTTGCGCGTCACGGGAGACCGAGCATAGGAGTGCGCGGGGCATCGCCACAACGCGCCAGTTCCGCACGGCAGCGGAACGCCTCTCAGCGGAGCATCTCACGGGGCCCAACGTTCGATGATCGTCCACTCGAGCGCTCGAGCCGTGGTTTCCGAGGTTCGACCCGCTAGACTCCGCGCTCTCGCCGAAGACGGCGCTGGTGCTCTCGCACCGCGGGTCCTCGGCCTCTTCGCCGCACATTTCGTCACGTCTCATGAAGCCGACAGCTCTGGGAATGGTCGAGACCAAGGGTCTCGTGGGTCACATCGAAGCCGCCGACGCGATGGTCAAGGCTGCTATGGTCGAGCTCTATGGCCGCGAGAACATCACCGCGGGCTACTGGACGATGTTCGTCGTCGGCGAAGTCGGCGCGGTCAAGGCCGCGACGGACGCCGGAGCTGCGGCCGCGCGCCGCGTCGGTGAACTCGTCGGGGTGCACGTCATCCCGCGCCCGCACGATCAGGTGTGGAAGATCCTGCCGAAGATGACGCCGGTACCGAAGCCCGCGGGCGCGAAGCCGGCCGGCGGCAAGTCGAACGCGGACTGACACTCAATAGGCGCGCACGACCTGATCGTCGCGTGTCCCCATGTCCGTGCAGACCCTCGATCCCGACCTCCGTGCCTTGCAGGACGTGCGCGACCAAGTCGCGCGCGCGAGGAAGGCGTGCGCAGCGATCCACACCTTCGACCAGAAGAAGACGGACGCGTTGTGCGCCGCGATGGCCAAGGCGGGAGCGGCAGCAGCGCACGATCTCGCGCGACTCGCCGTCGAGGAGACCGGGATCGGCAAGATCCACTACAAGGTCCTGAAGAACCTGTTCGGATCCGAGGGCACGTGGGCCTCGATCCACAACGAGAAGACGGTCGGGATCCTTTCGCGCGACGAGAAGACGGGCATCGTCGAAGTCGGCACGGCCTCGGGAGTGATCGCGGGCATCGTGCCGACGACGAATCCGACGTCGACGACGCTTTTCAAAGCGATCATCGCGGTCAAGGGCCGCAACGCGATCGTGATCAGCCCGCACCCGCGCGCGAAACGCTGCATCGGCGAAACGGTCGAAGTGTTGCGCCGCGCGATCGAGCGCGCAGGCGGACCACCGGACCTCGTGTGCGTGCTGCCGAACCCGACGATCGAGTCGACGGGGGCGTTGATGAAGCACAAGGACGTCGCGCTGATCCTCGCGACGGGCGGGACGGGCCTCGTGACGGCAGCGTACAGCTCGGGGCGTCCGGCGTACGGCGTCGGTCCGGGCAACGTGCCCTGTTACATCGATCGGTCGGCGGACATCCCGTGGGCCGCGGCGTCGATCACCTCGAGCCAGAGCTTCGACAACGCGACGTTGTGCTGTTCCGAGCAAGGGCTCGTGCTCGACGCGCCCATCGCGAAGCAACTCGTCGCGGAGCTCGTCAAACGCGGCGCGCACGTGTGCGACGACGACGAGACGAAGAAGCTCGCCAAGTTGTGCAACGTGCGTGGTCACATGAACGCGGACGTGGTCGGCCTCGACCCCTGGCGCATCGCGGAAATGGCCGGTTTTCCCGTGCCGAAGCACACGACGATCCTGCTCGCGTGGCAGGGCGGCGTCGGCAAGGAGTGGCCGCTCTCGATCGAGATCCTGGCGCCCGTGTTGTCGCTCCACCTCGTCGACGGGTGGGAAGAGGGCTGCAAGGTCTCCATGGCGATGCTCGAGTCCGACGGGCTCGGTCACACGCTCGGGATGCACGCGAAGGACGAGCGCGTGCTCGACGCGTTCTTCCTGGAGAAGCCCGCGAATCGCATGGTCGTCAACGGGCCGTGCTCGCAAGGCGCCGTCGGGTATTCGACGAACCTCGTCGCGTCGTTCTCGCTCGGTTGCGGTCCGCAAGCGGGCAACATCACGAGCGACAACATCAGTGCGCGGCACTTGCTCAACGTGAAGCGCGTCGCGTTCCCGCGTCGTGATTGGGCCGACATCGAGCGACGCGATCACGAGCGTGTCGCGCAGATGACGAAGGATGGGATTCCGCGCGGCTCGGGGCTGCCGGGCGATCCGGCGCTGTCGGGGTCCGCCCCGCGCGCGTCGTCCAGTGCCTTCACGCCGGATGCTTCGAGCAATTGGCGTGGGAATCCCAGCGTTTTCGCGAGCGCGACACCCGCGGCCGCACCGGTTGCCGCGACGGCGACACCGTGGGCATCGAAAGTGGGCTCGGGAACGAAGAGCGCTCCGCCGTCGTTCGTCACGCCGTCGTTCATCACAGCGCAAGGATCCGGTCTCGCCGTCAGCGCCGCACTCGCCCCGATTGCACGCCCGACGGCAGTCGCCTCGCCGAGCGTGCTGCGGTCCAACGTCCAGCAGGGCTCCGGACTCTCTACGACCGAGATCCAATCCCTTCTCGCGAATGCCGGTTCGGGCTGCCCGCTCGGCCCCTGCAAAGGCTGCGCACACCACGAAGTCACGACGGGTTCGTGCAAGGCCTGATCCAAGCCTTGCTGCACGCTCGCTCCTGATCACCCCGATAATCCCGCATTCTCCCCACCCAGCATTCTCCCACCCGAAGGATCGAAACGATGGACAACATGATCGCCCTGGGCATGATCGAGACGAAAGGTCTCA
The DNA here is from genome assembly GCA_964552875.1 of uncultured Planctomycetaceae bacterium. GTDB lineage: Bacteria > Planctomycetota > UBA1135 > UBA1135 > JAEUHZ01. The sequence goes on from CAZKIY010000033.1 coordinate 18,412, forward strand.
TCGGCGCCGTCGAAGCCGCGGACGCCATGTGCAAGGCCGCAAAGGTCACGTTGATCGGCAAGGAACGCAGCGGTGGCGCGCTGATGACCGTGCTGGTCCGCGGTGAAGTCGGCGCGGTGAAAGCTGCCGTCGAAGCCGGAGCTGCCGCAGCGAAGCGTGTCGGCGAACTGGTCGGCCAGCACGTGATCCCGCGTCCGGCGGGCGACCTCGACCTCTTCCTGCCGCAGATCCCGGAATCGAAGTGACGCGCTGATCCCGCGGTAGACCCGCGGGACACGTGACGCATGTCGCAAGCCGGAATCGAGCTGCGCGGCGCGGTCTTCATCGATCAGATGCAGCCGCAGTTCGCCGCGACCGTAGCCACGAACTCGAACGGGTTCTTCCCCGTCACGGGCGAAGCCGCGTTCTGGCTCGAGGTCCAGCCCGGCATCGTCATCAACCGGCTCATGGACGTCGCGCTGAAGAGTTGCGACGTGAAGCCGGGGGCGCTGGTCACGGAGCGCAGTTACGGAACGCTCGAAGTGCACGGCCCCGATCAAGGTCAAGTACGCCAAGCCGGGGAGATGATCCTGAAAGCGGCGGGCGTGACGATGGCGGACGCGCTGAAACCGAACCTCTTGACGAGCGAGATCATCCGCAAGATCAGCGACCACCACGCGATGATGATCAACAGAACGCGATCGGGGATGCTCGTGCTCGGCGACGACACGCTCTACACGCTCGAGGTGAACCCGGCCGTCTACGTGACGCTCGCTGCGAACGAAGCCGAGAAGGCCTCGCCGATTCGCATCGTGGGACTGGGAGCGGAGGGCGCTGTCGGTCGCCTTCGACTCGCCGGCACCGATGCGGAAATCGACGAGGCCGTGAAGGCCGTGCGACGCGCGCTCGAAGGTCTCGGCGGTCGCGCGAACGCGGGGACCCACTGATGTTCCTCGGTCGCGTCGTGGGGGAGGTGTGGGCGACGAAGAAGGTCCAGGACCTGAACGGCCTGCGCTTGCTCGTCGTCGAGGCTCTCGACGAACGCCGCGAACCCGGCGCGCCGAAGGTCACGCCCGTCGTCGCTGCGGATCCGCTGGGCGCCGCGATCGGCGAGCATGTCATCGTCGCGTTCGGCAAAGCCGCGCGCGTCGCGCAGCTCGGTCTCGACGGCGACTTCGCGTTCGAGGCGGCGATCGTCGGCATCGTCGACGACTTCGACGTGCCGGGAGCGCCCGCGTCGTGGCGCATGACGGATCCAGCGGAGCTCGCCGCTGCACGCGCGAGAGGGAAACGCTGATGCTCGTAGGCACCGTCGTCGGCAACGTGTGGGCCACGAAGAAGGATGCCAGCCTCACGGGCTTGCGCTTCCTGGTCGTGCGTCCGTTCACGACCGACGGCCGGGAATCGGCGGAGACCTTGGTCGCCGTCGACGTGCTCGGCGCCGGGATCGGCGAGCGCGTGCTCGTCGTCTTCGGTCGCGCTGCGCGTCACACGATCGGACGCAGCCACGACATCGGATTCCAGACGGCGATCGCCGCGATCATCGACACGATGGAGCTCGAGGACGGTCGCGTCGTCGGGCCCACGAGAGAATACGACCGCGCCGCGCAGGCCAAGAGGGGCACATCATGAACCGGAACGACCACAATCCCGAAGTCCGCGACGACGCGAACATGAACGTCGCGATCGGCATCCTCGAACTGTGCAGCATCGCGCGCGGCGTCGAGGTCGCCGACGCCGTGCTCAAGGAAGCGCGCGTCGAGTTGCTCTTTTCGACGCCCGTGCAGCCGGGCAAGTACGTGATGCTGTTCACCGGTTCGGTCCATGACGTACGCGCCAGCGCGGCACGCGGCGCGGCGCTCGCCGGATCCGACCTGGTCGATCAACTGGTCATCCCGCAGGTCCACGAGCAGATCGTGCCGATGCTGAAGCGCAAGGGCGGGCGCATCAACGGCACGCTGGATGCGATCGGCGTGATCGAGACGACGACGGTCGCGTCGACGATCTCCTCGGCGGACATCGCGCTGAAGTCCGCGACGGTCGACTTGATCGACGTGCGCATCGCGAACGGATTGGGCGGGAAGAGCTTCTTCACGCTGACCGGCGAAGTCAGCGACGTCCGCAGCTCGATCGCGGCCGGCGCGCGCGTCGCGCAAGAGCGCGGGCTGCTGGCTCGCGAAGTCGTGATCCCGCAGCCGCACCCCGAGTTGGCTCGCCACCTCTGATCGTCGAATCACCTTGGCCCGTCGTTACCTGACAGCCGAAGACGTGCGCCGCCTGGCCCAGCCCGGCGGACAAATCGTCGTCGACCCGGAGACGCTCGCGACGCCGCACGCGCTGGCCGTTGCGGAAGAACTCGGCGTGCGGCTCGTGACGGGCACCGGCGGCGCGTACTCGGATCCCGCGCCCGATCGCGGTCCCGATGCCGATCGCGCGCGGCGTTCGCTGCCGAACCTCCCCGAGCCCGAAGACGACGATCCGGCGACGAACGTCGTGATCACCGCGGTCGGACGCAATCGCCCGGGAGTCTTGGCCGAGATCACCGGGGCGTTGGCGAAGTCCGGCGGAAGCGTGCACGACATCTCGCAGAAGATGATCGAAGGCTACTTCCACATGGTGCTGACGGTGGAGCTGCCGCCGGGCTCGAAGTTCGGTGATCTCAAGCGCTGCATGGAGTGTCTCGGTGGTGCCGACGACTACATCGTGCGCGTGATGCACGAGCGCGTGTTCCGATTCATGCATCGGATCTGAGAGCTTGTGAAGAAATCGAGTCTTCGGGCTCTCGGATTCATGTGGCCACGCTTCAGAGCGCGAGAGCGTGTGATTTCTTCACACGCTCGGAGAGCGCGTGAAGAAGTGGAGCCTGGTGGAGCCTCAACGCTCTCAGGCACGATCCGCGCTGCTCCGCGGCAGTGAGCCCGAACGAAAGCTCGACCGCTCCGCGTCGCTCGCCCCTCAGCCCGACGGCGAGATGACGAAGTCCGCGTGGACCTGGACC
>CAZKIY010000034.1:0-20832 GCA_964552875.1 uncultured Planctomycetaceae bacterium
GTGCTCTGGGCGTCAGAATCGGAAGTAGATGAACGGGCTGTACGAGCCCGCCGCGAGTTCCATCGCGCAGGCCACGAAGAGGATAGCGAGTAGCACGAGGCCGAGCAGCTCGACCGACGCCGCTCGAGCGGTTCGGCCGGTGTCCCACAGGCCCTTCGTCCACGCGGCAACTGCCGGCAACCAGGGCGTCGAACCGATGATCCCAGCCGCGATCGCGAGCCACGTGCGCATGTCCGCGAACAGGCCGATCGGATGCAGTCGCTCGGCCGAAACGATCGTGGTCCCGAGGTCGATGGTCTGCGAACCGTTCTGGATGCCGACCATCGCGGACAAGAAGTGGCTCGCCTGGCTGAACGTCTCGGCGCGGAAGAACACCCAACCGACCATGACCGCGAGCATCACGTAGACGTGGCGCACGATCGCGGCCCGTCGATCGAGCCAAGCACCGACTCCGATGCGCTCGACCACGAGAAAGAGCCCGTGGTACACGCCCCACACGACGAACGTCGAGCTGGCGCCGTGCCACAAGCCGCACAGGAAGAACACGACGAAGAGGTTCGCGTACGTCCGCGCCTTCGAGCCGCGATTGCCGCCCAGCGGGATGTAGAGGTAATCGCGGAACCAGGTCGAGAGCGAGATGTGCCAGCGACGCCAGAAGTCCGTGATCGAGCGCGCGATGTAGGGGTGGCGGAAATTCTCCAGGAACTCGAATCCGAACAGTCGGCCGAGGCCGATCGCCATGTCCGAATAGCCCGAGAAATCGAAGTAGATCTGGAGCGTGTACGTGACGACTCCGAGCCAAGCCAAGGCCGGCGTGAGCTGCTCGGGAGGCAAGGCGAAGATCTTGTCGGCGGTCGCGGCGCACAGGTCGGCGATGAGCACCTTCTTGGCGAGGCCGATGACGAATCGTCGCGCTCCCGACGCGAACCGCTCGAGCGTCACGACGCGGTGCACGATCTGCTCGGCCACGTCGAGGTAGCGCACGATCGGGCCCGCGATGAGCTGCGGGAAGAACGCCACGTAAAGCGCGATGTTGAACGGGTTCTTCTGCACCGGCGCGTCGCGGCGGTACACGTCGACGACGTAGCTGAAGGCCTGGAAGGTGAAGAACGAGATCCCGATCGGGAGCCGGATCGAGTCGCCTTCGAGGAAGGACTCGCGCAACCACGAGTCCGGCGCGAGATACGTTCCGAGCGGAGCCCAGGCTGCATCGAGCAGTCCGAGGCCGACCAAGGCCGCGCTCGCCCCGGTCCACAGCCAGTCGGCGTACTTGAAGACGACGAGCAGCGCGAGGTTCGCGGCGATGGCCAAGCCCACCGCGAGCTTGCCGCTCGGCTTTTCCCGCGCGCGATCGACCCACAGCCCGAAGGCGTAGTTCATCGCGATCGAGCAGAGCATCACGATCGCGACGACCGGCTCACCCCACGCGTAGAAGACCAGGCTCACGCCGAGCAGCCACGCGTTGCGCACCGCCTTCGGAATGACGAAGTACACCGCCAGGACGAGCGGCAGGAACGCGAAGACGAAGATGGGGGAGCTGAAGAGCATGGTCTTCGTTCAGGTCGCCGTCGCCGGTGCCGGTTCGAGCTGCGGCAGGCGCACGAGCGTCGCGAGGCCGAGCAAACCGAGCGCTGAAACGAGCCAGAAGAACTGCTCGAATCCGAAGCGCTCGACGAGGGTCCCGCTCCAACGACCCGCGAGCCAAGCCGAGAGTCCCATGATCCCCGTCGAGATCGCGTAGTGCGTCGTGGCGAACCGCGAGGAGCGCGCGAGTTGGAGGACGAAGACCATGTAGGCCGAGAAGCCGAAACCGTATCCGAGCTGTTCGACGCCGACCACAGCCGAAGCACCGATCGGTCCGGGCAGCGTGCTCGCGGCCCAGACGTAGAGGACGTTCGGTGCGTGCATCGCGATCGCCATCGGCCACAGACAACGCCGCAATCCGAGGCGCGAAACGAGCCATCCGCCCGTGAGGCCGCCGACGAGGAGCGACACGACGCCGATCGTGCCGTAGATCCAGCCGACCTGGGTTTCCGTGAGCGCGAGGCCGCCCTGCGCATGCGTGCGCAAGAGGAACGGCGAGATCATCGGCGTGAGCATCGACTCCGCGAAGCGGTAGAAGACGAGGAAAGCGAGCACGGCGACGAAGTGCGGACGCGCGACGTACTCGCGCAACATGGAGCCCAGCGGAACACGCTCGCCCAGACTCCGTGCGGGTCCGTCGGCTTCCGGCTTGGGCGCGAGGAATGCGATCGCCACCGCGCCCGCTCCATAGACGGCGGCGCCGATCGCGAACGAGAGGCCCCACGCTTCGCCGCGTGACATTCCACGCGCGAGTGCGTGGCTGCCCGGCTCCGCTTGGAAGGCGCCCGCGAGTGCGACGACGCCGCCCGTCACGAGAATGCGGCCGAGTCGATAACACGCGTTGCGGACGCCGACGAACGCTTCTTGCTCGCGCTTCCCGAGCGCGAGCATGTAGTAACCGTCGCAAGCGACGTCGTACGTCGCCGAAGCGAACGCGAGGACGACGCAGGCTGCGATCGTCCACTCGAGATAGTTCGCGCGCCCGGTTGCGACGGCGAGCAGCACGAGAGACAGCGCGACCGCGATCGACGCGCCGAGGAGCCAACGCCGCTTCGTCCCGTAGAGATCGACGAGCGGACTCCACAGCGGTTTCAGCATCCACGGCAGCGTGAGGTCGCTGCTCCACTTCCCGACGACGCTGGGCGCCGCGCCCATGGCCGTGAGGAACGTGTTCGATGCGGCCTGCACCGCGAAATACGGCATGCCCTGGAGGACGTAGAGCCCGGGGACGAACGTCCACGGACGCGAGGGGCGGGGGGCGGACTTCATGCGGCTCGGCGGAGCCTAGCGTCTGATTCATGGACGGGTGAGCCTGCTCGCCCGTACCCTGTTCGCCCTCGAACGAGATCCCATGGGCATTCAAACCGGACAGAAACTGCCGCGCGTCGTCATCGTCGGCCGCCCCAACGTGGGCAAGTCGACTCTCACGAATCGCATGTGCGGCAGCCGCGTCTCCATCGTCGAGCCGACGGCCGGTGTCACGCGCGATCGCGTCGCGGTGCCGGCCGAGCTGCGCACCCCGCGCGAACAGCGTTGGGTCGAGGTGGTCGACACCGGCGGCATCGGCATCGTGGACCGCGACGACCTCGGGCCGCTCGTCGAAGAGCAGATCCAGCGCGCCCTCGCGACCGCGGATCTCGTCCTGTGGGTCGTCGATTCACGCGAGGGCATCACGCCGCTCGACGAGGACGTCGCGCGCAAACTGCGCGGCATCAAGACGCCCCTCATCCTCGTCGCGAACAAGTCCGAGAGTCGCATGCACCAGTGGGACGCGGGCGAGTTCCATCGCTTCGGCGTGTCCGACGGGCCGTACGCGATCAGTGCGCAGAACGGTGAAGGTCTCGAGGATCTCTACATCCGCATTCTCGAGCTGCTCCCGCCCGAGGACACGCGCGCGGAGCCGGTCGTGGCGCCCGTCATGCGGATCGCGGTCGTCGGTCAGCGCAACGCGGGCAAGAGCACGCTGATCAACGCGCTGGCCCAAGAAGAGCGCATGATCGTCTCCGAGATCCCGGGCACGACGCGCGACTCGGTCGACGTCCTGTTCGAGCGCGACGGCAAGTCCTTCGTCGCGATCGACACCGCCGGCGTGCGCCGTAAGCGCTCGATCCAAGACGCGATCGAGTTCTATTCCGACGCGCGCTCGCACCGTTCCATGCGCCGCGCGGACGTCGTGATCCTGATGTTCGACGTGACGAAGCCCTTGGCGGGCATCGACAAGGATCTGGCGCGCTACTGCATCGATCACCACAAGCCGGTCATCTTGGCCGCGAACAAGTGGGACCTCGCGGTGGGCTACACACCGCAGGATTTCCGCAAGTATCTCGACACGGAGATGCCGCAGCTCGACTTCGCGCCGATCTCGTTCCTGTCGGCGAAGGACGGCAAGGGCGTCGACGAGACGCTCGACCTCGCTCTCGAACTCTTCGATCAGGCGCAACGCCGCGTCTCGACGGGCGAGCTGAACCGCGTGCTCTCGAAGGCGCTCGAAGGACGCGGTCCTTCGTCCGGCGGACACGCGATTCGCGTGCGCTACGCGACGCAGGCCGAGGTCCGGCCCCCGACCTTCATCTTGTTCGTGAACGACAAGACGCTGCTCAACAAGGACTCGATCCGCTACTTGCAGAACCGGATTCGCGACGAATTGCCGTTCCCGGAAATTCCGGTGCGCATCGTGTTGCGCGACCCGGCGAACATCCACGAGGAGGACACTCGATGAACGCGCTTCGCTCCGCACGACACGTGGCCGTGGCCCTCGTTCTGGCGCTGTCCTTTGCCTGCGCCAGCTCGAGCGAGGTCGAAGGCGACTGGTCGGAGGCGGACATCACGATCGCCAGCGAGCGTGTGTTGCGACAAGCTGCTCAGATCGCATTGCAGAAGAACGGGTTCTCGCCCGGAACCGCTACCGACGAGGCTCACAAGACGGTCTCGTCTGGCTGGAAGGTCGAGCTCCAACCGTTCAAGGGCGACGGTATGCGCCGCAGGGCGCATGTGCAGTACGAGGAGAAAGCCGCGCGTACATTCCTCGTCTCGGTGCGCGTCGAGAAGGAGACGAACGAAGCGCTCGGGAAGCCGCTCGACCTGGCCAGCGCGGAATGGGAATCCGCCGACGACGACACGGCAGCGGCGAGCCGCATCCTGCGCTACATGCAGACCGTGTTCGGTGCGGAGACATCCTTGAGGGGGCCGCCGGTGAAGGACGCGCAGGAATCGGGCGGTTGAACGGGCGATCCGGAAAGCGTTTCGCACGCGTGCCGACGCGTACTCGCGCGGCTCGCGAACAGAACCGATAGCCAACGATCCACGGTGTTCGCTCCCGACGCTTCCCACAGCACGCCTCGCCTCCGATCCTCTGCGCCCTTGGCCACGCAACGAACGACTACCGCGGACGAGCGCGTTGCCCTCGAAGGGCTCACTGGTCCGGTGCTCGGGTTCGCGGTCGATACCGAGCGAGCCCTGAACGTGCTCGGCGGAATCGTGCGCGAACTGCGCGCGCGAGGAACTCCGGTGACGATCGTCGTCTCTGCGAACGAGGTACCGGCGCATCGCGAGCGGCTCGCGCACCTCGGTGTCCTCGATGTGCGGTTCCTGGGCGCGAACGACACCACTCCCGAGCAGGACGAGACGCTCGTCGCGCGACTCCGGCGTCTGGCCGACGAAATCGGCGCGGCCAGCGTTCTCGTCGCGTGCGGTCCCTCGTTGGGGGAGCGCGCAGCGACCTTGGCGCTCGCGTCCGCCGTGAGGAACGGACCGGAGCGCGTCGTCCTGCTGGCGCATCCCGAGGGAAACGTGCGCCGCACGAACAGCGTCGATGCGCTCGCACTCGCGCGAACGGCACGCGATCCGGCGCTCCCGCGGACGACTGCGGTCGTATCCACCTGGAACAAGAAGGAGGACCTGCGCGCGAACATGGAATCGCTGCGCGCGCAGACGCTGCCTTTCGACGACATCGTCGTCGTCGACAACGCGAGCCGCGACGGTACCGCGGCGATGCTGGCCGCCGAGTTCCCCGAAGTCCGCCGCATCGTCATGCCGCACGATCGCTACGGCGCGTGCGAGACCTTCAACATCGGCTTCTCGTCCGTGACGAGCGAGCTGACGGCGATACTCGACGACGACATCGTCATGCCGCCCGGCTGGCTCGAGTCCGCGACTCGACGCTTGGTGGCCGAACCGCCGACGACGGCGATCGTTTCGACGCAAGTGATCGAGCCGGGAACGCCCGCCGCGTACCTCGCCTCACCGCTCGTCCGCGAAGAGCGCTACATGTCGACGTTCCGCGGATGCGCGTCGCTCGCGCGCTCCGAAGCGCTGAAGAAGGCCGGCTACTACGACGTGCGCCTCTTCATCTACGGCAACGAGCGCGACCTCACGTGCCGCCTGCTGAATCTCGGCTACCGCGTGCTCCAGTTCCCCGGTTGCCACGTGTTCCACAAGACGCCGTTCGGCATCAAGATGGGCAAGCGCAGCCTGTACTTCCACGCGCGCAACGCGTGGATCTCGATGCTGAAGTATGCGCCGTTCGGCGATCTCTTGCGCATGCCGTTCCTCGTCCTGACGAAGGTCCTGCTGCGCGGTAGCGCGAAAGAGGCGGCGGGCACCGTCACCGACGCGACGGGCACGATCGGCATCGGTCGTTCGCTGCGTGAAACGCCGGGAGCCTGGTGGGTGCTCGTCAAAGCGGGCGGAAATGTGCTCCTGAACGTGCCCTACTGCCTCAAGCATCGCGCACCGTGTCACGCGAACGACTTCGAACTGCCGCTCTCCTGACGTGACGTCCATCCGTCCCAGCACGGCGGTGAACAGCGGGCTCGGACCCATTTCCGTCGTCGTCGTGAACTGGGAAGGCGAGCGGTATCTCGCGGAGTGCCTCGACGCGGTTCGCAGCCTGCGCGGTGTCGTCGACGAAGTCCTGGTCGTGGACAACGCATCGAAGGACGGCAGCGTCGCGCTCGTGCGCGATCGGTTCCCCGAGGCGCGCGTCGTGGCCATGCCGTCGAACGACGGCCCCTGTCCGGCGCGGAACGCGGGGATGCGTGCGGCGAAGAACCGCTGGGTTCTCGCGCTCGACAACGACGCGGTGGTGCGCGAGGACACGCTCGAGAAGCTCGCCGCCGCCGCCGCCACCGATCGACGGATCGCGATCGCACAACCGCGCAGCGTGTTCGCCGCGGAACCGACGCGCGTTCACTACGACGGCGGGGCGTTCCACTACGTCGGGCTCATCGCGCTGCGCAACTTCTATGCGCCGCTCGCGCGAGCTCTCCGGACCGGGACGATCGACGTCGACTGCGCGGTCGCCGTGGCGCTTCTCGTCGATCGCGACCGCGTGCTCGAATTGGGCGGCTACGACGAGACGATGTTCATCCTCTTCGAGGACCTCGACCTTTCGTACCGCTTGCGTGCCTGCGGAGCGCGCATCGTTTCGGTCGAGGACGCGCTCGTGCTCCACAAGGGGGGCACGCCTGGCATCAGCTTCCGCGAGGGGCCGCGTTATCCCGGCTCGCGCGTGTTCTTCCATTCGCGAAACCGCTGGACGTTCCTCGCCAAGTGCTATTCGAAGCGCACGATCTTCGTCGCCCTTCCAGGCCTCGCGATCTACGAGTTCGTGTGGTTCACGTTCGCGCTCGCAGGCGGACACGCCGGCGACTGGTGGAAGGGGAAGCGCGCGTTCTTGGCGCTCGGTGAGCGTCGCCGCGCGGACCGCGCACGCTTCGTCGCGGTGCGCAGCGTGCCCGACCGCGATCTACTCGTCGGCGGCCCGCTGACGATCACGCCGGCACTGAAGTCCGGCGGGATGCGCTCGATCCTCGACACGACTCTCTCGGCACTGTTGCGCGCGTGGTGGGTACTCGCGCGGCCGATGGCTGGCTGAACGACGTCACACGTCGCCGTCACTCCAACGGCGCAAGACCTCGAGGTCCGACTCCGAGATTTTCGCGTCCGAGTGCATCCACAGGTACTCCTCGAGCGGCATCTCGCCACCCTCGATCTCCTCGACGACCTCCGACGCTTTCGACGAGCGCGCTTTCGGTGTCATGTCGCCCCAGTGCGAGAAGTTCAGCTCCGCGCGGCCCTCGTCGGTGTCGTGCACGACGAGCCACGACGTCGGGGCGACGTAGGCGTACCACGGCCACTGCGTCTCGTTGGAATGACAGTCGAAGCACGAGCGACGCAGGATCGCCATCACGTCGGCCGGCGCGTCGAGCGGCTTCGTGACCGCGGGGTTCGTGCGTCCGGAGGGCACGAACTGGATCGCGACGAAGAGGACGGCGAGCCCGATGGCGATGCGGACGATCCAGCGTTTCATGCCGCGAATCGTAGTCACGGGGAGACGCGGAGCAACCAAGCCGGAAAGCGCGCGCACTTCGGTTACTCTCGCCCCGAGTCACCGTGCGCATACTCCTCGTCAGCCACAACGTCCCGCCCCACGGGAACGCCGGAACGGAGACCTACACGGCCGAGCTCGCGCGGGCGCTCGTCGTCCGCGGACACGACGTCGCGGTTTTCGCGGCGAAGAAGGACATCCTGCGGCGTGACGGGCGCGTGCTCGTGCGCCAGGAGCAGGGCGTCGCGATCCACGAGATCGTGAACAACCTCTATTACGCGAGCTTTCGCGGCACGTGGCAGAACGCGCGAGTCGAACGCGCGTTCGCACGAGTGCTCGGCGAGCACCGGCCGGACGTCGTGCACGTCCAGCACCTGATGTACTTGTCCGCCGGGTGCCTCGACCTCGCGAAGTCGCACGGGGCACGCATCGTCTTCACGTTGCACGACTATTGGCTCACCTGCGCGCGCCTCGGGCAACGCGTGCATTCCGACGGTGGTTTGTGCCACACGGTCGACTTCGCGCGTTGCGGCACGTGTCTCGTCGATCATCCGTGGACGCAGCCGTGGGCAGCGCGCGCGGTCGGACCGGTCATCGCGGCGTTGCACGAGACCACGGGGCTCGACCTCGGGGACACGGCGCGCCGCGCACGGATCGCCTTCGCGCGGAAGCCCAGATTCGGCGGGGAATCGGATGTTTCGACGCCCATGCCGGGCACGTCGTCGGAGGCCACTCGCCCAGCGCCCGCGAACGTGCCACCGCCGACCTCGCGGGTCGAAGCACCCGCGGGACTCGAATCCGCGAAGCTCGCGCGCGAGGCCGAAGCGCGGTGGGGCGAGCTGCGCGAATCGGCGACGCGCACCGTCGATCTCTTCCTCGCGCCGAGTCGATTCTTGCGCGACCGCTTCACCGAGGAGTGGGGCCTCGAGGCGCAACGCATCGAAATCCTGCGCTTCGGCTTCGATCGCGCGCGCTTCGGCGGTGAGCGCATTCCCTCGCCCGACGGCCGCGTGCGCATCGGCTTCCTCGGATCGCTCGTCCCGCTCAAAGGGCCGCACGTCCTGCTCGAGGCCTGGTCGCGCATCCCGATCTCCGTCCGCAACCGCGGACGGCTCGTCCTGCACGGACCCGCGCGACATGGACCGGAGTACCAGGATCGATTGCTCGAACTCGCACGCGGGAGCGGCGCGGAACTCCCGGGACCTTTGAAGCGCGACGAAATCGCACCGTTTCTGCTCGCGACGGATCTGCTCGTCGTTCCGAGCCTGTGGTTCGAGAACTCGCCGCTCTCGATCCAGGAAGCCATCGCGTGCCGCACGCCGCTCGCGGTTTCGGACCTCGGCGGCATGTCCGAACTCGTCGTGCCCGGCGAGAACGGCCTACGCTTTCCGCCTGGGGACGTAGAGCGGCTGGGGCGGCTCCTCGCGACCGTGATCGAGCGACGCGCCGGCCTCGAACACCTGTACCAAAACCACGTAGAGCTCCCGACCTTCGACGAGCACGTCGATCAGGTCCTCGCACGCTACGCGGGACAGGTCGAGTCGTGAGGGTCCTCCTCGCTGCCGGTAGCGATGCAACCCGAATCGCGCAGGCGCTCGAATTCGCCGCCGCGCTCGCGGAGAGCGATGTCGATGCTTTCGTCCTCGCGGGCGTGACCGGCGAGGGCGACGCGCGGATCGAGCGCGACGGGCGCGACGGGCGCCTCGTACGCATCGTGCGCACGGATCCCGCGCCGCACCACTGGCAACGCTCGCGCAGACTCGAAGTCGCGCTCCTCGTGCGCTCGGTGCTCGTCGACCTGCGCGTCGATCTACTGCACGTGCGCGATCACGGCGGTCTCTCTCACGATCTGGTCTCGATCGCCGCGTCCGTCGGTGTGCCGGGCCTCGTCGAACTGGACAGTCCTGCGTACGCCTGCCTCGTCGGGGATCGCGTCCGGCGCGACGTGCCCGGTCCGTGCGACGCACCGCTTTCGCCGCTGCCCTGCCTCGCGTGCGCCGAGGCCGATCCGGTTCACGGCCCGACGCCGTGGGTCCCGATCGAAGCACGATATCTCGGTGTTGCCGAGCGCCGCCGGGATGCATTGCGCGAGCTCGATCTGGCCCGCCTCGTGCTCGTCCACGACGAGGGTGACGTGAAGCAGGCGCGTCGCGCGCTCGATTCGGACCTCGCGCGCATCGCCTGGCGAACTTTGCAGGACGCCGGCGATGCGGCCCTGGTCGCGGGGGTGTATCGAGATGCCCTCGCGACTCCTCCCGTGATCGCGAAACAACCTTCGAGCGAGTGGTGGGTCGAACGCATGCAACTCGAAGCCGAATTGGCCTGGGACGCTTCGTTCCGGCGTGCACGGAGCGGCGCCTGATGCGCTTCGTCGCGTTCGCTGTCCTGTTCGCTTTCGCTGCGTGCGCGAGTGCGCCCGATCGTCCCTCGTCCAGCGGCGGCGCGGGCGTCGTCCCGCTCGAAGCCCTGCCGGTCGAGTACCGCGCCGCGTGGGAAGCGTGGCAGAAAGGCGACTCCGCCTTCGAACTCGAACGCGCGCGCGTCGAGCGCGATCCTGCTCTCGCGCGTTTCGTCGTCGACAACCTCGTGCGCGAGATGGTGCGGGCGTACGACCGCAACGCCTTCGCACGGCCCGGCGGCGAACCGGGCCGGTTCGAGCGCGCGCAACAAGACCTCGTCGCGCTGGCGAGCACGTCCGCCCCGGTCCTGGCCGAACTCCTGCGCGCCAAGGACGGCATCGTCGCGTTCCTCGCGGCCGATCGGCTGCTCGCGATCGGCGCGCCGGCGGTCGCGCACGTCACCCCGCTCCTCGAGGACGAGCGCGCCGAGACTCGTCGTCGAGCCGCGGAACTCATGGGGTCGCTCCCACACGCCGGCTCCACCGAGATCGAGGTCCAAGAAGCCCTCGCCGCGCACGTGGAGCGCGACGCCGAATGGACCGTCCGCGCGGAGTCGGCTCTGGCTCTCGGTTCGCGCGGCGCGCGCCACGACCACAAGGGCTTCGCGATGGGCGTCCTCTTGCGTGCCGGCCGCGACCCCGATCGCACGGTCGCGTCGAGCGCTGCGGAGGGCCTCGCACGACTCGGCGAGGTGCGCGCGATCCCACGGATCGCGGACTTGCTCGAGTACACGGCGGGACGCGGCGAACTGGCCGTGGTCGCCGCGTTCGAACGGGCGTTGGGCAGGCTGGCGGGGGACACGGTCCGCCGAACCCCGAACGCTTGGCGCGCTTTCGTCCCGCGCTGATCGGTCTTGAGCCCCCGAGGGGCGGTGAAGTGCGAGTCTCGCGCCGTTGACTTGGGTTCCAGGAAGCCGCATACCGTCGCCGATGACCGATTGGACCTTCCGGCGCCGTCAAGCGACCTGTCAGGCCTGCGCCAAGCTGTTCGAGGAGGGCGAGCGCCACGCCTCGGCGCTGGCGATCGTCGGCGAAGCACTCGCGCGCGAGGACGTCTGCACCGGCTGCTGGATCGCTCGAGCCGGCCGCGACGAACTCTTCCACTGGTTCACGCGCCACCGCGAGGGGAAACGCGGTCTTCAGCTCGACCTGGGCACGCTCGAAGCCCTCTTCGTGCGCCTCGAGGGCCGCGTCGAGCCGCGTGTGCGCGAGATGCGCTACCTCTTGGCGCTCCTCCTGCTGCGCAAGCGCCGCATCAAGGTCGATCGGATCCTGCGCGACCCGGAGGGCGAGGCGATGCTCGTTCACCGACCGCGCCGCAAGGAATCCTTCCGCGTCTTCGTGTTCGACTTCACCGCGGAGCGGATGCAGGCGCTGCGCGCGGACCTGGTCCTCTTGCTCGAAGGGGCCGAACCGTCGGCGCGCGATGGGGAATCGGACGTAGGTCGCGGCGAGAGCGCGCACGATGGCTCCGGATCCGATTCCAGCGAGCGTGACGATGCCGGCTCCGAGCCCGCTGCGCTCGTCGCGGCGGTGCGCTAGCAAGTCAACGGGACGCGGACCTCTGCCAACGACGGATTTCCTTGGGCCGTCCCGGAAATGGGAACAACTTCGGCGGACGATCCTGCACGCGCCGACCTTCATCGAACGACCACAAGCCCTTGGGGCTATCCCCATCTGACAACGCGAGGCCTAGGGTTGGAGGACGCCCCGCGGGCGCCAAGGCGGCTTCTCCGCGGCGCCCGCGATCGCCTGCGGGGCGGCGAGTTGCACACGATCCCGTAGACAGCAGCGAAGTGGCACTGGAAGATGCCCTTGTGGTTGTCAGTGGCACGAAGTGGCATGCGGCTCGCCTTCCAGCGGGCCCGGAACGCGAATCTCGCCACGCCGTGGCGGGTTCTGGGGGGCTGAACCGTGTTCCGCGGTGAGTCCACCCACACGCTCGACCCGAAGTTCCGCTTGGTCGTGCCCAAGCGGATCGCGGACCACCTCGACCGGGCGGATGAGGGTCCGACGACCTGCGTCCTGACCCGCGGTCAAGACCGCTGCATCTACATCTATTCGAAGGACGGCTTCGACCGAGCGATGTCCTCGCTGCGGCTCGCGCCCTTCACCGGTGAGGAGCAACGCGCCGTCTCGCGCGTGTTCCTCGCCCACACCTTCGAAATCGAACTCGATGGCTCGGGCCGCGTGCTCGTGCCCGAGAAGCTGCGTCCCCAACTCGGCGAAGAGCGCGAGGTCGTCGTGATCGGCAACAACGATCACGCCGAGATCTGGGGCAAGACAGCCTGGGAGCAATACCAATCCCGCAATGAAGGCCTCTTGGATCGCATCGATCGGATCCTCGGTGGCCAAGGGGGAGCGACCTGACCGGCGTCGGGCCTGCGCAGGGACGGGGGAAGTGTTCGACATGGAAACGGAGGAGCACACTGTGCGTGGAGCGCCCGGGGGGGAGTCTCCCCAGCACGTGTCCGTGCTCGCCGATTCCGTGGTCGGGCTCCTTCGCGGCCTGACGCCCGGTCTCCTCTCGGGCTGGATCGTCGATGCGACGGTCGGCCTGGGTGGGCACGCGGAGCGCGTGCTCGATGAACTGCCCGATGCACGCGTGCTCGGCAGTGACCGCGATCCGCGTGCGTTGGAACTCGCGCGAGCACGATTGGCTCGCTTCGGTTCCCGCGCGCGAATCGTGAATGCGCGGCACTCCGAACTCGCGCGCGTCGTGCGCGAGGACCTGCGCGAGAAGCCGTCGGCGTTCCTCTTCGATCTGGGTGTCTCCTCGATGCAGATCGACGAGGCCGAGCGCGGTTTCAGTTTCCAAGCGGACGGACCGCTCGACATGCGCATGGATCCTGGACTCGATCGAACAGCAGCCGACATCGTGAACCATTGGGACGAACGCGATTTGGCGGACCTCTTCTTCCACGAAGGTGGGGAAGGTCGTTCGCGAGCCGCCGCGCGCGCGATCGTCGCGGCGCGGCGTCGTGCGCCGTTCCTGCGCACCGGTGCGTTGGCCGACTGTGTCGCTCACGCGTTCGGTGGTCTCGGCGGCAAGACGCATCCGGCGACGCTCGTTTTCCAAGCGTTGCGCCGCGCCGTGAACCAAGAGGGCGAAGAGTTGGCCGCGGCACTCGGGACTGCCGAGCGCGAACTCGCGCCGGGCGGGCGACTGCTCGTCATCGCATTCCATTCGGGTGAGGACGCCGTCGTGAAACGCCACCTCGCATCGCTCGCGCGCGCGGGCCGCTACGAATTGCTCACGAAGAAGCCCATCGAGGCCGATCAGGCCGAGCGTCGCGCGAACCCGCGCTCGCGTTCGGCGAAGCTGCGCGCGGCCGAGCGCGTGAACGACGCGCAGATCGACGGCGTCGACTCGCCGCTCGGGCGGGAGGGTCGACCGTGACGCGCTCCATCCTCGTCGGCGGGCTGCTCTGCGCCGCGCTGATCCTCGGGATCCTGACCGCGATCGTGCAGTCGCACAATCGAGCCGAAGGTGCGCGTCTCGACGGACTGCGCGAAGACTGCTTGTTGCTCGAGGCCGTTCATGGCGCGCAGCGCGCGACCCTCCTCGAACTCGATCATGGTCCGCTGCCGGTCGTTCCGACGGACAAGGACGTCCGGGCGAAAGTCCTCCCGGGCGCGCGAGGTTCCGAGTGACCACTCCCGAACCGAACGCCACCGCCCCTTCGTCGCGTGTGGGACTGCGCCCCGGCCTCGTCTTCCTTTCGATCGGCGGGATCCTGGCCTTGGTCGCTGCGCGCACCGGCGTGATCGCGCTGGCGGCCGAGGGGGAGCAGCCGGCGAACTTGCGTCGCCTGCCGGTCCTGTCCGCGGGTTTCGATCTGTGCGACGCGGGCGGCGTTCCGCTGGCCGGATCCGCGGAGTACATCGAGCTCGTCGCGTCGCCGAACGCGATGTGGCAAGCGCACACGCCGGACGCGATGGCGCGACTCCTCGCGACGGCACTCGGCGAACCCGACGCAGCCGGCGACGTGCTCGCGCGCATGCTGCCCGACGAATCGCCCGGCGGGTGGATCACGTGTGCGGCCGAGCCGCTCGTGCTCGACATGGCCCAAGCGTCGCGCGTGCAGAGTTGGATCTCGGCCGCGAGCTTCGATGCGGAGCTCGCACCCGCGCCCATGCGCGGCTTCGGACTCGCGCGCGGACCCACGGCGGGCGAGTACCGCGTCCAATGGCATCCTGCGACCGCGTTGTCGGAGGAAGAGCGCCTGCGCCACGGTTTCGACAAGCCGCGCGACTGGTCGCGTCGCCTCGCCGCCGGACTTCTCGCGGCAGTCCGAGGTGATGCTCCGGGCGCCGAGCGCGCCGAAGAAGAGCAGCGTCAGCGCGACCACGAGAGCGTCTGGCGTGCCTTGATGCCGACGCAATTCCGCGTCGTCCGGAAGGACGTTCCGCCGGCGCGCGCGCCCGCTCTCGCGGCTGTCCTCAAGGACGAACGCGTCCAACCGATCCAGATGGAACTGCGCCGCAATGCTCGGCGCGTCTATCCCGTCCAAGGTCGCGAAAAGGGTGCCTCGACGCCGCTGGCCGTCCTCGGTCGATGGAGCACGCTCGAGGCCGACGACGCGCGCAAGCAAGCCGTCGGTCGCCTCGGTATCGCGCACGACGACGCGGGGTGGAGCGACGCGGATCGCGCTCAATTCACCGAACTTTCCGAGGCCCTCGTCTACCTGCCGAGTCCGACGAGCGGGCTCGAACTCCTGAGCTGGAACCTGCTCGAACGGGAGGAGTTCAAGTGGGTCGGCCGTCGCGGTGAGGAGTACACGTTCCTCCGCAATCAAGCGCCGCGTCGACCGCTGCACCGCTACTTCCAGGAGTTGGTGCCCGGAGATCCGACTCCGCGCGTGATCACGACGATCGAGATCGGATTGCAGCGCCGCGTGCGCCAACTGCTCGAGGAAACGGTCGCGAGACATCGACCGGCGCTCGCGCAGGCGATCGTCGTCGACATCGCGACCGGAGACGTGCTGGCAGTCGATGCGATCGACGTGTATGGCATCGGAGGATTCGTCCCCACGATGCACACCTTCACGCCCGGCTCGACGTTCAAGGTCCCCGTGATGGCGTGCGCTCTCGAAGAGGGCGTCATCAGGCCCGAGACGCAGTTCGACTCGGAGAACGGGAAGTACAAGATCGAGGGTCGACCGATTCGCGAGGCCGAGGGCGGCGACGACAAGGGCACGGTCACGGCGGCTCAGGGCCTCGCGTACTCGATCAACGCCGTGCTCGTGCAGATCGGCACGCGCATGGACGACGACGCCTTCCATGCGCGGCTCGCCGGTCTCGGCTACGGCCGGCGACCCGGCGTCGGGCTCGGCCACGAGCGACCGGGAATCTTCCACGCGCCGCCGTGGAAGAAGAAGCTCACGCAGGCATCGGTCTCGTTCGGCCACGAGCTCTCCGTCACGTTGTGGCAGCACGCGCAAGGTCTCGCGACCGTGCTTCGCGGCGGACATTTCCGTCCGCTGCGCCTGGTCCGTGCCATCGAGTGGAACGGGCGCCGCGAGGACATCCCGCTCGTCGAGGATCACGAGCTCCAGAGCCACGATCCGCTCGGGCAATCGGCCTGCAGCGAGGTCCGCGACATGATGCGTCTCGGCGCGACGATCGGAACCGGTCGCATCGTCTCGAAGCCGCTCCAGGCCGTCGGAGCCGACGTCGGGACGAAGACGGGCACCGCGCAAAAAGTCGGCACCGAGCTGTGCCTGCACCTCGAGCTGCAACACAACCTGGAACACGGTTGCCGCGGAGCGAAGGCCTGCCGTCAAGCGCTGGTGCGCAACGGGAAGCCGCCGCACCGGAGCTGTTACACGAGCTCGATCTGCGCGTTCGGACGACTGCACGAAGGTGGCCGTGAAGTCATGGTCCTCGTCGTCGTGGACGAACCGCGCAGCAACAAGCACTACGGTTCCGAAGTCGCGGGTCCGGCGGGCATCGGGATGTTGCAGGAGGCGCTCGGTCTCACGAGCATCGGCGAAGTGCCTCTCGAAGTCGGTGTCGAAGGTTTTCACACCGTCGAGGTCTCGCACGGCGACGAATCGGGCGATCAGCCCTGGGCGGAGGCCGCGCATGCGCCTCGCTGATCTCGTCCGCGAAGTGGGCGGCGCTGCGAGCCGCGACGCCTCCGCGCCGATCCGCGGCGTGCAGCTCGACAGTCGCCATGTCGCGCCGGGAGATCTGTTCTGCGCGCTCAGCGGCTCGCGCGAAGATGGCGCGCGGTTCGCGGCCGATGCCGTGCGTCGCGGCGCGGTCGCGGTACTCACGGATCGCGAGATCGACGTGCCCGCCGGCGTGGGCTCGTGGGTCCACGCGTCGGCGAGACGCGCGGCCGGCGAAGCTGCGGCGCGCATCCTCGGAACGCCTGCACGTGGAATGTTCGTCGCGGGTGTGACCGGCACGAACGGCAAGACGACGGTCGCGCACCTCGTCGGTCACCTGCTCACCCGAGCGGGACTCCGGCCGGCCGTGCTCGGAACGGCAGGAAATCGCTTGGCCGACGGACAAATCGTGCCCGCGACGCACACGACACCCGACGCTCCCGCGCTCCAAAAACTCGTCGCGCGTCACAGGGATCTCGGCGGCGACTCGCTCGTCATGGAAGTCAGTTCGCACGCGCTCGATCAGGAGCGCACGGCGGGTCTCGACTTCGACGTCGCCATCTTCACGAACCTCACCCGCGATCACCTCGACTACCACGGGGACCTCGAGTCCTACACGCGCGCCAAGGAGCGGCTCTTCGCCATGCTCCGACCGGGTGCGACCGCGGTGGTGAACGCCGACGAACCGGCCTCGGAGCGAATGTCCGCCGCAGCACGCGCGCGGAACGCCCTGGTCGTGACTTACAGCGCACGCTTGCGTGGCGATCTCTGCGCCTCGGAACTTCGCTCGAGCCTACGTGGTACGCACCTGATCTTGCATGGGATGGGGATCTCGCGGACCAGGCTGTGGCTCCCGTTGGCCGGGCGATACAACGTCGAGAACGCTTTGGCCGCCGCCGCGTGTGCGCTCGTGTCGGGGGCGAGCCCTTCCAGCATTCTGGAAGGGCTCGCCAACGCGCCGAGTGCGCCTGGTCGTCTGGAAGTCGTGCCGACGAACGGACGAGGCTTCACCGTCCTCGTCGATTACGCGCACAGCGAAGACGCGCTCGAAAACGTGTGCCGCACGCTGCGGCACGCGCTGGAAGTTCCGGCGACGCCGGAGTCGGGCGTCGCACATCTCGGAGACGGGGTCGCCCCGCGTAGTGGTCGTCTCATCGTCGTCTTCGGAGCCGGCGGTGATCGCGACAAAGGCAAACGCGCGCCGATGGGCCGTGTCGTCAACGATCTCGCCGACCTCGCGATCGTCACGAGCGACAACCCGCGCAGCGAGGATCCGGCGCGCATCCTGTCCGACATCGTGCTCGGCATGGAGCCGCAACGCGCGCTGCGCATCGTCGAGTCGGATCGACGTCGCGCGATCGAGATCGCCTGCGCGGAAGCACGCGCGGGCGATGTCGTCTTGATTGCGGGCAAGGGCCATGAGACGACGCAGACCATCGGGACCGAAGTCCATTCCTTCGACGACCGCGCTGTGGCGCGTGAGGTGCTCGGTTGAACTCGTTCCGCATCCAAGACGTGCTCGCGGCGACCCGTGCGACCCTCGTTTCCGGCGACGCACGGCGACTGTGCTCGGGTGTGAGCACCGACACGCGCACCGTGCAGCCGGGCGAGCTGTTCCTGGCTCTGCGTGGACCGAGTCACGACGGGAACCGGTTCGCCCGCGCGGCCGCCGACAAGGGCGCCGCGGGAATCGTGCTCGAATCCGCCGACGGTAGCGTGCCGCCGGAAGCGACCCAGGTCGGTCGCGAGGTGCCCATCCTCGTGCATCCCGACCCACGCGTGATGCTCGCCGAGTTGGCGCGTTGGCATCGCTCACGCATTCCCGCTCGCGTGATCGGCGTCACCGGTTCCTGCGGCAAGACGACGACGAAGAACATGCTCGTCGAACTGCTCGGCTCGCGCATGACGACCATCGGTTCGCCGAACTCGTTCAACAACGACGTCGGCGTGCCGCTGACCCTGTTCCTGGCGGACGACGCGACGGAAGCGCTCGTCGTCGAAATCGGCACGAACGGTCCGGGCGAGATCGCGCATCTCTCCGAGATCGTGCGTCCCGACGCCGGCATCGTCACGACCGTCGGTGCAGCTCACCTCGAAGGCCTCGGATCGGTCGAAGGCGTCGCGCTCGAAAAAGGCGCGCTCGTCGCGGCGATCCCGGAAGACGGCTTCTGCGTCCTCAACGCCGACAATCCCTGGACCAGGACGATGCGGAAGCGCGCGCGCTGCCGTGTCGTGACGTTCAGCCTCGACGGCGAGGGTGATCTCGACGCGCGCGACGTGTGGTTCCATCCGGGCGGCACGACGTTCCGACTCGGCGGGCGCGAGATCACGTCACCGCTCCTCGGGCTGCACAACGTGCAGAACCTCCTCGCGTCCTTGGCTGCCTGTCGCGGGCTTGGGCTCGAACTCGACGAAGTCCTCCCGGCCGTCTCGCGTCTGCGCGCCGGCCGCGGTCGGCTCGATCGGATCCAGTGTGGGCGCTACACGCTGATCGACGACAGCTACAACGCGAACCCGGAATCGGCGCGCGCGAGCGTGCGCACGCTCGCCGGTCTCCACGGACATCGTCGCCGCGTCCTCGTGCTCGGCGACATGCTCGAACTCGGCGCGCTCGCGCCCGAACTGCACCACGAAATCGGTGTGGACGCCGCGAAAAGCGGCCTCGATCTCTTCATCCTCGTCGGTGAGTTGGCGCGCGCGGCCGCGGCCGGCGCACTTTCCGCGGGCCTGCCGGAATCGCGCGTCCTCCACCTCGCCGACACGGACGAGGCCATCGCGCGCGTGCCGTATCTGGTCGAGACCGGTGACGTCGTCCTCGTGAAGGGCAGTCGACGCACGGGGCTCGATCGGCTCGTCCAAGTCCTCGTCGAGCGTGAACGCGCTCAGGGGAATGCGGCCTGATGTTCCCCGGCATCTTCGACGACACGTTCGGCGTCCACCTCTTCGGCTACATCTCGTTCCGCATGGCGATGGCGGCGCTGACGGCCTTCGCCTTCGCGATTCTGTTCGGGCAACCGACGATCGCGTGGCTTTCCGCCAAGAAGGTGCGCGAAGGCGTGAAGGGCGACTCCGCCGAGCTCGACGCCGTCACGCAGAAGAGCGGCAAGCGCGACACGCCCACCATGGGCGGCAGCTTCCTCGTCGCGTCGTTGCTCGCGTCCGTCGTCCTGTGGGGACGTCTCGACAACATCCACGTCGTGCTGGCGATCGTCCTGACCCTCGGACTCGCCGCCACGGGGTTCACCGACGACTTCAAGAAGCTCACGGTGCTGAAGTCGAAGGGCCTCTCGCCGCGCGCGAAGATGGTCGGACTCACGATCGCGACGCTGTTCGCCGTCGGCGGCTTCGCCTACTACGCTTGGAGCACCGGGCGCTGGACGTTGCTCGACCTCTTCCCGCCGATCCTCAAGGACGCGCGGATCGAGCTCGCCGCGATGGGACTCGTCGGTGTCCTCATCTTCGTCGCTTTCCAGTGGTTCGTGGTCGTCGGCACGAGCAACGCCTGCAACATCACGGACGGACTCGACGGCCTGGCTGCTGGTTGCATGATCATCGCGGGGCTCACGCTCTCGGTGATGTGCTACGTCACGGGCCGTCCGGACTGGTCGCTCTACCTCGGACTCCCGCACGTCTCGGCCGCGTCCGAAATGGCCGTCGTCGGCGGAGCCATGTGCGGCGCGTGCATGGGATTCCTCTGGTACAACGCGCATCCGGCCCGCGTTTTCATGGGGGATTCGGGCTCTCTGCCGCTGGGCGGTCTGCTCGCGTGGATGGCGATCGTCGCCAAGCAGGAGCTCGTCCTGCCGCTGCTCTGCTTCGTGTTCCTCGCCGAACTGGGGTCGAGTTTCCTCCAGACGTTCTGGTTCAAGCGCTCCGGCGGCAAGCGCATCTTCACCATGGCGCCCATCCACCACGGTCTGCAGGTGAAGGGCGGCATCTTCAAGCCGGGCGAACGGCCGTGGCCCGAGACGCAGATCGTGACTCGTGCATGGATCGTGGCCGCACTGTGCGCCATGGCGAGCCTGTCCCTACTCAAGGTGCGGTGACATGGCGCGCTTCAAAACCGTGGCGGCTCTGCCGCCGGGGACGATCGTCCCGCGCGAGAAACAGCTCACGCTGCTCGACCGACTCGAGGACTTGCGCGTTCGCTCGCGCGAGCTCGATCCGACCGAGCCGGCCGTCCGTCTCTTCTGGATCGTGCTCACGATCTCGGGGCTCGGCCTGATCATGCAGGCGAACCACGCGGCGACGACGCAGTCACCCGATGCGTTCTGGAGCGGTCTGTGGGGACAGGCCTTCTTCCGCTCCGCGGCGCTGGCGGCTTTGCTCGTCGGATTCCGCCTCGGGCCCGATCGAGTACGGCGCTTCATCCCCGCACTCGTCGTCGTTTCGCTCGTCGCGCTCGC
>CAZKIY010000035.1:0-20818 GCA_964552875.1 uncultured Planctomycetaceae bacterium
CGGCGCGAGCGCTTCGGTCAGCGCTTGATCCACGTTCTCGAGCAGGACGAAGCGCATCTCCTTCCGGGCCGCGACCGGCACGTCGGCGAGATCCGGTTCGTTGCGTTTCGGCAACAGCACGGTCTTGATGCCCGCGGCGCGCGCGCCCAGGACTTTCTCCTTCACGCCGCCGATCGGCAGCACGAGCCCGCGCAAGCTGATCTCGCCGGTCATCGCGACGTCGGCGCGGGCGCTGCGGCCGGTGAGCAGCGACACGAGCGCCACGTACAACGCGACACCCGCGCTCGGTCCGTCCTTCTGGATCGCGCCGGCCGGCAAGTGCACGTGCAGGTCGTGGTTCTCGAAGAAGCGCGGGTCGAGACCGAGCGATCGCAGTCGCGACTTCACGAGCGACATCGCCGCGATCGCGCTCTCCCGCATCACGTCCCCGAGCTGGCCCGTCAAGACGAGCTGGCCCTTGCCGGGCATGCTCGCGGCCTCGACGAAGAGGATTTCGCCGCCGTGCGGTGTCCAAGCCAGCCCGGTCGCGACACCCGGCAGTGCCGTGCGCGACTTCGTCTCGTCTTGGAAGCGCGACGCGCCGAGGATCGTCTCGACGTCGCCCTTCTTGATGCGCACGCGCTTCGCTTCGCCGGATGCGATGCGTGCGGCCGCCCAGCGCACGAGGCTCGCGATCTGTCGCTCCAATCCGCGCACTCCCGCTTCGCGCGTCCAACCTTCGAGCACGCGCCCCACCACGCCCGCGTCGATCGCACAGCGCTTCTCGTCGAGTCCGTTGGCTTCCAACTGGCGCGGAAGCAGGTAACGTCGCGCGATCTCGAGCTTTTCCTCGCGCGTGTAGCCCGGGATCTCCACGACCTCGAAGCGGTCACGCAACGGTCCCGGAATCTGGTCGAGCACGTTCGCCGTCGCGATGAAGAGCGCCTGCGAGAGGTCGAACGGGATCCCCAGGTAGTTGTCGCGGAAAGCCTTGTTCTGCTCGGGATCGAGCACCTCGAGCAGCGCCGACGCCGGATCGCCTTGGAATCCGCGTCCGAGCTTGTCGATCTCGTCGAGCATGAACACCGGGTTGCGCGTGCCGCCCTTGCGGAGCGAGTTCACGACGAGCCCCGGCATCGCGCCGATGTACGTGCGACGGTGACCGCGGATCTCGCCCTCGTCGTGAACGCCGCCCAGCGAAACACGCACGAACTTGCGCCCCATCGCTCGCGCGATGGACTGGCCCAACGAAGTTTTCCCGACGCCTGGCGGTCCGACGAGGCACAGGTTCGGCCGCTTTCCGTCGGGCTTCAGCTTGCGCACTGCGAGGTACTCGAGGATGCGACGCTTGACCTTGTCCAGTCCGTAGTGGTCCTCGTCGAGCACGCGCGCCGCGCGCGCCACGTCGAGGCTGTCGTCCGACAGCTTCGCCCACGGGAGTTCCGCGACGACGTCGAGGTACGTCCGCAGCATCGAGTACTCCGGCCCCGACTCGTTCATGCGCGTGAGACGGCGGAACTCGCGATCGATCTCCTTCTTGCCGTCGGCTGGCAACCCCGCCTTGGCCAGCGATTCCTCGAGGTGTTCCAGCTCGGACTTGTCTTCCTCGCCGCTGCTGAGCTCCTTTTGGATCTGCTTCAATTGCTCGCGCAGGAAGTACTCCTTCTGCGCCTTTTCCAAAGTCCCTTTCGTCTCCTCGCGGATCTTGTGCGAGAGCTGCAGCACAAGCTGGAGGTGCCCGAGCTTCACCCCGACCGCGTTCATCCGCGCTTCGACGTCGACGATCTCGAGGATCGCCTGCTTCTCGATCACAGGGATGTCGAGGAACGTCGCGACCATGTCGACGAGCAGCGACGGAACGGCGATCCCCTGAAGTGCATTCGAAAGGTCCTCGGGCGCGCCCGGCGACAGCTCGAGGACCTCCTTCGCCTGCGCCTTCAGCGCGATGAACCGCGCTTGGACCTCGAGCCCCGACGCTTCGGTCTCGACCAGACGCTCGATCTGCCCGACGAGCCCCTTCGGTCCGTTCTCGACCGCAATGAGTCGGAAGCGTTGTTGTCCTTGGCAGATCGCGTGATGACGACCGTCGGGCGCCGTGAGGAAACGCACGATGTCGGCGATGGTCCCGATGTCGTACAGGTCCGCGCGCGAGGGTTCGTCCTGCTTCTCGTCGCGCTGGAGCACGACGCCGATCGGTTTCTGCGTGCGCACGGCCTCTTGAATGGTCTCGACCGCGCGCGGGCGACCGACGACGACGGGCAGCACGACGCCGGGGAAGAGCACCATGTTGCGCACCGGGACGATCAGCATCGTCTCGAGCTCCCCGATCTTCGCGGCGATCGGTTCGGAGACGGGCGTGACATCGACCGGAACGGCGATCGGCGCCGTATCCGCGGGCGTGCGCAGTGCGCTCTTCATCACCTCGTGCTCATGGCTCATGCGCGGAACTCCGTCCTGGTCACGCGGGATCGTGTCACCGATCGCTGACGGGATCCATCCACACGACGGTTCCGGGCCAACCCGCGGCGAGCGGATCCCACGCGAGCGGCGCATAGCCCGTGCACTCGACACGAATGGAACCGGGCCAAGCCGGCGCGCGCAACGTCGTGACGCCGGTGCGGTCCGTGGCGCCGAGCACGCCGCTCGTCGCGAAGAAAACTGCGTCGGCGAGCAACGCGCGGCTGATCCTGTCGCGGACCTCCACGCGGCGTTCGAAGCCGGGCGCTAGCTCGACGCGCAGCGGACGTCCGTTCTCCGCCTCGGCGAGCAGGTCCGCGAGCTCCCCTTCCGCCCGCAGGAAACCGGGCGCATCGACGGCGAAACGCGCCACCTCGCCGCGCGGCAAGGCGAGCAGCGCGACGCCGCTCGGCGCACTGAACCGTTGGATCGCCGACGTTCCGGTCAGCGCGGAAGACTCGGGGCGCGCCAGCCACACGACAGCGCGTGCGCAGCGATCGCCATTCACGCGGCTCGTCACCTCGATGGGCACGCTCCGATCTACTCGGCGCTCCGTGCGTCGTACGACGAGTCCGGTGGCTCCGAACGGCACGGTCAGCATGCCCGGTTCGTAGAGATCGTCGAGGAATGCGCCGCCGAAGCCGAGCAGCAACGTGCCGCTCGCAAGACCGTGGAACTCGAACCGTCCCGCGGGATCCGTCGCGATCTCGACCGGCGGTGAGCCCGCTGCCGCGACGTGGACTGCGACGCCCGCGAGCGGAGCACCACGTTCGTCCAGCACGACGCCGTGAGCACCGAGGCGCAGGTTCGCGATCGAAAGGCGCAAGTCGACGTCGACGTACTCCGCGGGGAGGAGATCGATCGCGCGCTCGACGACTTCACCGGTGAAAGGGTGCGCGGCGGAAACGGTCCAACACGCCTCGCGGAGACCCGTGAAATGGTGGTCGCCGTTCGCGTCGGTCTCGCCGCGTCGCCCGCTCGTGAAGCGTCCGGCGTCGGGCGTCGACAGCCACAGCGAAATGCCGGGCACGCCGCGGCCGTCGTCGTTCTTGACGCGCACGCGCAGAACGGCGCCGGGGTGGAGGTCGAGGCGCTCCAGCGTCGTGGGCAACGGCGGGTCGAACTCGCGCGGCTCGGCCACGAGAGTGCCGCCCTGCTCGGCCTCGAGCCGGTACGTGTCCTGGAACGCGTCGTCGCCGAACAACGCGAAGCGCGCGCGTCCGAGCATGTCGGCGATCTCGAAGTCGCGCGACTCCGCCAAGAAGATGCCCTGCGCATCGCGACGCCCGGACGCGAGCGAGACGCTGGCTTCCATGGCCGGGGTGCCGTCCGGTCGGCGGACGTCGACTTCGAAGACGCGTCGCGGCGAACGCGCGCTGAGTTCGACGGGAAATGCGGGCGCGTCGTCGCCGGCACGCGGGAGCAAGAACTCTCCCGGCTCGATCTCGAAACGACCCGCGTAACGTGGATCCACGACGTTGGGCACGTGGCTCACCGCGACGACGCCGCTCGCGAGTTCGAGCGCCGTCGTGAACTCCCCGTGCGCATCCGTCGTCGCGACCACGTTCTTCGGACGCCGCGAGAGGAACTGCAGTTGGAACCCAGCCAGTGGTTCGCCGCTCAGGACGTCGAGCACACGTCCGCGCACGCTGCGCAGAGCGTCGGGTATAGGGGCTTCGACGCCCGACGCGCGACCACTGCGCATTCCGCGCGCTGCGCGATCGAAATCGGATTCACCGGAGTCGAGTTCGAGCTTGTCGCGCTGGCGCACGAGTTCCGCGGGCACGACCGGCCAAGCCTCGACGACCGCCGGGCGATCGGCTTCTACGCCGTCGAGCGCACCACCGCGCGCGACGAGCCACGCGATCGCGCCCGCGAGTGCCAGGGCTCCCGCGCCGAGGAGCAGTGCGACGGACTTCGACGTCATGCGCGGCTTCTAGCGACCACCGAAGCGACCACCAAAGCGACCTACGAAGGCCGAGTTCTCGCTGGGGCGCGACCAGGCGCGGCCGAGTTCGGGGGCTTCGACCGCGAACGTCTCGTCGAGCCCGACGAGACGTGATTCGAGGTGCTCGAGCGGCGCGTACCACACGTTCTGCGGCATCGCGCAGCAGGCACGATCGGGTAGCGCGCGACCTTCGAGTTCGAAACTGCCGCTCGCGCGGACCGAGTAGGCATCACCCTCGAACGCGACGTGGAGTGGAGTCGAGCGCACGCCCACCACTTCACCCACGAGGCTCGGTCGGGTCGTCGCGAGCCAGCGAACCGCAGCGGCAGCGCGCTGCGTTGCAACCGCTGCGTCGACGTGGATCGTGCTCCGACGCGGAGCCTGCATGTCCAGGTTCTCGTCCGAGGTCACGACGAGCGCGATCGCGACCCCGGCGAGGTCGACCCCGTCGAAGACACCGGACTCGATCCGCCAAGCGCACAACGCGTCGCGGCCGCCGGTGACGAACTCGCTGTTGTAGTGACAAGCCCCCGCGAAAACGCTGGCCGTGCGCGCCTCGACGAAGAGACCGGCGCAGGGGACGGACTCGCCGCCCACGGGCGCGAGCAAAGGGATCAGGAGCGCGGAGTGGAGCACGGTGGGACCTCGACGAATCGGCCGTCGCCCATTCTACAGGACCGATTCGTAGCAGGTTCGCCCGGCCCGGCAATCCACGGGATCCACGACATCGCCGTCGGGCCCCAGGGCCTGCATCGTGCGCCGACACCAGCAGGATTGGCTGGCGTCGAGCAATTCGGACTCGTTGCGCGGCGGTCGACCGAGGAAGAAGGCCTTCTTGCTCTGGATGTGCGCGCAGAAAGGTGCCGCGGAGCTCGCGTCGGCAGCGGATGAGTTCGTCACGGCATCACCGAACGAGCGCGAGCAAGGCGCGCTCGACCAAGGTCTTCGTGAGCGGGATCTTGTAGGCGTTCTGCGACAGCGGCTCGGCGCCGTGGAGTGCCGCTTCCGCCGCCTCGCGGGCCGCCGCCGCGTCGAGCGTGCGTCCGACGAGCACGGCCTCGGCACGCGTCACGCGCCAGGGGACCGGTGCGACACCGCCGAGGCAGATCCGCGCCTCGCGCACCCGGCCGTTCTCCAGGGTCACGGATGCGGCGACGGCGGAAAGCGCGAAGTCGTAGGACTCGCGCTCCTTGAACTTCAGGTAGGTCGAACGCGAACCCGCCGCCGGTTTCGGCGCGAGGATCTGGATCACGATCTCGCCGTCCAACAGCGCCGTTTCCTTCGTGACGTCACCGTCCGCGGGCAGCACGTAGAAGCGCTCGATCGGCATGCGCCGCGAGCCCGTCTTCGAGCGCAGCACGATCTCGGCTCCGAGCGCCACGAGGGCGGGCGCGAGGTCACTCGGATGCACGATCCAACTGGGTCCCCCGCCGAGGATCGCGTTGTACTTGTTGAAGCCGCCGTACGAGAAGCACTCGGTGCCGCCCTTCTTCAGGCAGCGCGCTTCTTCGATGCGGTAGTAGACGCACCGCGGTCGCTGACACAAGTTGCCGCCGAGCGTCCCGCACGACCGGATCTGCGTGCTCGCCACCGAAGCGGCCGCCTCGGAGAGCGCCGTCCAGTGAGCGCGGATGGTCGCATCGCTCTCGATGCGCGCGAGCGTCGCCAGCGAGCCGACGCCCAACGCCCCGCTCGACGAATCGATCACGTCGAGTCCGGGAATCGACTTCAGGTTCACGACGCGGTCGGGTTCCGCGAGGTGCTCCTTCATCTCCGTCAGGAGGTCCTGCCCGCCGGCGAGGTACTGCACACGACCCGAGTTCGGATCCGAGGCCAGCGCCACGGCCTCGTCGATCGTCGTCGGGTTCACGAGTCGGAACGACTTCACGTCAGACCACCTTTCCGAGAGCCGCGAGAACCTTGTCGGGCGTGATGGGCAGGTCGCGCACGCGCGCGCCGCACGCGTTGTAAATCGCGTTCGCGATCGCGCCCGCTCCCGGGATGACCGGCGGTTCGCCGACGCCGATCACGCCTTGGCGCGTGTCCAGGTCGTCGATGATCGTCGTCATGCGCGGGATCTCCAACGCATGCGGCATCTTGTATTCCTCGAAGCTCGGGTTGAGTTGGATGCCGAGCAAGGGATCGATCACACGTTCTTCGCTCAGGGCGTAGCCGAGCGCTTGGATCATGCCGCCTTGGATCTGGCTCTTCAGCGCGAGGCGATTCAGCGGCAGACCGACCGCTTGCACGCACACCATGTGCAGCACGCGCACGCGACCCGTGCCCGGATCGACGGCGACTCGCGCCGCTTGCGTGCAATTCACCCCGCGCGCGGCGAGGGACTCGATCCACTTGCCTTGCGCGCGCAAGCCTTCGGCGGGCAAGGTGCCGCAGGCTTTTTTCCACGTCATCACCGTCGGTGTCTTCGCGCCGGTGTGCAACACGCCTTCGGGCTCGAAGCGGAATCCTTCGGCGGGCAGACGGAGCACCTGGCCGAGATGGGCAGCGAAGGCGACGCGCGCTTTCGAGGCCGCGTCCTTCACGGCCGGAGCGAGCGACGCGGTCGTGACGCTGCCGCCCGAACCGACGCCCATGCCGAGACGCGAGCTGCCGAGCTTCGCCGTCACGTCGCTCACGGCGAGGCCGAATTCCTCGGCGGTGATCGCGGCCATGTACGTGCGCGTTCCCGTGCCGAGATCCTGCACGCCGCACGCGGCCGTGATGCTGCCGTCGCGGTCGATGCGCACTTCGACCTCGCAATCGTCGCTACCGCCGCCGCCCCAGGCCGAGACGCCGAATCCGATGCCGATGCACTCCTGTCCGCTCGCCTCGCCGGGCTTCGACTTGTGCGGATGGTCGGCCCAACCGATCTCCTGCGCTACGCGATCCAACTGGTGTTGCCAAGCGGCGTCCGCGGGCAAGTTCTGCTTGCGGAAGCGGACGAGGTCGATGCCCGCCGCATAGGCGAGCTCGTCGACGATGCCCTCCATGCCGAACGATGCTTGCGGCGAACCCGGTGCACGCATCGCGCGGCTCGCGTCGAGGTGCATGCGCACGGAACGCACCGCGCGGTAGTGCGACTCGGGTCTGTAGCAGTAGGGCATCCCGGCGAGCGAACCGGCCTGCAACCCGCCGTGCTTGAACGCGTCGACGACGAAACCCGTCATCTTCCCGTCGGCGTCGCAGCTCGCTTCGATCGTCTGGATGCCGCCGGAGCGGTTGCCTCCCATCAGGAACTCCGCGCGCCGGTCGAGCATCAAGTGCACGGGCCGCTTCAGCTCCTTCGCGATCTGGCACGCGACCTGACCTTGCTTGTCGAGGCCGAATTTCGAGCCGAATCCACCGCCCATGTGCTCGACGATGCCGGTGACGGCGTTCGCGGGCAGCCCGAGTTCCTCGGCCGCGTCGCCCGCGAAACCGTGCGCCGCCTGCGTCGAGCAATAGACGGTCGCTTCGTCGCCGCCGCGGAAGTCGACGACGACTCCATGGGTCTCCAGGCAGGCGTGATGTTGGACAGGAAGCCGGTACGTCGCCTTCACGCGAAACGCGCCGGCCGCCAGCGCGGCGCGCGCCTTCGCCTCGTCGCCGTCGGTCGCGGCCTTGGAGACGTTGCCGCTCTTCGCGACCAGGGGCGCGCCCTCC
Source organism: uncultured Planctomycetaceae bacterium (assembly GCA_964552875.1). Lineage (GTDB taxonomy): Bacteria > Planctomycetota > UBA1135 > UBA1135 > JAEUHZ01. The sequence continues at coordinate 8,027 of CAZKIY010000035.1, forward strand.
TTCATCGCCGAGTCGTGGTCTGCCGCCCACGGCAACGGCTCGAACTTCGCGGCGAGCGCGCGCAGACCGTCCTCCGCGGCATCCATCGATTCCGCCGACACCGCGGCCACGGGATCGCCGAGGAAGCCGGTCTCCGTGCCCTTGACGACGAGCACGTGCACGACGCCCTTCACTTTCTTCGCGGCCTCGACGTCGAGGTTCACGACTTTTGCGCGCGGCAACGGCGACACGAGCAAACGCGCGTAGACCATCCCGGGCAGGCGCACGTCGTGCGTGTAGCGTGCGACGCCGGTGACTTTGTCGGGGCCGTCGACGCGCGGGATGTCCTGGTTCAACACGCGCAACTTCGAGCGCTCGGGCCACGCGATCGCGGCCACGTCGTCGATCTCGACCTCGACTTCCGTGTCGACGCCGTTCACGACCTTCGTCGTCTTGATCTTGCGCTTCTTCGGCGGATCTTCGCGCATGGATGCTTCGAGGCTCATCACTTGCCCTCCGCGAGGCGACGACCGGCCGCGAGCGCGGCTTCGAAGATCTGCGGTTGCGTGCCGCAGCGACACAGGTTGCCGGCGCAAGCGGTTCGGATCGTCGCTTCGCTCGCCGCCGGATCCTTCTGCAAGCAGGCCGTGATCGCGACGACGAAACCCGGTGTGCAGAAACCGCACATCGAGCCGTCGTACGCGACGAACTCTTGCTGCAACACGCTGAGCTGCGCCGGAGTTCCGAGCCCTTCGATCGTCGTGATCGCGCGACCGCGGAGGTCGCACGCGAGTTGCAGGCACGCGTAGCGCGGCTCGCCGTCGACGAGCACCGTGCACGCGCCGCAGTTCCCGCGCTCGCACACGCTCTTCGTGCCCGTGAGCGCTGGATCGATGCGCATGCGCAACGCGTCGAGCAAGGTCGTGCGCGGTTCGACGACGACCTTGCGCTTCGTCCCGTTGATCAGGAGCTCGATCTCGACGTCGCCGTCGAGCGTCTCGGGACCGGCGGGGTGCGCAGCGATCGCGGGCGCCGCATTCGCCGATCCGCTCGCGGCGAGCAGGCTCGGGGCGATCATGCCGCCCGCGGCTACCCCCCCCGCTCCGCGCAAGAATCGTCGTCGAGAGAGGTCAGCGGCTTCTTCCCCACCCAGAGCTCGATCCGTGACATCCGCCATCGTCGTATCTTCCTCGCGTCGGGGCTTTTCGCTGGCACCACCACTTGGCTCCGCGGATCGTACAGCCCGATTCGGTGGGCACCAGGATCCGGACTTCGAGGTCGGGCATGCGCTCCGTGCGGCCGCGGATCTCGAGCGCTATCCTCCCGGACGCATTCGTCCCCGAAGACCCTGATCCCGCGCTCCCTCCGCCGCCTGTTCACGGCGGACGGCGCCAACCCAAGGAATGCCGTGATGTTCGTGACCACTCGTCGATCGCTCTTCGCTTCCGTGTTGGCGCTCCTGGCGCTGACCTCCGTTTCAACTGCAACTCCCGGCGACCCGAAGCCGCCCCTGAAGTTCACGGGTATCCCGAACCAGAACACGACCGAGCTGGCCGAGAAGTACGCGCCGCTCGCCAAGTACCTCGGCCTGAAGCTCGGGGTCCCCGTCGAGTACGTCGCTTCGGCCGACTACAACGCCTCGGTCGACGCGTTCAAGAACGGCGACGTCCAACTGGCCTGGTTCGGCGGCTATACGGGCTGCCAAGCGCGCGCGGCCGTGCCCGGTGCCACCGCGATCGCCTGCGGAGTTCGCGATCTCGAGTTCAAGAGCTACATCATCGCCAACAAGGCTTCGGGGCTCGTGAAGAGCGAAGAGTTCCCGACGACGCTCGCCGGCCGCAAGTTCACGTTCGGATCGGCGAGCTCGACGTCGGGCCGCTTGATGCCCGAGTTCTACCTGCGCAAGGCCGTCAAGAAGTCGCCCAAGGAATTCTTCGGCGCGGAACCGAGCTTCTCCGGCGGTCATGACAAGACGATCGAGCTCGTGGCCGCAGGCACGTTCGACGCCGGCGCCGTCGACTACACGGTGTTCGACAAGCGCGTGAAGGAGAAGAAGGTCGATCCGAACCTCGTCCACATCATCTGGACCTCGCCGGAATACGCGGACTACAATTTCACGGCTCATCCGAAGCTCGAAGAGATCTACGGCAAGGGTTTCACCGAGAAGCTGCAAAAGGAACTGATCGCGATTTCGGGCGAAGACCGAAAGCTCCTGTCGGCCTTGGACCGTGCCGAAGACGGCCTCGTCATCTGCTCGAACGAAACGTTTGAAACCCTCCGCAAGACCGCTGTCGACATCGGTCTCCTGCGCTGATCACGACGCCTGGAAGCGGGCGCGTCCCGGCTCCGCGGCTTTCGAGCTGCACGGCGCCGGGGTCGTCTTCTCCGGGCGAACGGCGCTGACCGAAGCGAGCCTCGTCGTCGACCCCGGCGAGGCTCTCGCGCTCGTGGGCCCGAGCGGCGCGGGCAAGACGACGCTCTTGCGCTTGCTCAACGCGTCGCAGGTCCCGACGTCAGGGACTGTCTGCGTCGACTACCGTCGCCTCGACCTGCTCCCGCCGAAAGGGCTGCGCGCCGTCCGTGCACGCATCGGATTCGTGCACCAGGACTTGGCGCTCGTCCCGAACTACCGCGTTCTCCAGAACGTGATAGCCGGGAGCCTCGGTCGCCTCGGATTCGCGGGCGGAGTGCGGGCGATGCTCTTCCCGACTCGCGTGGAGATCGAGCGCGCGGCGGTGATCCTCGAGCGCGTCGGTATCGCCGCGAAGCTCTACCAGCGCACGGACTCGCTGTCCGGCGGTGAGCGTCAACGCGTCGCACTCGCGCGAGCGCTCTACCAGGAACCGTCGGCACTCTTGCTCGACGAACCGGTCTCGTCCGTCGACCCGGCGCGCGCACGCGACATGGTCGAACTCGTCACCGCGATCTCGCGCGAACGTGGAATCACGCTCGTCGTGTCGATCCACGACATCGGACTCGCCCGCGATCATTTCCCCCGCCTCGTGGGCCTGCGAGCCGGACGCATCGTGTTCGACGGTCCGACGGCGACGATCGCAACGAGCGACCTGTCGGCGCTGTACTCCCTCGAGGGCCTCGCGCGTGTCGAGCCTGCGCACGCACACTGATCCCGGCCCACGGCCGTTTCCAGTGACGCCGCGGCTCGCCGTCGCGCTGTCGATCGGCATAGCGGCCGTCATCGCCTGGCTCGCGCTCGACGCGCCGCTCGCGAAGCTCGTGCCGGGCGAGGGCGGCCTACGCGTCGTCCGCGCATTCTTCGCCGCGGCCTTGCATCCCGCGCTCGAGTACGAATCGCCCGTCCCGGAGGGGACGCCGCACATCCTCGCCCAAGCGCTCGCCGCCGCGCGCCGAACGGTCGTCTTCGCCGCGGCCGGGATGAGCGTCGCGCTACTCCTCGGGATCGTGCTCGGGTTCTTCTCGACGACCGCCTGGTGGTCGGGCGATCTGGCCGGTGGCACGAGTCCGCTGCGGCGTGCCTACGCGCGCTCGTTGGGCCCCACGATCTGGACCGCAGCGCGCGCCTCGATCGTCGTCATGCGTTCCGTCCACGAACTACTGTGGGCGGTCCTGTTCCTCGCCGCGTTCGGGCTCAACACCACCGGCGCCGTCGCCGCGATCGCGATCCCCTACGGAGGGACGTTGGCGAAGATCTTCTCGGAGATGATCGAGGAGTCGCCGCGCGATGCGGCGCACGCGCTGCGAGCTGCCGGGGCGGGACCTCTGCAAGTCTTCGTCTTCGGTCTCGTTCCGCGCGCGGGCCCCGACCTCGCCGCGTATTCCTTCTATCGCTTCGAGTGCGCCGTCCGCAGCGCGGCCGTGCTCGGATTCTTCGGGTTCCCGACGCTCGGCTACGCGATCGCGCAGTCGTTCGAGAACCTGCACTACGCCGAGGTGTGGACGTACCTGTACGCCCTCATCCTCCTGGTCGTGCTGCTCGAGCTGTGGAGCGGAGCGCTGCGTCGGAGGTTCGTCGCATGAATGCGCAGCGGACGCCCGAGCGCGTGGACATCGACCACTTGCGGCGGACGCGGCCGAGGAGCCGACTCCTGCGCTTTTCGCTCGTCGCATGGGCCGGATTGGTGCTCTACGCGTGGCTCGGCGGCGACATCCACGTCGACGACTTCTTCAGCGCGCGCCGAGCAGAGAATCTGGCCCGTTTCGCTCACGTCGATGTCGTGCCGTTCGCCCTGCGCGAGGTCGACTGGAGCCTCTTCGACTACGCCGACTTCGCGCTCGGCCTCGCGCGCGACCGCGGGTTCGAGGGCTTGCTCGCGACTTTCGCGATCTCGGTCCTGGCGATCGCGTTGGCTGCGGTCGGGGCTCTCGGGCTCGCCTTCCTCGCGGCGCGCAACGTGACGAGCTCCGCTCCGTTCGGCGATTCGACGGAGCAGCACAAGACGCCGACGTGGGCCATCGCGTGCGCGATGGCCCGCGGTGCCCTCGTCCTCCTGCGCGCCATCCCCGAGTACGTGTGGGCCTTCCTCCTCCTCGCGATGCTGGGCCCGAGCGCGTGGCCAGCCGTCCTTGCGCTGGCGATACACAACGCGGGGATCCTGGGAAAGCTCGGCGCGGAGACCGTCGAGAACCTCGATCCCCGTCCGCTCGCGGCTTGGCGCGGCGCGGGTGGGAGCCGTGCACAGATCGCGTGGCTCGGCGCGTTGCCGCTGGCGGCGAACCGATTCCTCCTCTACTTCTTTTATCGCTTCGAGACGTGCGTGCGCGAGGCCACGGTGCTCGGCATGCTGGGCGTCGTGTCACTCGGCTATTGGATCCAAGATTCACGCTCGAAGCAGTTCTACGACGAGATGATCGTCTTCGTGGCGCTCGGCGCAGCGCTCGTCCTCGCTGCGGACTTCACCTCGGCGCTCGTGCGACGCGCGCTGCGACGCGCGAACTGAGAGCGTGTGAAGAAATCGAGCCTACAGGCTCATCGACGCTCTTGGCGCCGCTTCCTCGGCGCGTCGCCCGTGAATTCTTCACGGGCTGCGAGGTCGGCGTCGTGACCCGAGCGATCCTCGAGTTCAACGCGCTGGCGAAGTCGTACGGCAAGATCCGTGCGCTCGACGGCCTCACGTTGTCGCTGCCTCCCGGTCCGACGGGGTTGCTCGGTCCGAACGGCGCTGGGAAAACGACGCTCTTGAAACTGTGCCTAGGGCTGCTCGCACCCGATTCCGGAACGGCGCGCATCGCGGGTTGTGATCCGACCAGCGCCGTCGGTCGCGCGCAACTGCGACGCGCGGTCGGCTACATGCCCGAAGGCGATTGCCTCGTACCGGGGATGAGCGGCGTCGAAACGGTGGCGATGCTCGGACGACTCTCCGGCCTTTCCCCGAGCGATTCGATGACTCGCGCGCACGAGGTGCTCGACTACACGGGCCTCGACGAAGCGCGTTATCGCGAAGTTTCGGGCTGGTCGACGGGGATGAAGCAACGTCTCAAGTTGGCGCAAGCGCTCGTCCACGATCCGCCACTCCTCTTGCTCGACGAACCCACCGACGGCCTCGATCCGGTCGGGCGCCGGCACATGCTGGAACTCGTCGCGGATCTCGGACACGCGCAGGGGAAGAGCCTGCTCCTCTGTTCGCACCTCTTGCCCGACGTCGAGGCGACGTGCGATTCCGTCGTCGTCCTGTCGCGCGGTCGAGTCGCGGCCTCGGGCCTCATCACGGACCTGGTCGGCACGGCGCGAGCGCGCGTTCGCATCGACATCCAGGGCGATGCGCTCGCGTTCGCGCGCGAACTCACGACGCGCGGAGTCGTGCACACACAGGTCGATGCGTCGACGTTCGTGGTCGAGCTCGACGCAGCGGACCCCGACGCGGACGCTGCACTCGCAGCCGCGGCGCGCGCCGACGTGCGCGTCCTGGCCATCCTGCCCGAGCGCGCGACGCTCGAAGCGGCGTTCCTGCGCGCGCTCGAGGAACAGGGAGCTCCGGCATGAAGGCCGCAGCGAACCTCGAGGTCTACCGACCTTTCGCGGGCACGTTGCAGGAGAAACCGCGCGCGGCGATCGCGCTCTGGCGAGCCGGCCTGCGGGTCGCGTTCAGGCGCAAGCTGACCCTCCTCCTGCTCCTCGCACCGCCCGCGATCGCCACCGTGATCTTTTCGTTCGTCGTGTACGCGGGATACGCCTTGGAGCAAGGCATGACGCCCGACGCGCTCGGCGGCGACGCCGGCGTCATCGGCCAGGTCGCGGGAACGATGATGCGCGACGCGGCGGCGGAAGCGCTCGCGGTGCGCAAGCAGATCGTGGGTTTCCACCTGGCGATGTCGGTGTTCTCGCTCCTGCTCGTCGCGTGGTACGGCGCCGGCCTCATCGCCGAGGACCGTCGGAGCGGCGCGCACCTCTTGCTCTTCGCGCGGCCGCTCACCCGCACGAGCTACGTCCTTGGTCGCTTCCTCGTCGTGGCGACGTTCGGCGCGTTGGGCTCGATCGCGCCCACGATCGTCGTCTGCACCGTGGCGACGTTCGCCTCGCCCGATTGGTCGTTCGTGCGGCTCGAAGGGGACCTCATCTGGAAGTCGATCGTCTACGCAGCGGCGTGGGTGACGTCGATGAGCGCCCTCGTGCTCGCCGCATCGAGCCTCACGACGCGCAAGCCCTACGCCTTGGCTGTGACGTTCGGGATCGCGCTGGGTCTCGGTGCGATCGCGACGCTTCTCGCGGAGCTGACGCGCGAAAGGGCTTGGCGCGCGCTCTCGCCCGGGATGTCCTGGTCGCGCATCGCCAACGACGTGTTCGAGGTGCGGGAGGTGCGAGCGCGTTGGGACGTCGACTTGGCATACCTCTCGGTGTCCGTACTGTTCGTGCTCTCTGTGATGATCGTCGCTTGGCGCGTGCGGCGCATGGAGGCCGTCCAATGACGCACGCGGTCGTCGCACAGGATCTAGGGCGGTGGTACGGCGACGTCGTCGGCGTGTCCGACATCTCATTGGAACTCGAAGGCGGTGTCGTCGGCCTCCTCGGCGCGAATGGTGCGGGGAAATCGACCTTCTTGAAGTTGCTCGTGGGCGAGTTGCGCCCTTCGCGCGGATCGATCCGGGTCCTCGGCGAGGAACCGTTCGCGAATGCGCGCCTCTATCGACAACTCGGGTTCTCGCCGCAACAGGACGCACTGTGGGGCGACTTGACCGCGCGCGAAACGCTCGAATTCCTGCTGCGCGTCGGCGGATTCGCGCGCAAGGTCGCAGTCGAGCGCGCGGAACGAGCACTGGCACGCGTGAAACTCACCGATGCTGCGGATCGTCGCGTCGGAGGTTTCAGCAAGGGGATGCGCCAGCGCGTCCGCATCGCGCAAGCGATCGCGCACGATCCGGCCTTCGTGGTTCTCGACGAGCCGTTGAACGGCCTCGATCCGCTCGCGCGTCGTGACACGTTGCAGCTGTTCCGCGAGTTGGGCGAGTCCGGCACGCACGTGCTCGTTTCGAGCCACGTGTTGCACGAAGTCGAGGAGCTGACGCGCACCGTGCTGCTCCTCCATCGCGGACGCGTGCTGGCCCAAGGACCGGCCAGCGAGATCCGCGCGCTCCTCGATCGACGCCCGCGACGCGTCGCGATCCGCGCGCGCGAGCCGCGGAAGTTGGCGCGCGCGCTGCTGTCGCTGGACGGCGTCACGTCGGTCCGCGTCGGAAACGACGGCGAGCTCGACGTGGAGACGTCGCGACTCGACGAACTGCAAGCGCGCCTGCCCCAGATCGCCGCCGAGGAACGCGCCGGAGTTCGCGGTTTCACCGTGGCCGATGCGAGCCTCGACTCACTGTTCGACGACTTGGTGGGAGGCGCGCGATGAGAGCGCTCGTCTCTTCCTCGGCGTTGCTCTTCGCGATGCACGTGCCGCGACTCCTGCGCGCGCGGCGTACGCTGATCGTCCTGATCTTGGCCCTCGGACCGGCAGTCATCGCGTGGCTCGCTTCGCACCTCGCGAAGAGCCCGTCGCCCGGCGAACTCGCCAGCAATGCGGGCTGGCTGCTCATCCTCCAAGTCGTGGTCCCGTTGACCGGTTTGGTCCTCGGGTCCGCGGCTGTCGCGGAAGAAGTCGACGACCGCACGTTGACCTACCTCTTCACGCGACCGATGCCGCGAGCGGCGCTCTTGCTCGGTCGCTTCGCGGCGATCGCCGTCGTGCTCACCGCGATCCTCCTGATCGGCGTCGCGCTGTTCCTGCTCGCTGCGAGCGGAGCGCGCGGCGAGGGTGAGCCGCTCGTCGCCGGCATCGCGCGTCCGCTACTCGGCGCGACGCTCCTCGGCGGCGTCGTCTACGCGGCGCTCGCGGCCGCGCTCGGCGCGTTCGTGAAACACCCGATGATCGTCGGCCTCGGCTATGCGTTCGCGATCGAGGGCTTCCTCGCGAACCTGCCCGGGCGCAACCAACTGCTCACGGTCCAGCACCACTTGCGCAGTTGGGTCGCATCGAGCGGCGAACCCGCGTGGGGCCGCGTGGAGAGCTTTCAGGCGTCGGGTCTGCTCGAGGGCAGCACGGCGCTCGTCGTGCTCGCATCGATCACGATCGGCGCGCTCGTCCTCGGGTCGTGGCGACTGTCTCGGCGCGAGTTCGTGATGGCGGCGTGATCGTTATGCAGGCGCGCGATAGTGCGTGCGCCGCAACACGCGCTCGAGCCCGGTCGGATCGACACCGATCTGCTCCAAGGCGATGTGACTCTTGGTGAGGACGCGCAACACACTCGTCGCCCGCGACATCGCGCCCGTGCGCGGGTCCACGACGTCGAGGACGAAGCGGATGCCGCCGCGCGAGACCTCGCCGCGTCCGCGCGCTACGCCCATGCCCGTCGAGAGGTCGGAAACCATGAGCCACTGGTACTCGTCCGAAGATTGGTCGAAGCCCAGGAAACCACTCCACGTGTGCGTGCCGCCGCCGGGCACCTCGAGGTTCGCGTCGATGCGCAGGTAGCGCCCGTTCAACGCCCAGTCGATCGCGGCGCGCCCTGGAACAGGATCGGCTTCGCGGCCATTCGCATCCACGGCGACGCTGGATGTGATCCACGCGCCGACGAGCGGATCGAGCGCGCGGTGTTCCTTGGAGGGACGCGTCGCCTCCTCTTGCCGCGCCGCTTGCTCGGCGAGGGTGACGGGAATGAGCGGATCGCCGCCGCGTGGCGCTGGACGGTCGGGATACGAGACGCACGCGGTCGAGAGCAGAGTGACGACGAGAAAAGTGCGCTTCATCGCGCTGGAACGTACTCGCGCGGCCCCTCTCGAACCAGATTCCGACTCAACGGCGCGCCACGATGCGCTGTCGCTGGGCACCGAGACCCTGGGCTTCGAGCTCGACGACGTCGCCGATCGCCAAGAACTGCGGCGGTTTTCGGCCCAGTCCGACTCCCGCGGGCGTTCCTGTCGTGATCACGTCGCCGGGGAGGAGCGTCATGAACTGCGAGACGTAGCTCACGACCAGGGCGACGCCGAAGACCATGTCCTGTGTCGAGCCGTCTTGCCGCGGATCGCCGTTGACCGTGAGTCGCAAGCCGATCGACTGCACGTTGGCGATCTCGTCGCACGTCGCGAGGTACGGGCCTAGCGGGAACGCGCCGTCGAAGCTCTTGCCCTTCGTGAACTGGCCGCCGCGCTCCTTCTGCCACGCGCGCTCGGAGTAGTCGCAGGCCAGCGCATAACCGAAGACGTGAGCGAGCGCGTGCTCCACCGCGACGTCGCGCGCAGTGCGACCGATGACGACGGCGAGTTCGACCTCCCAATCGAGCTTCGTCGCTCCGCGCGGCACGACGAGGTCGTCGTTCGGTCCGCACAAGGACGACGAAGACTTCTGGAAGAGCACGGGCTCTTTCGGGATCTCGACGCCCATCTCCGCCGCGTGATCGGAGTAGTTGAGTCCGATGCCGAGGATCTTCGTCGGCCGTGCGATCGGCGGACCGGTGCGCTCGTTCGGCGCGATGCGCGGCGCGCGCTCGCGATGCTGATCGAGCCAAGCGAGGAGTCGCGGCAAGCCGTCGGATTCGAAGAAGCGCTCGCCCCAATCGAGTCCGAAACCGCTGCAATCCACGCGCGTTCCGCCGTCGAGGAGGACGGCGGGACGTTCGTGACCGATCGGGCCGTACCGTGCGAGCTTCATCGCGGGACGCTCAACGCAAAGGTCGCCAGCGCAAGTTCTGGATCACGACGCGCGAGCCGTCGTGGCACTGTTGGAAGGCCATCGCTCCGACCTTGGCCCGCAGGTTCGAGGTGTCGAGCTCGTTCTGCACTTCCACGCCGTTCAACCACACGCGCACTCGCGTTCCGGACTGCTCTTCGCGGATCTCGGTGCGGACAAAGCACCAGGTTTCGGCAGCTATGAGTTGGACGGACAACGGCGTCGGCCTGCGATCGGGCGATCCCGCGTTGTCGCCGACGGAGAAGTCGAGCGTGCCCATGAACCCGCGTCCGGGCGCATCGGCATTGAGCGCGATCGAACAACCACGATGCGAAGAGCGGTAGAGGTCGAACTCGGGCGAAGGAAGCGGCTGCGTCATGAACGGCGTCTCGAGCGCCGCCGTCCGGGGCCAGAACCGCACGGTGCCCCCCGCCGACACTTTCGCGCGGAAGGCGACTTCGATGTCACCGAAGTCACGGCGCACGGTCTCGAGGTCGCCGGCCGCACCACCGATGGTCAACTCGCCGTCCTCGTTCTGCGCGGTGAGACCGGGCGAGGCCGACCACTGCGCGAGGTCTTCGTCCTCCGCGAGCGCCTGCCATCCGTCGCCCGGCGGTTCGGGATCCGCCGGCTTCGCGCGGATGTTGCCCAGCGCGAGCTGACCGTTCAGCGGGAGGAACGAGAAGGGTGCCTCGGACTCTTCCGGGATCGTGACACCGTCGCCCGGCCCCGGGAACTCGACTTCGTCGTGCAGCAGCACGTCGTCGACCATCGCACGCACGATGCGCGCGTTCGCGATCTTCTTCCCCGCGTCGTCGAAGCGCGGCGCGCGAAACGTCAGGTCCATCTGGTGCCATTCGCCTGCCGCACGGAAGCACGGATTGATCGGCGCGCGCCCGGCCTCGTTCCCGGCGAAGAGCAGGGCGCCGCAACTCTCGAGAGTCGTAGCGCGCTCGTCGGGCGTCGCCGCGAGCAGCACGTCGTACGCGTTCTGCAGTCGCAACAGCGCGCGACCGCCCTCGGGCAACATGAATTCGAAGCGCAGGCGCACATCGCCGAACAAGAGCTTGCTCACGAAGGCCGGCGCGCCTCCCGCCGTCGGCCACGACGCCGGACTGACGAGCGAGTTCACGCCCTCGCGCGTCGCGAGCTTCGTCGGATCCGTCGTGTCGAGATCGACATCGACGAGCTGCCAGCCCGTCCCGTGCCAGAGCTGGAACGCGTCGCCGTAGCACAAGCGCAACCAACCCGGGTCCGAGTTCTCGTGCTGCGGCGGCGGCGTCGCTGTGCGCGCGATCGGCTCGGCGCACGGGCCGTTCGGCAGTTCGTTGATCGTGTACGCGAACTCGCGGTGCAGGAGCGGCTCACCGCTCGCCGACGCGATCACGGGGAAGATCACGGTCGCCACCGAGCCGCATTCGAGTTGCGACGCGCGCAAAGTGAGCGACTTGCGATCCGGTGCGACCTCGACGGAATCGACCGGCAGCGTGCGTCGATCGCGTTCGGGTGAACCGTATTCCCACCACCAGTCGTAGTGATGCCGCCGCAAGAGCACGTTCTCGGCCGACACGACCGCATCGTTCGCGAGCGGTTGCGTGAACGACACCTCGAAGCCGTCCTGGAGCAACGCGACATGCGCGATCTCGAGCGGCATGCGCCCTGTCGGGCGCACGCGCGCGATGCCGTATCCCGGCGGACGGCCGCCCCAGCCGCGGTTCGTGAGACCGAGCAAGAGCGTGCCGTCGCTCGCGAACTTCGTGCGGATCGCGGAGCCGACGCCCTTGCAGAACGGCATCACGGCGCCTTGGTACTTGCCGTTGATCTTCTCGAGATCCACGCGAAGCACGGCCCCGTTCGTCATCTCCGCGACCGCGAGCTGGTCCGATCCGAACGGCGCGAACGAGTTGTCGGCGGGGAACGGCGCGAGGTCACCGGTCGAGCGCGACCAACCGTAAGGGATCCACACGGCCGGCGGCGTTCGTTGCGCCGCGACCGGGTTCGTGTCCGACGGCTGCGTGTTCGCCGCGCGGTACTCACTCGTCCACTTGAGCGATGCAGGCGCGCCGTAGAACTTCCCTTCCTCGACATGCGCGATCGACGACGTCGGAACCCAGTCGCCCTGGTTGTCGGTGACGAACAAGTCCCCCGTCGCGTTCATCGCGATACCACACGGCGAGCGGAAGCCGCTGGCGAACGGCGACATCGTTCCGTCCGGCGCGATCTTCAGGACCCAACCGCGCCAGGGTTCGTACGACTGACCGTGCCACCAGTGCGGCACACCGAAACCGAGGTTCAACGAGGCGTAGAAGTTGCCCGCGGTGTCGCGTGGGAGGCCGAACGCGAACTCGTGGTAGTTCGTCGAGAGTCCCCACGCGTCGCAGATGTTCTCGATGCGGTCGCAGCGATCGTCGCCGTCGGTGTCGATCAAGCGCGAGAGCTCGCCGCGTTGGAGGACGACGATCTGGCCGTCGACAACGGAGAGGCCGAGACCTTCCCAGAGTCCTTCGGCGAAGAGCGTGAACTTCGCGGCGGCGGGATCGTCAGCGAGCGCATTCTCGACGAGCCATACTTGGCCGCGGCGCGTGCTGATCGCGAGTCGACCGTCGGGCAAGAAGTCCATGCCGCCGACTTCGGCAACGCAACCGGGTGGAGCGACGAGGTGATCGACGCGGTAGTAGGCCGATTCGTCGGC
>CAZKIY010000036.1:0-4947 GCA_964552875.1 uncultured Planctomycetaceae bacterium
TTCCAAGTCGGCGACATCGTCGACGTCATCGGCACCTCGAAGGGCCGCGGTTTCGCCGGCACGATCAAGCGCCACGGCTTCAGCCGCGGACCCGAGACGCACGGCTGCATGAACGTGCGCCAGCCCGGCTCGCTCGCCAGCAAGCGCATCGGCAAGGTCGTCAAGGGCAAGCGCCTCGGCGGTCACATGGGCGACGAGCGCTGCACCTCGAAGAACCTCGCGGTCGTCAAGATCGACACCGAGCGCAACCTGCTCTACCTGCGCGGATCGGTCGCGGGTCCGGCCAACGGATTCGTCCAGGTCCAAACCGCGAAGACCGGGTATCGCGCCAAGAAGGCGGGGGCCTAAGCCATGAAGGTGCAGAGCTACGACGCGAGCGCAGCCGGCAAAGCCGGCAGCATGGGCCACGCCGAGTACGACACGGCGGCCTTCGGGACTCAGGTCCTGTACCGCACGCTGAAGGACGCCGTGGTCATGTACCACGCGAACCAGCGGCAGGGGACGGCCAAGGTCAAGACGCGCGCTGAGGTCCACGGCAGCCACAAGAAGCCCTGGAAGCAGAAGCACACCGGTCGCGCGCGCGCGGGCGACAAGAAGTCGCCGCTGTGGCGCAAGGGCGGGACGATCTTCGGACCCCACCCGCGCGATTTCTCGTACCACATGCCGCGCACGGCGAAGCGCGTGGCGTTGCGCTCGGCGCTCTTCGGCAAGATGAAGGACGGCGAGCTCGTCCTGGCCACGCTGCCGAAGATGAACGCGCCGTCGGCCAAGACCGCGCGGCAAGTCTTGAAGGACCTCGGGACGCCGCGTCGCGTGCTCGTGCTCCTCAGCGAAGCCGACGTGAACGTGTGGAAGTCGTTCCGCAACTTCCCGGGAGTGGTCGTGAAGACTGCCGCCGATCTGAACGCGCGCGATGTCGTCAACGGCGGGACCGTCGTCGCGGAGCGCGCGGCGCTCACCGCGCTCGCGGACCGCGTCGGGACCCACAAGACCGGAGGTGTCGCGTGACACGGCTCGAATTGCTCTATCAGGTCGTGAAGTCGCCCGTCGTCACGGAAAAGGCGACCGACGACCAGCTCAAGCGCAACGCCTACACGTTCCGCGTCCCGGTCACGGCCAACAAGGTCGAGATCCGCGTCGCGGTCGAGAAGCTGTTCAAGGTCAAGGTGCTTTCCGTCAACACGTTGCGGATCAACCCGAAGATGCGTCGCCGCGGCTGGGTCGCGGGTCAGACACCGGACTGGAAGAAGGCGATGGTGGCGCTCCGCGAGGGCGACACGATCGAGATCCTCTGAAAGCCCAATAGAAGGACAACACGACCATGGGCATCAAGATCTACCGACCGACATCCGCGGGCCGCCGCCACGGCACGGTCCTCGACTACGCCGAGCTGACGCGCGTCGAGCCGCTGGAGAGCCTCCTCCGCCCGCTGCGCAAGACCGGCGGCCGGAACAACCACGGCCACCAGACGCGCCGTCACCGCGGCGGTGGCAACAAGCGCATGTACCGCGTCGTGGACTTCCGTCGCGACAAGGACGGCATCCCGGCCAAGGTCCACTCGATCGAGTACGACCCGAACCGCTCGGCGTTCCTGGCGCTGCTGCACTACGCGGACGGTGAGAAGCGCTACATCATCGCGCCGCTCGGCCTCGTGGTCGGCACGACGCTCTTGTCGGGCAAGGCCGCCGACCCGACGCTCGGCAACTCGATGAAGCTCGCCGACATCCCCGTCGGCATGGAGATCCACAACGTGGAGCTCCACCGGGGCAAGGGCGCGCAGATCTGTCGTTCCGCGGGCTCCGTCGCGCAACTCACGGCGCGCGAGGGCTCCTACGCGATCGTGACCCTCGCCTCGGGCGAGCTGCGCAAGATCCACACCGAGTGCCGCGCGACGATCGGTCGCATCGGCAACACGGACCACCAGAACGTCAAGCTCGGCAAGGCTGGCCGCAAGCGTCACATGGGCCATCGTCCGATCGTGCGCGGCACGGCGATGAACCCGGTCGACCACCCCATGGGCGGCGGCGAAGGCCGCACGGCCGGCGGTCGTCACCCCTGCTCGCCCTCGGGCGTGCTGGCCAAGGGCGGCAAGACGCGCCGTCCGAGCCACCCGACTGACAAATTCATCCTGCGACGCCGCAAACCGGGTCCGCACCACTCCTGAGCTAGAACCATGGGACGTAGCCTCAAGAAGGGCCCCTTCATCGACGACCACCTCGCGAAGAAGGTGGCCGTGCAGAAGAAGAGTGGCAAGCGCGACGCGATCACGACGTGGTCGCGCCGTAGCACGATTCCGCCCGATTTCATCGGGCACACGTTCATGGTGCACAACGGCCGGATGCACATCCGCGTCGTCGTCACCGAGGACATGGTCGGTCACAAGCTCGGCGAGTTCTCGCCGACCCGCGTCTTCCGCGGTCACACGAACAAGAAGGAAGAGGCCAAGCCCGGCATCGGAGCGACGGCATGAGCGACGAACGCGAATTCACCGCGAAGCATCGCTTTGCGCGCATCACCGCGCGGAAGGCGGGGCGCATCGCCAACCTCATCCGCGGACGCAGCGTGAACGAGGCGATCGAACTCCTGCAGTTCACGCCGAACCGCGGCGCGGCCTTCTACATGAAGGTCGTCAAGTCGGCCGTCGCGAACGCGAGCCTCGACGAGGCCGTGAACGTGAACCGGCTGTACGTCTCGGACGCGCGCGCCGACGTCGGTCCGCTCCTCAACGATCGTTTGCGCTTCCGACCGGGTCCGCAAGGACGCGCGATGCCGTTCGCGAAGCGCCTCAGCCACCTGACCATCAAGGTCCGTGAGGCCGCAGAGATCGTCGAGCCGGAGCCCAAGCCGAAGGCCAAGCGCTCCAAGAAGAAGGATCGGCCGCAGTTGAAAGCCAAGACTCCCGCGAAAGCAGGGAAGGCCTGAGGGCCTGACGACCATGGGACAAAAGATCCATCCGCTCGGCTTCCGACTCGGCATCGTCGAGCCTCATCGCTCGCGTTGGTACGCGAAGAAGAAGGACTTCGGCCGCCTCCTCTTGGAGGACAAGAAGGTCCGTGACCACGTCGCCAAGGAGTTCGGCTCCTCGGGGATCCCGCGCATCGAGATCGAGCGCACTTCGGAAGCGGTTCACGTGATCATCTACACCGCTCGTCCGGGTGTCCTCGTCGGGCGCAAGGGCATCCGCGTCGAGGAGCTCAAGAAGGAGCTCCAGAAGATCACGAAGACGACCGTTCACCTGACTTTGCACGAGGTCAAGCGCCCCGAGCTCGAGTCGAAGCTCGTGGCGGAAGGCGTCGCCGAAGCGCTCGAGAAGCGCATGGCGTTCCGCCGTGCGACGAAGCGCGCGATGCAGACGACGATGCAAGCCGGCGCGCGCGGCATGAAGATCGAACTGAACGGTCGCCTCGGCGGTGCCGAGATGGCCCGTCAGTCGAAGGAACGCGAAGGCCGCGTCCCGCTGTCGACGTTGCAAGCGCACCTCGACTACGGCACGGCGATCGCGAAGACCACTTATGGCGTCATCGGCGTCAAGGTCTGGATCTACAAGGGCAACATCGAGCGCGGCAAGATGGTCGATTTCCGCTCGACGACCGGCTCGAGCTCGCGCGCCGAGCGCGCGCGTCGCGCACCGGCTCGGCCCCAAGCTCAGAAGGAGGCCCGCAATGTCGCTGATGCCTAAGCGGACGAAGTTCCGCAAAGTTCACCGCGGGAAGATGAAGGGCGAGGCCACGCGCGGTCACCGCGTCGCGTTCGGCGACTTCGGCCTGCAGTGCATGGACTACGCCTGGCTGCCGGCGAAAACGCTGGAAGCCGGTCGCGTCGCGGCCAGCCGTGCGAGCGGCGGCGCAGCACGCGTATGGATCCGCGTCTTCCCGCACAAGCCAGTCACCTCGAAGCCCGCCGAAGTGCGGATGGGTTCGGGCAAGGGCGAGGTCGAGTTCTGGGCCTGCGAACTCAAGCCCGGCACCATCATCTACGAGATCGGCGGCGTCACGGAAGACAAGGCGCGCCAGGTCTTCAAGCGCGTCGCTCACAAGATGCCGGTCAAGGTCAAGATGATCCGCCGGCTCCCCACCACCTGATCCCGCGCACCTCCAAGAACTGACCCATGAAGATCGACGAGATCCGCGGTAAGACCGGCGACGAGATCGATTACGAGCTCGCCACCCTGCGCAAGGAACTGTTCGACCTGCGCTTCAAGTCGGCGACGCAGAGCGTGCAGAACCCGGCTCGCATCCAGCAGCTGAAGCGCACGATCGCGCGCCTCCTGACCATTCAGAACGAACGCACGGCCGGCATCCGAGGCCAGAAGCCGCGTTGAGCGGAAGACTCCAGTCATGACGACCACTCGCAACCGCCGCAAGACGACCGAAGGCAAGGTCACGAGCGACAAGATGGCCAAGACCATCACCGTCCTCGTGAGCCGGACCTACCGGCATCCGAAGTACGGCAAGTACATGAAGAAGCAGGTCAAGTACCACGCGCACGACGAGGAGAGCCTCGCGAAGATCGGCGACCACGTCGAGATCGTCGAGTGCCGACCGACCAGCCGCCTCAAGCGCTGGCGCTTGGTCCGCATCATCGACCGCGCACGTGCCGCCTCTCAGGTCGAGTTCAACCCTGAAGGAGGTGTCGCATGATCCAGATGCAGACCTTCCTCGACGTCGCCGACAACACCGGCGCGAAGCTCGTCCAGTGCATCAAGGTTCTCGGCGGCACGCACCGTCGGTATGCCGGCCTGGGTGACGTGATCGTCGTCAGCGTCAAGAAGTCGCTGCCCGGGTCCGAGCTCAAGGCCGGATCCGTCGCGAAAGGCGTGATCGTGCGCGTCAAGAAGAACACGCGTCGGGCCGACGGCTCGTACGTGCGCTTCGATCAGAACGCGCTGGTCTTCGTCGACGCCGACAACAACCCGAAGGGCACGCGCATCTTCGGTGCCGTGGCGCG
>CAZKIY010000036.1:5047-14540 GCA_964552875.1 uncultured Planctomycetaceae bacterium
TCGTCGACGCCGACAACAACCCGAAGGGCACGCGCATCTTCGGTGCCGTGGCGCGCGAGCTGCGCGACAAGGACTTCATGAAGATCATCTCGCTCGCGCAGGAGGTGGTGTGATGCGACTGCGCACAGGTGACACCGTTCTGGTGCTCGCGGGCAACGACAAGGGCCGCTCAGGACTCGTCAAGACGGTCGATCGAGCCGGGGGCCGGGTCGTCGTCGAGGGCATCAATCTGCGCTGGAAGCACAAAAAGCCCAGTCAGAAGAACCCGAAGGGCGAGCGGTTGCAGATCGAGATCTCGATCCACGCGAGCAACGTCTCGCACGTCGATGCGAAGGGCGTGGCGACGCGCCAGACGCCGGACCGCAACGAGAAGAATCAACAGGCCGCGAAGAAGGCCACGGGTAAGCAAGGCAAGCAAGTTGCCAAGCCAGCCGCGAAGAAGGGTGAGGGTCGCTGAGAGCCATGGCCAAGGTCCAATCCACCGTTCAAAACCAAGTGGTGCCTCGCCTCAAGGCGAAGTACGACACCGACGTCAAGGGGCGCCTCAAGGAGCGCTTCAAGATCGCGAACCCGAACGCGATCCCGCGTCTCGAGAAGATCGTGATCGACATGGGCGTCAAGGGCGCCGTCGAGAACAAGACTCGCGTCGACCAGGCCGCTCGCGACCTCGCGACGATCAGCGGTCAGCGCGCCGTCATCAAGAAGTCCAAGAAGGCGATCTCGGGCTTCAAGCTGCGCGAGAACATGCCCATCGCGTGCATGGTGACCTTGCGTCGCCAGCGCATGTGGGAGTTCGCCGACCGCCTGTTCTCCATCGTCCTTCCGCGTATCCGCGACTTCCGCGGCGTGAAGGACAAGCTGGACGGTCGCGGGAACTTCACGCTCGGTCTCTCCGAGCAGACGGTCTTCCCGGAGATCGACTTCGACAAGGTCGAGTTCCAGCAGGGGATGCACATCACGTTCGTGACCAGCGCCGGCACGGACGAACACGGTTACGCGTTGCTCAAGGAGCTCGGTATGCCGTTCCAGGTTCGCGAGACGAAGGGCAAGAAGAAGGACTGAGCGATGGCCAAGACCACCTGGATCGTCAAGTGTTCGCGTCCTGCGAAATTCAGCACGCGCAACTACACACGTTGCTCGATGTGCGGCCGTGCTCGTGCCGTGTACCAGAAGTTCAAGATCTGCCGCATCTGCCTGCGCGAGCTCGCTCACAAGGGCGAGATCCCCGGCATGATCAAGTCCTCGTGGTGAGATCGGAGAACCCCTCATGTCCATGACCGATCCGATCGCCGACATGCTCACGCGGATCCGCAATGCAACGCGGGTCCACAAGAAAACCGTGTCCATTCCCGCTTCGACCGTGAAGCAGGGGATTGCTCAGGTTCTCAAAGAAGAAGGCTTCATCGCCGACTTCCACGTCGAGCCGGGGCAACCTGCCGCGAGCCTCATCCTGAGCCTGAAATACGGTGAAACCGGTGAGTTCGTGATCCGCTCCATCCAGCGGGTCAGCAAGCCCGGTTGCCGCGTCTACTCCTCCGCCGCAGAGCTGCGCCCGATCGTGCGCGGCCTCGGTATCCAGATCCTCTCGACGCCCAAGGGCATCGTGTCGGACCGCACGGCGCGCCGCGATCGCATCGGCGGCGAAGTGCTGTGCAAGGTCTACTGACCGAGAGCAAGAAGAAGGACCCCAGTCCCATGTCGCGTATCGGTCGCAAGACGATTTCCCTCCCCGCGGGAGTCACGGTCACGAAGAGTGATCGGAAGGTCTCCGTGAAGGGACCCAAGGGCGAGCTTTCGCTGGACCTCCGGCCCGAAGTCGACGTGACCGTCGACAAGGGGACGGTGGCGGTGGAAGTGCTCGAGGGCTCCTCCGAAGTGCGCACGACCAGCGCCTTCCACGGCATGACTCGCGCCATGTTGGCCAACATGGTGGTGGGCGTGACGAAGGGCTTCGAGAAGAAGCTCGAGATCCAAGGCGTCGGTTGGAACGCCGCCGCTCAGGGTCAGAAGATCACGCTGAACATCGGCTACAACAAGCCGGTGACCATCGAGATCCCGAAGGGGATCACGGTCCTGACCCCCGATCCCACGAACATCATCATCACCGGCGCGGACAAGCAGGCCGTGGGCCACCTCGCCGCCTCGATCCGCAAGCGACGACCGCCCGAGCCCTACAAGGGCAAGGGTGTTCGCTACAAGGACGAGGTCGTTCGCCGCAAGTCCGGCAAGAGCTTCGGGAGCTGACCGCAGATGGACGCCATCACGCTGAAGAAGACCCGCCGAGCCCGACGCGCACACCACGTGCGCAATCGGATCCGGCGTACGACGACGCTGCCGCGGCTCTCCGTGTCGCGCTCGCTCAAGCACATCGCCGCTCAATTGATCGACGATGCGACCGGCAAGACGCTGGCGCATGCGACGACCACGGCGAAGGACCTCGCGTCGAGCCTCACCGGCAAGACGAAGACGGAACGAGCCAAGATCGTGGGGGCCGAGATCGCGCGCAAAGCTCGCGATGCCGGCATCCAGGAAGTCGTGTTCGACCGTGGGTCCGCCCGTTTTCACGGCCGCGTCAAGGCGCTGGCCGAGGCCGCCCGCGAGGGCGGCCTGAAGTTCTGATCCCAGCGGATCGACGGCGAGCCTCCTCGACGTCGATCCGGCCCTACGCTCGCAACCCTACTCCCTCCAGCCGACCACTCGCCCAGCGCTTCATGCCCACCGTCACGAACTCCGTCGCTCGAACGACGTCGATCGTGCCGACGAGGCCCGCCCGAAGCGCGAGACCGCACCCGCAACCGACACTGCAACCGACCCCGCAACGATGAAGCCCAAGATCCGCTACCTCGACGGCATGGAAGTCGGCGAGGTCCAAGGCCTCGGCGAGGCCCTCGTCAAGGTGAACCGCTCCGCCTGCGTGGTGAAGGGCGGCCGTCGCTTCTCCTTCGCCGCTCTCCAGATCGTCGGCAACAAGTCCGGCGTCGTCGGTTACGGCTTCGGCAAGGCGCGCCAGGTCCCCAACGCGATCGAGAAGTCGGCGCGCGATGGACGCAAGCATCTCATGCGCGTGCGGCTCACGAAGAGCGGCACGATCCCGCACGAAGTCCAAGGCGAGTACTGCAGCGCGATGGTGCGCATCCTGCCGGCGTCGCCGGGCACGGGCATCATCGCTTGCCCGTCCGTGCGCGCCGTGTGCGAGATGTCCGGCATCAAGGACATCCTCTCGAAGTCCTACGGTTCGACGAACCCGGTGAACTTGGTCAAAGCGACCCTCCACGCGCTGTCGCAGCTGCGCACGCCCGAAGAAGTTGCCGCACTGCGCGGCGTGCCGGTGGGCTGAGCCCCAAGCCGCACCCTCCACGCCCTCCGCGAACCCTCCCAGCACACGAGCTCGAAAAGACCGCCATGGATCTGAAGACAGTCACCGGCAAGGGTGTCCGCTACGAAGACCGCCGCCGCATCGGCCGCGGTCCGGGTAGCGGGCTCGGCAAGACCTCCGGCCGCGGCCACAAGGGTTGGGGCCAGCGCTCGGGTACGAGTCGCCGTCCCGGCTACGAAGGTGGCCAGATGCCGATCTACCGGCGCGTGCCGAAGCGCGGCTTCACGAACGCGCGCTTCCGCACGAGCTTCACCGTGATCAACGTCGACGACCTCAACGGTTTCGCCGACGGCACGACGATCGAACTCGCCGTGGTCCTCGAGAAGGGCCTCACGAGTCGCGTCACGGACCTGTTCAAGATCCTCGGCAACGGGAAGCTCGAGCGGCGTCTGACCGTGCGCGCCCAGAAGTTCACCAAGTCCGCGATCGAGAAGATCCAAGCTGCCGGCGGCACTGTCGTCGTGCTCGACGTGCAGGGCCGCGAAGCTCCGGTGGAGCAGGCCTGATTCGGAGCCCTTCGTGCAGAACTCCTTCTTCCAACTGTTCAAGGTCCCCGAGACCCGCACCAGGATCTGGGTCACTCTGGCCCTCCTGGTCGCGTACCGGGTGGGGTTCCACATCCCGATCCCCGGGATGAACCCGGAGTTCCTGCGTCGCAACCAGGATCAAGGGTCGCTGTTCGGCCTGATGAGCGCCTTCTCAGGGGGCGACATCGGCAACACGAACCTCTTTGCGCTCGGGATCATGCCGTACATCTCGGCGTCGATCATCTTCTCGATGCTGAGCAAGGTCTCGCCGCGCATCGAAGCCATCCAGAAGGAAGGCGCGGCCGGGCAGAAGAAGATCAACCAGTGGACGCGCCTGGCGGTCGTCCCGATCGCTCTCATCCAAGGTCTCTTCATCTACACGGGCGTCTTCCTCCAGAAGCCCGACCTCGTGGCGGACGGGATGCGTGGGAACACCCTCGCGCTCGGCCTCGTCGTCGTGCTTTCGCTCCTCGCCGGTGCGCTGCTCGTGATGTGGATCGGTGAGCTCATCACCGAGTTCGGCGTCGGCAACGGTGCCTCGCTGATCATCATGGCCGGCATCGTCGCCACGATCCCGACGGCGCTGATCAGCTTGCGCTCGATCGACGATGGCGAGTTCTGGCAGACGCTGCTCACCCTGTCGGTGATCTGGGTGGTCACGGTCCTCGTGGTCGTCTTCATCCACAAGGGCGCGCGCCGCGTGCCGATCCAGTACGCGCGCCTCTCGCGCGGCAACGTCGCTTACGGCGGTCAGCGTCACTACCTGCCGCTCAAGGTCAACATGGCCGGCGTCATGCCGATCGTGTTCGCCTCGGTCGTGTTCATCATCCCGGCGCTGATCTTCGACTGGCTCGGCCTGTCGAACCTCAAGGACGTGTTCAGCTCGCCGACCGGCTTCGTGCACGTCGCGAGTTATGTCGCGCTGGTCTTCTTCTTCTGCTTCTTCTGGAACCGGTTGATGTTCCAGCCGACGGAGATCGCGGACAACCTGCGCGAGCACGGCTCGTTCATCCCCGGCATCCGCCCGGGTGCGAAGACGGCCGAATATCTCGACAACGTGCTCACGCGAATCACACTCGCCGGTGCGGCATTCCTGGCGATCATCGCGATCCTGCCGGCGTTCGTGACGAGCGGCAGCAGCATCCCGATGGACATGCGCTACTTCCTGGGCGGCACGTCGGTGCTGATCACGGTGGGTGTCGCGCTCGATCTCGTCGACCGCCTCAACGCGGCTCTCGTGATGCGTAACTACGAGGGCTTCATGAAGGGTTCCGGTCCCGGCTGGACCCGCAGCACCGACAAGAGGGACGACAAGAAGTGACTCGACGGGTCCTCATCCTCTTGGGTCCTCCCGGCGCGGGGAAGGGCACGCAAGCGAGCCGGCTCAGCGCCGAGCTCGCGTTGCCGCACGTTTCGACCGGCGATCTCTTCCGCGAACACCGCGCGAAGGGGACCGAGCTCGGGAAGCGTGCGCAGGAGTTCATGGACAGCGGCCGCCTCGTCCCGGACGACTTGGTCCTCGACATGCTCTTCGATCGCGTCGCCAAGCCCGACTGCGCGCGCGGATTCCTCCTCGACGGATTCCCCCGAACCCTGCCGCAGGCCGAAGCGCTGGACAAGCGTCTCGGCACCGCGACCTCGGTCTGCGTCCTCGACCTGCGCGTCGGCGATCGTGCGCTCGTCGAGCGCCTCACGGGTCGCACGACCTGCCGCGAGTGCGGGCACATCCATCACGTCCGCAACTCTCCGCCCAAGGTGGCGGGGCGTTGCGATCGCTGCCGCGGCGAGCTCTACACACGCACGGACGACGAGCTGTCGACCGTGGAGAAGCGTCTGGCGGTGTACCGCGATCAGACGCAGCCGCTGCAGGGCTTCTACGCGAGGAAGAACCTCCTCCAGGAAATCGATGGGGAACGCAGCCCCGACGAGGTCTTTCGCTCTCTGCGCTCGGCGTCAGCCGGCATGGAGGCCGCGTAGTGGCCAAAGAAGAACCGATCACCGTCGAGGCCATCGTTACGGAAGCGCTGCCCAACGCGCGATTCCGCGCGCGCTTGGATTCCGGGCACGAGATCCTGGCGCACGTCAGCGGGAAGATGCGCATGCACTACATCCGCATCCTGGCCGGGGACAAGATCACGGTCGAGATGTCGCCGTACGATTTGACGAAGGGCCGCATCATCTGTCGCGGCGAGCGAAGGAAGAGGAACGACTCATGAAGGTGCGAAGCAGCGTTCGCCGTATGTGCATGAACTGCAAGATCATCCGCCGTCGCGGCGTCGTCCGCGTCATCTGCACGGACCCGCGCCACAAGCAGCGGCAGGGTAAGTAGCCCTACAGAATTCATCGCCGGACAGGGACAGTGACGAAGTCCGTCTCGGACTTGCCAGCCCACCACCCGGCCCTGCCCAACACCCAACGAACCCTCACAACGTCCGCGCCGAACCCGGCGCGACCAGAGAACAACAAGTCATGGAAAACGGAGCTTAGAACCAGATGCCGCGTGTCATCGGTGTCGATATCCCCCCGAACAAGCGCCTCGAAATCGCGCTGCAGTACCTCTACGGCGTCGGTGAAACGACGGCGCACAAGGTCTGCGATCACCTCAAGCTGAACCGCGGGATGAAGTCCCGCGAGCTCAACGAGGAGCAGATCGCGATGCTCGCGAACTACCTGCAGAAGGAGTACCTCGTCGAGGGCACCTTGCGCCGGCAGATCGCGGCCTCGATCACCCGCCTGCGCGAAATCGCCTGCTATCGCGGGCTGCGGCACCGCCGCGGCCTGCCGGTCCGCGGTCAGCGCACGCGCACGAACGCTCGCACTCGGAAGGGTCCGCGCAAGACGGTCGCCGGCAAGAAGTCCGTGAAGGGAATGAAGTAATCCATGGCCAAGGTCGCCAAGAAGAAGGTCCGTCGGATCACGTCGCGCGGTGTCGCGCACGTGAAGGCGACGTTCAACAACACGCACGTCACGATCACCACGTCGAACGGCGAAGTCGTCGCGACGGGTTCGGCCGGTTGCGTCGGATTCAAGGGCACGCGCAAGAGCACGCCGTTCGCCGCTCAGCGCGCGGGCGAGCGCGCAGCGGCGGGTGCCATGCGACTGGGCGTCAAAGAAGTCGAGGTTCGTGTCCGCGGAGCAGGTTCCGGCCGCGAGTCGGCTATCCGCGCCCTGTCGAACACGGGCTTGAAGGTCCTCACGATCGAGGACATCACGCCGCTCCCGCACAACGGTTGCCGCGCGCGCAAAAAGCGTCGCGTCTGATCGATCCGCGTCCCACCCAAACTACTCACGACGCGCGCGCCCCAAGAACAGAACCAGAGAACGCAGTATGTCCCGCATCATCGATCCCAAGTGCCGACTGTGCCGTCGGGAAGGCATGAAGCTCTTCCTCAAGGGCCAGCGTTGCTTCACGGAGAAGTGCGCCGTCTCACGTCGCGACTATCCGCCGGGCGTTCACGCGCAGAAGCGGACGAAGGTCACCGAGTACGGCGTGCGACTGCGTGAGAAGCAGAAGCTCAAGCGCATCTACGGCGTGGGTGAGCGTCAGTTCAAGCTCTACTTCCTCGAGGCCGAGCGCCTGCGCGGGAACACCGGCGAGAACTTGATGATCCTGCTCGAGCGTCGCCTCGACAACGTCGTCGTCGCCAGCGGCTTCGCGCTCTCGCGCAACCACGCACGTCAGCTGATCAATCACGGCCACTTCCGCGTCAACGGCAAGAAGGTCGACATCTGCTCCTTCCAGGTCCGTCCGGGCGACATCGTCACGGCGGGGACCAAAGAGAACACACGCAAGATGGTCGGCGAGGCCATCGAAGTGAACAAGTCGCAGGCGATCCCCATCTGGCTCGAGGTCGCGGGCGATGCCCTGACTTCGAAGGTCGTCGGCGTCCCGCGCCGCGAAGACGTCCCGCACCCCATCCAGGAACAGCTCATCATCGAGCTCTGCTCGAAGTGACATCACACCGGCGCGCGTCCGCGGCGTGAAGCCGTGGGCGCACCCGTCGCCAGAGGAGTCCTGACTGCGCGTGCCCGAGGCCGCGTCGCGTCGTTCGGACTCGTAAGCGATGGGGGCGATGCGCGCCGGAATCCCCCCGGTATCAGGCCTCACCCGGAGATTCGAACACCATGCGTATCCGTTGGCGTAATTTCGAGCTGCCCAGCAAAGTGTTGCCGGACAGCGACACCCTGACCCCGACCTACGGTCGCTTCCTGATCGAACCGTTCGAGCGTGGCTTCGGCCACACGATCGGCAACGGTCTGCGACGCGTCCTGCTCTCGTCGATCGAGGGCACCGCCGTCGTGTCGGTGCGCATCGAAGGCGCGCAGCACGAGTTCGATTCGCTCGAGGGCATCCTCGAGGACGTCACCGACGTCATCCTCAACCTGAAGCGCTTGCGCGTCGCGTTCGAAGGTGGCGACGAAGTCACGTGCCGCATCGAGAAGAACACGAAGGGCCCGATCACGGGTGCCGACGTGATGTGCCCGGGCGACGCCCAGGTGGCGAACCCCGAGCTCTTCATCGCGACGCTCACGAAGGATCGTCCCTTCCGCATCGAGCTGCGCGTCAAGCGCGGCCGCGGCTACGTGGCGGCCGAGGAGAACAGCTCCGACCTCCAACAGCTCGGGACGATCCCCGTCGACGCGATCTTCTCGCCGGTCCACCGCGTGCGCTACTCGATCGAGGCCACGCGCGTCGGTAAGTTGACGAACTACGACCGCCTCGTGCTCGAGATCTGGACCGACGGCACGATCGCGCCCGAGCTGGCGCTCATCGAGTCGGCCAAGATCTACCGCAAGCACCTGAACCCGTTCGTTCTCTTCGGCACGAGCCGTGATCGCGAACTGGTTCCGGACAGCCCGGACGGATCGGAATACAACCAGCGGAACCGCGAGACGACCGAGCTTTCGGCCGTCCTCACGGAACCGATCGCCGACCTGGAATTGTCCGTCCGCGCGAGGAACTGCCTCGACGGCGCGAACATCCAGACTCTCGGCGACCTCGTCCGCATGAGCGAGAACGAGGTCATGAACCTGAAGAACCTCGGGAAGACGAGCCTGACCGAGATCAAGAACAAGTTGGCCGAGCGCGGGCTCTCGCTCGGGATGAACGTCTAGAGACGAACGGTCCCGAACGGATCGAGAGGACAAAAGCCATGAGACACCGCTGCGCAGGAAACCGACTCGGTCGGACGACGGAACACCGAATCGCCATGACGAAGAACATGGCGAACTCGCTGATCCTCCACGAGCGCATCATCACCACGACGCCGAAGGCGAAGGCCATCAAGCCGTTCGTCGAGAAGCTCGTGACGCTCGCGAAGGACGACACGTTGCATCACCGCCGCATGGCATTTGCCGCGTTGCGGGACAAGGTGACGGTCGACAAGCTGTTCTCGACGATCGGTCCGCGCTTCAAGACGCGACCGGGCGGCTACTGCCGGATCCTGCACCTCTCGAAGCCGCGTTTGGGCGACAACGGTCAACGCTCGATCGTCGAGTTCGTCGAGCGCACTCCGAAGGCAGCGAAGGCCGAGGCCTGATCCGCGCCGCCCGCGGGCGGTCATGGAGAACGAGCGCGCCGCGCGGATCC
>CAZKIY010000036.1:14640-17858 GCA_964552875.1 uncultured Planctomycetaceae bacterium
GATAGATAGAAGCCGAGGACTTCGAACTCGGCGCGCAGGACTTCCGCCTTCGTCATCGTGCCGACGCGCGCGGCCGCGATGGCCGACTTCGTCGCGGTGGCGCCGCTCGCAGCACCCGGAGCGTCGCCGAAAAGGCTGCCTTGGCCGGCGCGTCGATCCGCGGCGGCGCGGGTGCCCTCGGCCATCACCGCCTCGACCGACGCGAGCAACGCGCCGCGGTCCTTGTCGAGCGCATCGAAGGCTCCGGCCTTGATCATCGCTTCCCAACAGACCTTGCCGGTCGCCTGCGGATCGACCTCGGAGCACAACTCGTGCAATGTCGGCGGCGTCTTCTTCGCGCGCAGCGCGGCGCGCGCTTCGATCACGGCGTGAATCGCCTTCTCACCCGTGCCTTTGATCGCGCCGAAGCCGTACCGCAGCGCCGTGCCTTCGGGCTCGAACTCCCATACGGATCGCTCGATGGAGGGCGGACGCATCTCGACGCTGCTCTTGCGCGCGTCGTCGACGAACTCTTTGACCTTCTTCGCGTTCGACATCTCGCACGAGAGGTTCGCAGCCAGGAATGCACCGCGGTGGTTGGCCTTCAAATAGGCGGTCTGATACGTGAGCACCGCGTAGGCGGTCGAATGCGACTTGTTGAAGCCGTAGCCGCCGAACTTGAGGATGTTGTCCCAGACTTCTTTTGCGATGCTCTCCTGACAGCCGTTCGCTTTCGCGCCCGACACGAACTGGTCGGAGAACTTCTGCATGATCTCGGGCTTCTTCTTGCCCATCGCCTTGCGCAAGTTGTCGGCTTCGTTCAACGAGAAGCTCGACAGGGCGCTGGAGATCAACATGACCTGCTCCTGGTAGACGATGCACCCGTAAGTGTCGCGCAGGATCGCTTCCATCGAGGTGTGTGGGTACGCGATCTCTTCCTCGCCGTGCTTGCGGCGCGTGAACATCTCGACCATGCCCGACTCGAGCGGGCCAGGTCGATAGAGCGCGAGGATGGCGATCAAGTCCTCGAAACAGTCGGGCTTGATGCGACCGAGGAGCTTTTTCATGCCCTCGGATTCGAGTTGGAAGACGCCCAACGTGTCGCCGCTCGTCAGCAAGCGGTACGTCGCCGGATCACCGGGCGGAAGCGTATCGAGGTCCGGCGCGACGCCGCCCTGCTTGCGCACGTTCGCGAGCGCTCGCTCGAGGATCGTCAGGGTCCGTAGCCCCAAGTAATCCATCTTGAGCAGCCCGAGATCCTCGAGCTGCGGCGCGGACCACTGCGTGCAGATGTCGTCGCCGTTCTTCGCGAGCGGCACGTATTCGACGATCGGTCGATCGGCGATGACGACGCCGGCCGCGTGCGTCGAGATGTGGCGCGCGAGACCTTCGAGGGGCAGGGAGATCTTGAAGAGCTCCGCCAACTGCGGCTTTTCGGCGATCAGCGCCTTGATGTCGGCGTCCTTCGCCAGGAATTCCTCGAGCGACGGCGCGTTCGGGCCCGCGGGAATCTTCTTCGCGACGCGATCGACTTCGGCGAGCGGCAAGTCGAGCGCGCGACCGACGTCGCGGATGACCGTGCGCGACGCCATCGTCCCGAACGTGACGATCTGCGCGACATGATCGCTGCCGTAGCGGCGTCGCGTGTATTCGAGGACGCGCTCGCGTCCCTCCATGCAGAAGTCGATGTCGATGTCGGGCATCGACACGCGCGAGCTGTTCAAGAAGCGTTCGAAAAGGAGGTCGTAGCGCAGCGGATCGACCTTCGTGATGCCGAGCAGGTAGGCCACGATCGATCCCGCCGCCGATCCGCGCCCCGGTCCGACGGGGACGCCGTTCGCCCGCGACCAACGCACGAGATCCCACACGACGAGGAAGTACGAGACGAAGCCCAGTTCGCGGATGACGCCCTTTTCGTAGTCGAGGCGCGTGCGCGCGGCCTCGTGTCCGTTCGGATACAGGCGCGCGAGTCCTTCCTCGAGCAGTCGATCGAAGATCTCGTCCGCCGTTTCGGGCGTGTCCGGCGTGAAGATCGGCAGCCGGTACTTGCCGAACTCGATCTCGAGGTTCACCTGCTCCGCGACGTCCATGGTCGCTGTGACGCAACCCGGGAGATCACGGAAGTCGTGCGCCATCTCCGCGCGTGTCTTGAAGTACAGGCTGCTCGTCTCGAACCGAAACCGCTTCGCGTCCGAACGCTTGGCGCCCGTGTGGATGCACAAGAGCACGTCCTGCGCCTGACAGTCCTCGTGGCGCAAGTAGTGGATGTCGTTCGTGCCGACGAGGGGGATGCCCGTCTTCTGGTGCACGCGCACCAGGGCTTCGTTGACCTTCGTCTGCGTCTCGATGCCGTTGCGCTGCAATTCGAGCCAGAAATGCTCAGGGCCGAACAGGTCGCGCCAAGTCCCGGCGAGCTCGAGCGCCTCGGGTTCGCGATCCGCGATGACGAGCTGCGACATCTCGCCCGCGAGGCAACCCGAGAGACAGGTCAGCCCGCGCGCGTGTTGCGCGAGCAGCTCGCGGTCGACGCGCGGCCGGAAGTGGTAGCCCTCGAGGTACGCCGCCGATGCGAGCTTGACGAGGTTCTTCCAACCCTCCGCGTCACGCGCGAGCAAAGTCAGGTGGTGGTAACCGTTTCCCTTGGCCTTGCTGTGCGGTTCGAAGCGCGAGCGTCGCGCGACGTAGACCTCGCAACCGAGGATCGGCTTCACGCCGCCTTTCTTGGCGGTCTGGTAGAGCTCGATGGAGCCGAAGAGGTTGCCGTGGTCCGTGAGCGCGATCGCCGTCTGCTTGTCCGCCTGACACGCCGTGATGAGATCCGAGATCCGGTTCGCCCCGTCGAGGAGGCTGTACTCGGAGTGGACGTGGAGGTGGACGAAATCGGGGTCGGTCATCGGCGTGCGGCACAGCTCTCGACGCGCAGACTACAGCGCACGCGCGCGCGCTGGAACGTTCACGAAGTTGCGGGATCCGAGTGTGTCACGCAGCACCTCGACGGTCCGCGCGCCGCTCGACTCCGGCGCAGACGTTCAGGCGCGCAGTAGCCGCGCCAGCAAGGCCTTCTGCGAATGCAGGCGATTTTCGGCCTGGTCGTAGACGAGGCTCCGGGCACCGTCGAGCACTTCGTCCGTGACCTCGAGGTTCCGGCGTACGGGACCGGCGTGCATGAGCCGCGCGTCCGCGCCGAGCTTCATCAGGCTCTCGTCGACGATCCAACCCTGCGTGCGCGCACGACGGCT
>CAZKIY010000036.1:17958-20631 GCA_964552875.1 uncultured Planctomycetaceae bacterium
AGCGTCTCGCGCAACGTCATGAGGTCGGCGAGCGCTTGCAGCGGGTGCCACAGGGCACTCTCCATGTTGATGACGGGCACTTGCGCGTGCTGCGCCCACGCGCGGATCGTCGCGTCGCGTCGATCGGCGGCCCACGATTGTCCGCTCAGCGCCGGACGGATCGCGAGCGCCGAGACGTAGCGCGACAACACGCGCGCCGCATCCTTGACGTGCTCGGGCGCGCGACCGTCCATGACCGACCCGTCCTGCGACTCGAGCTCCCAGAAATCCGACGACGCGGTGAGGTGGATCGCTTGGCCGCCGAGCTGGTTGACCGCAGCCTCGAACGAAGCGCGCGTCCGGAGCGACGGGCGGAAGAAGAGCAGCCCGACCGTCTTGCCGGTCAGCTGGAACGCGCCCGCCCGACGCTTGATCCGCGTCGAGAGGTCGAGCAGGTCGTCGACTTCCTGGTCGGAGAGGTCCTGGAGGTCGAGGAGGTGGGGAATCGAGCTTCTCTCGGCCATGCGCGAGAGACTACCGGCCGCCGCGCCCGGAACGAAGGTGTCGGCCCGACGGCTCGCGGCTCGAATCTGCCGACGCCGGGCGCGCGTTGACACGCCGGGGGACCGTGGCTACAACCTTCCGCCCCATGCACCCGTAGCTCAATTGGATAGAGCATCTGACTACGGATCAGAAGGTTAGTGGTTCAAGTCCACTCGGGTGTACCAGCTCACGCGCGAGAGCGCTCCGGACGAACCGGTGCGCGCTCGCGTTCGCAACTACCGACCTCATCGCGAACGACCCTCCCCAGGAACTCCGCCCTCGATGACGCCTGCTGCATCCAGCCCTGGTGACACCCATCCTGGTGAACCCGAGCCGGGTGGAGCGCGCGCCGACGAGGACGGCATGCGGCTCGCGCTCGATCTCGCTCGACGGGCCGCCGCGCTCGACGAAGTGCCGGTCGGCGCGGTCGTGATCCTGGACGGTGTCGTGGTGGGGGAGGCTCACAACGAGACCCATGCGCGGCGCGACCCGACCGCGCACGCCGAGCTGCTCGCAGTGCAGCGCGCGTGCGCACGTCTCGGCGCGTTGCGCTTGCCCGGAGCCATCGTCTACACGACGGTCGAGCCCTGCTTCCTGTGCGCCGGCGCGCTCTCGCATGCGAGAGTCGCGCGTGTCGTGTGGGGCGTGCGCGACCCGAAGTTCGGCGGCGCCGTGAGCCTCGGATCGGTCCTGACCGATCCGCGACTCAACCACCGGGCCGAGATCGCGGAGGGTGTGCTCGCCGACGAGGCGCGCGCGCTGCTCCAGGAGTTCTTTCAAAAGAAGCGCGGACGCGCGGAGTGATCGGCCGATGGTGGCCCGGAAACGGGTCGCGCTCGGCCGTGTGCCTCGCGTGCTCCTCCACGGAATTTGGAGAGGTGGCTGAGCGGCTGAAGGCACTGGTTTCGAAAACCAGCATGCGCGCAAGTGCATCGTGGGTTCAAATCCCACCCTCTCCGCCAACTTTCGTGGACTCCGCTCCTCAACCGGCAACGTGCGGAGAGGTGGCAGAGTGGCCGATTGCATACGCTTGGAAAGCGTAGGTGTCAGCAATGGCACCGAGGGTTCGAATCCCTCCCTCTCCGCCACCTCGCCCGTCACGCGTCCTCGTCGGATCGGCGCGAGCCTCGTGCTCGCGTCGATCCGAACGGACCTCGGCCGAAGTGGGGAGAGTGGTGCTTCGAGGGCGCGTGAGGAGCGGGTGACCGCGGTCGCGCGCCGTGTCAGGATGGGCACGCGCGAGCATCGGCTCCGCGGGGCGAGCGGAGAATTGGGCCCGGTCCCGGGCGATGGGACGGGCACGAATCGGGTCAGGCCGGGAACGGAGCAGCCCTAAGGGCCGCAGTTCTAGGCGCAAGGAGCCCGGGCCCAACTCTCCGCTCGCGCGCCGGTTGGGACCACGAACGCGACGCGCGGACGTTCGGGCTCCGACGCGGTGTGTCCTCCGCGTCGATCGCACGCGTAAGATCGCCCGCGTGTCGTACCTCGTCCTCGCACGCAAGTACCGCCCCAAGGACTTCGCCGACCTCGTCGGGCAAGAAGTCATCGCGCGCACGCTCCAAGGTGCCATCGAGGAGCAGCGCGTCGGACACGCGTACCTCTTCTCGGGTCCGCGCGGGACCGGCAAGACGACGACCGCGCGCATCCTCGCGAAGGCGCTGAATTGCGTGACGGGTCCGACCGCGAACCCTTGCGGCGTGTGCGATCACTGCACGGCCATCGACCGCGGCGCGGATCCTGACTTGATCGAGATGGACGCGGCCAGCAATCGCCGCATCGAAGACGTGCGCGAGCTGCGCGAGAACGTCGCCTATGCGCCGATGCGCGCGCGGTTCAAGATCTACATCGTGGACGAAGTCCACATGATGACGAAGGAGGCGTTCAACGCGCTCCTGAAGACGCTCGAAGAGCCGCCGAAGCACGTCAAGTTCCTCCTCGCGACGACGGACCCGCAGAAAGTGCCGGCGACGATCCTGTCGCGTTGTCAGATCCTGCGCCTCTCGCCGCTCCCCGAAGCCGTGATCGCGGCGCGTCTCGAGCACGTTTTCGCGGCCGAAAACGTGGTCGCGGAGTCGGGCGTCGCGCACGAGATCGCGCGCCGCGCGCGCGGCGGCATGCGCGATGCGCTGTCCATGGCGGACCAACTGCTCT
>CAZKIY010000037.1:0-2756 GCA_964552875.1 uncultured Planctomycetaceae bacterium
TACCACCACACGTTCTTCGAGATGCTCGGGAACTGGTCGTTCGGCGACTACTTCAAGGAAGACGCGATCGTCTGGTCGTGGGAGCTCCTGACGAAGACGTGGGGGCTCGATCCCGATCGGTTGTGGGTCACGGTCTTCGCCGGTGACGCGAAGGACGGTCTGCCGGCCGACGAGGATGCCGCGCGCATCTGGATCGAGCGCGCGGGCATCGATCCGAAGCGCGTGCTGCGCTTCGGCAAGAAGGCGAACTTCTGGGAGATGGGCGACACGGGTCCGTGCGGACCGTGCACCGAGATCCACATCGACCGCGGCGGTCCGGGCAGCGACCCGCGCGACGGCGCCGACCCGAAGATCGGCGTCAACGTCGGCAACGAGCGCTTCATGGAGCTGTGGAACAACGTGTTCATGCAGTTCAACCGTCAGGACGATGGCAAGCTCGTCGAACTGCCGGCGAAGAGCGTCGACACGGGCATGGGCTTCGAGCGCGTGCTGTCCGTGCTGCAAAAGAAGAACTCGAACTACGACACGGACCTCTTCACGCCGATTTTCGCACGCCTCGAGGAAGTGACAGGCGCGCGCTACGAAGCGGGCACGTCGCAACGCGACATCGCGTTCCGCGTCGCGGCCGATCACTGCCGCGCGGTGACCGCCGCGTTCGCCGACGGCGCGCTGCCCTCGAACGAGGGTCGCGGTTACGTGCTGCGTCGTTTGATCCGACGCGCGTCACGTTTCGGACGCCAGCATCTCGGCGCGCGCGATCCGTTCCTCTGCGACGTCGTCCCGGCCGTCGTTCAAGTGCTGGGCGGCACGTTCCCCGAGATGCGTGCGCGTGAGGACCACGTGCGCCTCTTGTTGCGCTCCGAGGAGGAGAGCTTCGGTCGCACGCTCGACCGCGGCCTCGTCTTCTTCGAGACACTCGCGACGAAGACCGAGAAATCAGGGGCCAAGACGCTGCCGGGCGCGGAAGCGTTCGAGCTCTACGCGACGAACGGGTTCCCGCAGGACTTGGTCGAGCTCATGGCGCGCGAACGCGGTCTCGCGGTGGACCTCGCCGCCTGGGAAACGGCGCAGAAGAAGCACCAAACGGCCAGCAAGACCGAGGGTCGGTTCAAGCAGATCCTCTCGGGCGAAGCGCTCGCGAGCGTCAAACCGACGCGCTCGACGTACCACGAAAGCGGGGCGAGCGCGCACGAGCTCGATGCGTTCGTCCTCGTCGCAGAAAGCACGGCCGAGAACGAGTACGCGCTCGTCCTCGACCAAAGCCCGTTCTACGCCGAGGGCGGCGGACAAGTCGGCGACTCCGGCGTCGTCCGCGCGGCGGATGGATCCTTCACGTTCGAGGTGCGCGACGCGCGACGCATGGGATCCGTCATCGTGCACCTCGGTTCGTTCGGTGGTGGACGCGCGCCGACGATCGAGGCGCTCGCGGGCTCGAGAGTGCGCGCCGAAGTCGACCTCGCGCGCCGTGAGCGCACGCAGAAAAACCACACCGCCACGCACTTGCTGCATCGCGCGTTGAAGGAAGTCCTCGGCGGGCACGTCGCGCAGCAGGGCAGCTACGTCGGCCCCGATCGTTTGCGTTTCGACATCTCGCATCCGAAGGGCGTCACGCCCGACGAGCTCGAGAAAGTCGAAACGCTCGTCAACTCGCGTGTGTTCCAGAACGCGCCTGTTGCGACGACGGTCGAGGACCTCGACGCGGCGAAAGCGCGCGGTGTCGTCGCGATGTTCGGCGAGAAGTACGACGCGAAGGTGCGCGTGCTCGACGTCGGCGGTTGGTCCATGGAACTGTGCGGTGGAACGCACGTCTCCGCGGCGGGGAACATCGGCCCGTTCGTGATCCTTTCCGAGCGCGCGGTGCAAGCCGGCGTGCGCCGCATCGAAGCCGTGACGGGTCCGGTCGCGGTCGAGGAGATCCAACGCACGCGTCGCACCTTGCGCGAAGCGGCCGCGGCGTTGAAGACCGCGCCCGAGGAAGTGCCCACGCGCATCGAAGCGATGCAGACCGCGCTCAAGGAAGCCAAGAAGGCCTCGGCCAAAGCGCAGGGCGGCGATGTCGACCTGGTGTTCGGAACGGTGCGCGCCGCGCTCGAACGTGTCGGCTCGACGGCGTTCGGGGCGTTCGACGTGCCCGACCTCGGGCTCGAGGGCGTCCGCGAACTCGCGGAGAAGTTGAAGTCGGCCGAAAATTCGACCGCGTTCGCCGTGTTCGGTCGCGAGGAAGGCCGCGTGCCCTTCGTGATCGTGTGCCACAACGTCCCGAAGAGCTCTCAACTCGGCGCCGGGAACCTGGCGAAGATCGTCAGCCAGTCCTTGGGCGGCGGGGGGGGCGGACGGCCCGATTCCGCACAAGGGCAGGGTCAGACGCCCGAGGGCGTCCCGACCGCGATCGCGGCGGTCCGCTCCGCCATCGCGGAAGGCCTCGCCCGGAGCTGAATCCCGTGCGGGGAACCGGGCCAAACGGCCTCCTTGCGGCGTTGACACCCCCGACGCGCACCGCTACCTTCCTCCGCTTCCTCGAACCAGGAACACGCCCAGATCGCGGGCACGAGCCCTGATCCGCGCGCCGAAAGCCACGTCATGCCGAATCCGAAGCGTCGTCACTCCAAGCACCGCAAGCGCATCCGCCGCAGCCACCACGCCCTCACCGTGACGCCGGCGAACCACTGCCCGCGCTGCGGCGCGGCCACGAAGCAGCATCGCGTGTGCGAGGGCTGTGGGTATTACGGCTTCGCCAAGGGTGGCGAAAAGGGCAC
>CAZKIY010000037.1:2856-2942 GCA_964552875.1 uncultured Planctomycetaceae bacterium
GCGTGTGCGAGGGCTGTGGGTATTACGGCTTCGCCAAGGGTGGCGAAAAGGGCACGGCAGTGCTGGAACGCGAAGCGTTCTAGGAC
>CAZKIY010000037.1:3042-13986 GCA_964552875.1 uncultured Planctomycetaceae bacterium
TTGCTGGAACGCGAAGCGTTCTAGGACTTGCTGGAACGCGAAGCGTTCTAGGACTTGCTGGAACGCGAAGCGTTCTAGGACTGCTGGAAACGAAGCGTCCTGGAAGCCTGCTCGAACGCGAAGCATTCGGGGATAGCCGGAACGCGAAGCGTCCTAGGACCGCCGGGTTCGCGCCTGCGAGCCCCAGTGCACTGCGGACCGACAGAATTCTGGACGACTGATTTGTGACCGCCAGCCGGGCTCGCGAACGTGAGCCGGTCGAGTCGCAACCGCTCCGTCGTGGCATCCAGCCGCTGGGTTGCCTATCACTCTCGCGTGGTCCGGCTCATCCGCTGGGCAGGACCACGCTAGGCACTCGCTCGCGAGATCACGCCTCGATTGCTCCCCCCACGAGTCCCCCTTTCTCACCCTCCATGGCGCCCGCCCGCATCGCCCTCGACGTGATGGGCGGCGACAAGGCTCCCGACGCAATCCTGCGCGGAGCCCTCGCCGCGTGTGACCCCGCCGGTCGCTGGAAGATGCCGCACACGCGCATCCTCCTCGTCGGTGACGAGGTCGTGATCCGCGCGCGGCTCGCGGCACTCGGCGGCGACCCCGGTTTCGCGATCCTGCACGCGTCGCAGGTGGTCGGCATGGGCGAGTCGCCGGCCGCCGCACTGCGTGGCAAGCCCGACTCCTCGATCGCGAAGATGATCGGTGCGACGAAAGCCGGAGCGGCCGGCGCCGCGGTCAGCATGGGCAACACCGGCGCCGTCGTCGGTTCGGCGACGCTCGGCCTCGGCACCTTGCCCGGCGTCCTGCGCCCCGGCATCGCCGTCACGATCAAGCTCACGGGCAAGCCGGTCACGCTCATGGACATGGGGGCCTTGCTCGAGCCCAAGCCCGAAAGCCTCATGCAATTCGGCATCATGGGTTCGGTCTGGTCCAAGGTGCTGCTCGGGGTCGCGGAGCCGCGGATCGGCCTGTTGAACGTCGGCGAGGAAGAGGGCAAGGGCACGGACACGCTGAAAGCGGCCTGGAAACTGCTCAAAGCCGCGCCGATCCAGTTCCACGGCAACGTCGAAGGCAACGATCTGTTCCAGGACAAGGTCGACGTCGTCGTCACGGACGGATTCACCGGGAACGTCGTGCTGAAGCTCCTGGAGGAGTTCGCCGGCTTCATGTTGAAGCTCACCGTCGGCGAGCTCGCGAAGAACGGCGTGCAGGTGCCCGCGGCCGCGCTCGGAGGCGTGAAGCGCAGCATCGACTACTCGGAGTACGGCGGCGCGCTGCTCCTCGGCGTCAACGGCATCGTCATCATCGGCCACGGTCGCTCCGACGAGACCGCGGTCGCGAACGCGTTGGCTCTCGGCGCTCGCGCACTCGACGCCGACGTGAACGCGCGGATCGTCTCCGGACTCGCAGGCGCGAAGAGCGCGTCGCCCGCCGGATAGCTAGACTGAACCGCTAGGGGCGTGCAGTGCGCGCCCCTGTGACTTGACGTCCCCCGGAGAGATTCCCGCATGACCACCCGCGTCCGCGCCGGGATCGCCGGCACCGGTTCCTACGTTCCCGAGCGCGTCGTCTCGAACTCTTGGTTCGCGGAACGGCTCGATACCTCGAACGAATGGATCGTGCAGCGCACGGGCATCGAGCGGCGGCGCTATGCGGCCGACGACCAAGCGACGAGCGATCTGTGCATCCTCGCCGCGCGTCGCGCGCTCGAATCGGCGAATTTGCGGGGCGAGGACATCGACCTCGTCGTCGTCGGCACGGTCTCGCCGGATCACCACCTGCCGGCCTGCGCGGTCCTCGTCCAGAAGGCCATCGGCGCGCAGGGCGCCGCTTTCGACGTCGTCGCGGCTTGCACGGGATTCCTCGCCGCGCTCGCCACGGCCGAGGCGTTCGTGGCCTCGGGCCGTGCGCAGCGCGTGCTCGCGATCGGCGCGGAGACGCTGTCGCGCCACATCGATCTGACCGATCGCACGAGCTGCATCCTCTTCGGCGACGGCGCCGGTGCCGTGATCGTCACGGCCCACGACGAGTGTCGGCAAGGTGAGATCCTGCGGTGCACTCTCGGCGCGGACGGCGACGGTTACCGCTTCATCCACATGGTCTCCGGCGGTTCGCGCAGTCCTCCGACGCACCAGTCCATCGACGCGAAGGAGCACGCGATCCGTGTCCAAGGGCGCGAGGTGTACCGCTTCGCCGTCCAGCGCATGGTGGACTGCATCCAGGAGATGATGGAGGGCTACACCTACGACGATCTGTGCCTCCTCGTCCCGCACCAAGTGAACCGTCGCATCATCGATGCGTCGCTCGAGCGCCTGGGTTGGACCGACGAGAAGGTCATGGTGAACATCCAGGAGTACGGCAACACGTCGGCCGCGTCCGTGCCGATCGCGCTCGACGAAGCCGTGCGTGCCGGCCGTGCGAAGAAGGGCCAACTGGTGGTGCTCGTCGCCTTCGGGGCCGGACTGACTTGGGGCGGATCGCTGCTCCGTTGGTGAGCGGTCGATTCACGAGAGACAGCACGATGAGCACTTCTTCGATGACGACTCCCGCACTCTTGTTTCCCGGCCAAGGCTCGCAGTCCGAGGGCATGGGCCGCGATTTCGCGGTGGCTTTCCCGGCCGCGCGCGCCATCTTCGAGCGTGCGGACCGCGTGCTCGGGATCCCACTGACGGAGATGTGCTGGTCGCGCGGCGACGAAGTGAACCGCACCGACGTCGCGCAGCCGGGGATCCTCACGACGAGCGTCGCGATCGTCAGCGTGCTCCAAGAACGTGGCCTCGACCTCGCGCGCGTGCCGTTCGTCGCCGGCCTCTCGCTCGGCGAGTACACGGCGCTGTGGGCGGCGGGATCGCTGGAGTTCGACGATGCGCTACGCCTCGTGCGCCTGCGCGGCGAAGCGATGCAGGCGGCGAGCGAAGCGATCCCGAGCTCCATGACGAGCTTGATGGGGGCCACCGAAGACCAAGCTCGCGCCGTGGCGGCCGTCGGCGCTCGAGTCGGCATCTGCCAGCTCGCGAACCTGAACGCCCCGGGTCAGATCATCCTGTCGGGCGAGATCGCTGCACTCGATGCCGCCGAAGCCGCCGCGAAGGATCACGGTGTGCGGCGCACGCGGCGGCTCGTCGTCGCGGGCGGATTCCATTCCGAGTGCATGCGCCCGGCCGCCGAACGGCTGCGCGCGGCGTTGGCCAAGTGCACGATTCGCGCACCTCGCGTGCCGTTCGCCTCGAACGTGACCGGCGGTCCGACGACGGATCCCGAACGAATTCGCGCCCAACTGGCCGAGCAGGTATGCGCGCCGGTTCTGTGGGAAAAGAGCATGCGCCACGCGCTCGCCCAGGGATTGCGTGAGTTCCTCGAGCCCGGCCCCGGCACCGTGCTGGCCGGAATCCTCGGGAAGATCGATGCCGAAGCGCGCGTGCGTTCCGCCGCCAAACCGGACGATCTGGCTGCGGCGTTGACGGCTTGAGAGCGCTCTCGGAGTCCCTCTGCGTCGATCCGCGGCGCTGAAAGCGTGTGAAGGAATCGAGCCTACACGCTCCCAGACACCATCTGCGCCGCTCCGCAGCGCGTCGCCCGTGAATTCTTCCCAGGCTCGGATTCGACTTCTCCGCGCCCGATCCGCGCAAAAAAACCCGCGCCGCCTGCGCCCACACGCCCGAGCAGCGTTGAAGGGGGATGGGGGTGCTGCTACCCTCGCCCCGCTTCCGCCGCGCTGCCCACGGACCCGCATCTTGCCTCCCCCGACGACTGAAACGCGCTTCCTGGAAGGCCGAGTGGCCCTGGTGACCGGCGCATCGCGCGGCATCGGCGCTGCGATCGCCGTCCAGTTGGCCCGCCGCGGAGCGCGCGTGGCCTGCGTGGCCACGACTGCGGAGCGTTGCGCCGACACGGTGGCCCGCTGCAACGAGTTCGCGGACGGTGCCCAGGGCTACGGCTGCGACGTGGCTTCGACCCCGGCCGCGGCCGCCGTCGTGGACCAGGTCGTGAAGGAAATGGGCGGCCTGTACGTGCTCGTGAACAACGCGGGCATCACGCGCGATCAGCTCCTCCTGCGCATGAGCGAGGAGGATTTCGACCGCGTGGTCGACGTGAACCTGAAGGGCACGTGGAACTTCCTGAAGGCGGCCGCGCGCCCCCTGATGAAGTCGAGCGGCCGCATCGTGAACGTCGGCTCGATCGTCGGACTCACGGGCAACGCCGGCCAGGCCAACTACGCCGCCGCGAAGGCCGGCATCGTGGGCCTCTCGCAGTCTCTCGCGAAGGAACTCGCCGGCCGCAACGTGTGCGTGAACACGGTCGCTCCGGGCTACATCGCAACCGACATGACGAGCGCGATCGACGAGAAATCGGCCGAGGCTCTGAAGCAGAAGATCCCGCTCGGCCGCATCGGCGCCGCGGAAGACATCGCATTGGCCGTCGATTTCCTCGTGGGCCCCGGTGGCGCCTACGTGACCGGCCAAACGATCGTCGTCGACGGCGGACTCAGCCTCGGCGGATGACGAACCCTAGCGCCCGCCCCACGGCGGACGCCTAGATCCCCAGCAACGCAAACGAGGAACCAGGAGGATGGTGGTGGCGAACCCCGCGGAGATCCAAGAACGCGTGATCAAGATCGTGTGTGACCAGATGGGGACGACCCCGGACAAGGTTTCGCGCGAGACGTCGTTCATCAATGACCTAGGCGCTGACTCGCTCGACACCGTCGAGCTCGTCATGGAATTCGAGGACGAGTTCGAGATCTCGATCCCGGACGAGGATGCCGAGAAGATCCAGACCGTCGGCAGTGCCATCGAGTACATCGCCTCGAAGAGCTGAAGGTCCATGCGTCGAGTCGCCATCACCGGCCTCGGGACGATCAACGCCCTGGGGAACGACGTCGAAACTTCGTGGGCGCGCATGCTCCGCGGAGAGAACGGCGTCGGACCCATCCGGCGCTTCGACACCAAGGACCACACGGTCCACTTCGCCGCGTCGGTCGATCTCGACCTGACGCAGCACTATTCACCGCCCGACCTGCGCAAGTACGACCTGTTCACGGCCTGGGCTCTGCTCGCGGCCGGGGAAGCGATGCGTGATGCGGGCCTCGAATCGGACAAGGCCGAAGCGATCGAGCGCGAGCGCTGGGGCGCGATCATCGGCACCGGCATCGGCGGGATCACGGGCATCGAGGCGCAACACATCGAGATGATGGAGCGCGGCGCGCGTCGCGTCAGCCCGCACTTCGTCCCGAAGATCATGGCCAACGCGGTCTCGGGCCAGGTCTCCATCCGGTTCGGGTTGCTCGGAACGAGCTTCACCACATCGAGCGCCTGCGCGTCGGCCGGTCACGCGATGGGCATGGCTTGGCGCGCGATCCAGTGGGGCGACGCCGACGTCGTCCTCACGGGAGGCTCGGAATCCGCGACGACGCCCATGTCGTTGGCGGGATTCGCCAACATGAAGGCGCTTTCGCATCGCAATGACGACCCGGCTTCGGCTTCGCGCCCATTCGACAAGGATCGCGACGGCTTCGTGATGGGCGAGGGCGCGGGCATCCTCGTCTTCGAGGAGCTCGAGCGGGCGAAGAAGCGCGGTGCGCGGATCTACGCCGAGGTCAAGGGCTACGGCTCGACGGATGATGCGCACCACATCACGGCCCCCGAGGAATCCGGGCGTGGACCGGCGCGTGCATTCGCCGAGGCCTTGCGCCACGCGAAGATCAACCCCGATCAGGTCGATTACGTGAACGCGCACGGGACGAGCACGCCCTACAACGACTTGATCGAGACGCGCGCGATCAAGTTGGCGTTCGGCTCGCACTCGAAGAAACTCGCGATCTCCTCGACGAAGTCGATGGTCGGTCACCTCCTCGGTGCGTCCGCGGCGATCGAGGCCGTTGTGACGGCCTTGTCGATCCACCACGGCAAGGTGCACCCCACCAGGAATCTC
Source organism: uncultured Planctomycetaceae bacterium (assembly GCA_964552875.1). GTDB lineage: Bacteria > Planctomycetota > UBA1135 > UBA1135 > JAEUHZ01. The sequence continues at coordinate 8,968 of CAZKIY010000037.1, forward strand.
ACGAACCCGGATCCAGAGTGCGACTTGGACTACGTCCCCGGCGCCGCGCGCGACTTGCCGATCCGCAATGCGCTCTCGAACTCCCTCGGTTTCGGCGGACACAATGTCTCGATCTGCCTCGGCCGACCGGATTGATGAGCCGTGAAACAATCGATCCGGGGTCTTGCGATCCCGAGTCCCCCGATCCGCGTAGAATCCATCCGAACCCTCTCCTGCGTTTCTTCCGCCGGCTGCTGCATGCGGCCCGAAGGTGACCACTCGTGCAACGGAAGTTCCAAGACCTGCTCCACAAGTACAAGCTCGAGCTCTTCCACGCTCAGCACGACAAGAAGAGCGCCGAAGAGATCTCGAGTGAAGTCCTGCACTTCACCGACGAAGCGCTCAAGGCGAAGCTCTCGTATCACTTCACCAAGCTGCCGGATGCTTCGCGCACCGAGATCATCAACATGATCAACAGCTACGTGCGAGAAGCCGTGCTGCCGCCGGTGGTCGAGCGCATCACGAAGCGCCAGATCTTGCTCGAAAAGCGCGTGATCGCGATGGAGCACCTTCTCGAGAAGATCCTCGAGACGCTCGGGAACGAAGCCGCCGGCGCGAACCGCTGAAGGCCGGACGCCGATGCTGAGCGCGATCACGGGCGACGCCCTGCGCCGGCGCTTCGCGGATGCAGGCCAAGGGCACGTATTCGCGTTCGAGCGCGATCTCGACGAGGCGGGGCGTGCGCGATTGCACGCGCGTCTCGCGGAGATCGACCTCGACCTCGTCACGCAGTTCCAACAGCTGATCCGTGCGGCCCCGAGCGCGGCGAAGACCGCCGTGACGTTCGAACCGCCGGAGGTCATCCCGCGCCGACGCGGAGACGCGGAATCCACGGTCGAGCGTCGCGCCCGTCAACGCGGCAACGAACTCCTGCGCGCCGGATCCGTGGGCTGGCTCGTCGTCGCCGGCGGACAAGCGTCGCGTCTCGGCTACGACGCACCGAAAGGGTGCTTCCCGGTGACGCCACTCGGCGCGACTTCGCTCTTCGAGTTGTTCGCACGAAAACTCCAGGCGGCACGCGACCGACATGGCGTCGCCGCGCCGTGGTACGTGATGACGTCCGACGCGACCGATGGTCCGACGCGCGCGACGTTCGAGAAATCGGGCCACTTCGGCCTCGATCCGAGCGACGTGGTCTTCTTCCGCCAGTCGATGGTCCCCGCGCTGGACGACGCGGGACGGATCTTGATGGCCGAGAAGGACGCGCCCTTCCTCGCGCCCAACGGACACGGTGGCGTGCTCGCGGCGTTGGCCTCCTCGGGCGCGCTGGAGCACGCGCGCCAGCGTGGCGTCTCGACGTTCTCCTACTTCCAGATCGACAACCCGCTCGCACGACCGGCCGATGCGCTGTTCCTCGGACACCACGCGCTCTCCGGCGCGCGCATGTCGAGCAAGGTCGTGAAGAAGCGCTCGGCCGACGAAAAAGTCGGCGTCCTCGGGCGGGTGGACGGCCGACTCTCTTGCATCGAGTACTCGGATCTACCGGGAAACCTGCGCGATGCGCGCGACGAACGGGGCCGACTCGTCTTCTCGGCCGGCAACATCGCCGCGCACGCGATCGAGCGCACCTTCGTCGAGGACCTGACGCGTGGCGGCTTGCGCCTGCCTTGGCACCGAGCCCAGAAGCGCATCGCCTGCGTCGGGCCCGACGGGGAACGCATGGAGGTCGACGGTTCGAAGTTCGAGGCCTTCGTGTTCGACGCGCTGGGTGAAGCCGGCGCGAGCGTCGTCCTCGAAGTCGCGCGCGAGGAAGAGTTCAGCCCCGTCAAGAACAAGGACGGGGAGGATTCGCCCGCGACCGCGCGCCGCGACCAGTGTCGACTTCACGCCGCATGGGCGGCGCGCGCCGGCGTGGCCCTACCGGCACCACTCTCCGACGGCATCCATCCTGTCGAGGTGGACCCGCGATTCGCCGAGGATGCCGAGGAATTCGCCGCGCGCATGCCGGCGCGTCCGCGCGAGATCGACGGCGGACACTTGTACGCCCCATGAAGCTCGCGTCCCCGCCATCCGCGCGCGATGCGACGGTCGTCGTCCTCTTCGGCGGATGCTCCAGCGAGCGCGACGTGTCGCTCGCGAGCGGCGCGGCCGTCGCGACTGCGCTGCGCGACGTGGGCGATGGTCGCGGCCCCGCGCGTGTCGTCACCGTCGAGATCAACGCGAGGGGAGTATGGATCCTGGAAGGGGAGGAGCACTCGCCCGAGGAGGCGCTGTCGCGGCTTCCGCGCGAAGCCGTGTACTTCCTCGCGCTGCATGGCGGTCAAGGCGAGGACGGCACGATCCAAGGTTTGCTCGGAGCGACGGGCCGCGCGCACACCGGCCCGGGCGTCGCCGCCTCGGCGTTGTGCATGACGAAGAGCTGGACGCGGGCCGTCCTCGCGCAGGCGGGACTGCGGGTCGCGCCGGGTCACGCGATCGACGCGGCGCAGTGGGCGAGTGCACGCGGCGCGGCCCTCGACTTCGCGCGAAGTCTGTCCAGCAGCGGGTTCGTCGTGAAGCCGGACCGCGGCGGATCGTCGGTCGCGACGTTCGTGCTCGACGGTGCGGAGGGACTCGAGCCCGCCATCGAAACGGTGCTCGCGACGGGCGATCGAGCGCTCGTCGAGGCGCGCATCGTCGGTTCCGAATGCACGGTCGGCGTGCTCGGAAATCGCGGCCATGCAGCCGCTCTGATGCCGGTCGAGATCGTGCCCAAAGAGGGTCGCTTCTTCGATTACGAAGAGAAGTACAACGCGGGTGGCGCGAGCGAACATTGCCCGCCGCGCGGGATCGACGAGAGCATGTGCGCGGTCTTGCGAGAGCTCGCGGAGAAAGCGCACCGCGCAACAGACTGCGAAGGCCAATCGCGCGTGGACTTCATCGTGCCGCGCATTGGCGGAGCGCCGGTCGTCCTGGAGATCAACACGCTGCCGGGCATGACGGCGCGTTCGCTCTTGCCCCTCGCGGCTCTGCACGCCGGGCTCTCGTACCGAGACTTGTGCTTGCACCTCGTGGAGTTGGCCCGCGAGCGCGTCCGGGCTTCGCGATGAAGCGTTTGCGCGTGGCGATAGTTGGCGCGGGCGGCAAGCTCGGCGCCTTCGCTTGCCGAACGCTCGAGAACGATCCGGGCTTCGAGATCGCGGCGCGCCTCCGTTCCGCGGACGACGTCCCGCGTGCGCTCCGCGATGCGCGCGCAGACGTCGTGTTCGAGTCCACGGTCGCCGGACTCGGCGCGCGTCACGCGCGGCTTGCGCTGCAAGCGGGTTCGCGCCCCCTGATCGCGACGAGCGGAGTCACCGAAGCCGAAGCGCGCGATCTCGACGGACTCGCGCGCGAGCTCCACCTCGGTGGCCTCTACGCACCGAATCTTTCGCGCGGCATGTGGTTGCTCCAAACCGCCGCCGAGGCGATCGCACGGCACGTGGGGACGTTCGAGATCGTCGAAATGCACCACGAAGCGAAGCGTGACGCGCCCAGCGGGACCGCGGCCGACACAGCGCGACTTCTCGCGTCCGTGCGGCGCGAGGTGGATCCTCGTTCCACGGCGCGAGCTCCCATCCATTCGGTGCGCTTGCCCGGCCTGATCGCGCACCAAGAGGTCATCTTCGGCGCGCCGGGCGAACTCGTGACCTTGCGTCACGACGCGTTCGGGCAAGAGGCTTACGGTCCCGGGATCCTGGCCGGTCTCGCCTACGTGGCGCGCGCCAGCGGGTTCGCCACCGGGATCGGGCGTGCGTTCCAGCCCGCCGAGCCGCTTTGAGCCCAAACTTGTCCCCGACGACTCAGTTCCTCGTCGTGAGGGTTGCACTGCGCGGCGCGCCGACTAGCCTCGTCGCCCTCGTGCCGGGTTGGCGAAATGGCAGACGCGATGGATTCAAAATCCATTTCCTGTGATGGGAGTCGGGGTTCGAGTCCCCGACCCGGCACCACCTCCGCGGAGAGCGCGGAGTTCGCGCGAGCATTGCTTCCGGTGCTGCTCCACGAGTTGAACAACCACACGCAGTACCTGTCCGCACTCGGCGCGCTCGAGCTGGCGGGGGAGTCGCTGCTCGGTCGCGGCGAAGGTCTCGCGCGGACGGGTCGCGAGGTCGAGGAACTGGGTTGGTTGCTCGGCATTTGCGCCGGGGGCCTCGGCACGGATCTCCTGCGTGATCGCTCGGAACGACGCGGACTTGCGCCGCTCGTGAGGCTCACGCGCAAGGCTGTGCGGCGCGAGGGACGCGATCTCGAGCTCGCGGATCGGTCGTTGCCGGATCTCGATCCGCGCCTCGGCTGGCGTGGTGCACTCGAGGTCGGCTCCGTCCTCTTCGCGGCTTCGCGCACGGTTCTGTCGCCACTCGCCTTCGAGATCGAGTCCGACGAGGTCGGACTCGTCGTCGCGTGTCGCGCTCCTGTCGACGCGCTCGTCGGCACTCCCGCCGCGCGGGCGGAATCGGATTCCGCACGCGGGCCCGGTTGGTTTCTCGTGCGCGTTCACCCACAGATCACCCCATGAAGTGGCTCGACCGAATCCTGCGCGGTTCCGATGCGCCGGTCGATCCGCCGCGCGGGGACCCGGCGCGCATCGCCGAGGTCGAGCGCGTGCTGGCCCGGATCAAGCCGCTGCTCGCACAAGACGGTGGCGATGTGCGACTCATCGCCGTGGAGGAGGACGACGTGATCCTCGCGTGGAGCGGGGCGTGCCGCTCGTGCGCGTCGCAGGCGGACACGTTGCGCGCCGGGATCGAACCGACCTTGAAGCGCGACGTGACTTGGATCGCATCCGTGCGCGCCGCGAGCTGACCGGCGTCCCGTCAGGATTCGCTCAGCACTCGGCGATCCCGGTTGCCACGATGTCGTCGCGCAGAGCTCGTTCGCGCGTAACGCACATGGCCTTGGACGCGCGATGAAGCCTCCGCCATCAGGCGCCGCGTGCTGCCGCGGCGAGCAACGTCGCGACCTGCACTACATACGTGAGTGTCCCGACCGCGTCGCCGGTCGCACCGCCGATGCGGCGCGTGA
>CAZKIY010000037.1:14086-20569 GCA_964552875.1 uncultured Planctomycetaceae bacterium
ACATACGTGAGTGTCCCGACCGCGTCGCCGGTCGCACCGCCGATGCGGCGCGTGACGTAGCGAGTCGTCCACGGAATCGCGACACTTGCGAACAGGAGCGCGGCGATCGCACCGCGGGGCGCTTCCATTCCGAGCCAAGCGAGGGATGCCGCGGCGAAAAAACCGCCGATCGCGACTTCGCTTCCTCCGACTCGGCCGAGATCACGCGAGAGACCGGCGCGTTCGGGGATCGTGGGCGCGCACCACAAGAGGACGACTCCGCACCAGCGACCGAACGCCGCGGCGGCGACGACTGCGGGCGCGATGCGTTCCAGCGGCAAGGTCGATGTGGCTCCGGCGCGCAAGAGCAACGCCAAGACGAGTGCGAGCACGCCGTAGGATCCGAGTCGGCTGTCCTTCAGGATTTCGAGCACGCGCTCGCGCGTGAACCCGCCGCCGAATGCGTCGAATGCGTCGCCGACGGCGTCTTCGTGGAATGCGCCCGTCAAACGGGCTTCGACGGCAAGCGCGACGATGACCGCGAGCCACACGGGCCAGAGCTGGGCGCCGAGCAAGATCGTCACGCTCGTGATCGCGCCGACGCAGGCACCGACGAGCGGAAAAAAGGCGGCCGCGCGCCGCAAGTCTTCGGGGGAAGGATGGTGGCAGATCGCGGGGACTGGCAGTCGCGTGAGAAAACTCACGGCGACGCCGAATGCGAGCAGCCACCGCATCATGCGCGTGTCAGCCGATCGGTGAGATCGGCGAACGTCGCCATCTCGCGGATCATCGCGCTCGCAGCGTCGAGGAGCGGTAAGAGGAGCAGCGCGCCCGTGCCTTCACCCAGGCGCAAGTTCCACTCGAGGAAAGGCTCGAGCCCGAGCGCGTCGAGGACGAGCGCGTGCGATGGTTCCGCGGAACGGTGCGCAGCGATCAGCGCCCTCTGCGTGCCCGGCCTCGACCGTTCCGCGCACAGCGCGGCGGCTCCGGCGATCGCGCCGTCGAGCAGGACGACGACACCTCGTGCCGCACATTCGGCCTGAAATCCAGCCATCCCAGCGATTTCGAAGCCGCCTACCGATCCGAAAGCCGATTCCGGATCGCCGCGGATCGCGCGTGCGCGGGCGAGCGCCGCGCGCACGACCCTGAGCTTGCGTGCGAGCTGGTCTTCGTCCGCGCCCGCGCCGAGTCCGACGAGATCCGCCGGATCGCGCTCGAGGCACAATGCGACGAGGGCCGCGGCCGCCGTCGTGTTGCCGATGCCGACATCGCCTGCGATCGCGACGCGGATGCCGTCACGATGGGCCTGCTGCGCGCGTGCGACGCCGACGTCGAAGGCCGCGCGCCACTCGCTGCCCGTCATGGCCGGTTCGTGCGCCATGTCGCGCGTGCCACGTGCGAGATCCACGACGCGCACGGGACCGCCGCTCGGTGGGGGATTCGCGCTGGCGACGTCGACGAGTTCGAGCTCGCATTCGACGGATCGGGCGAGCACTGCGCACGCGGATCGACCCTCGGCAGAGAGGTCGAGCACCGCGCGCGTCACGTCCCGCGGCCAAGCAGAGACTCCGCTCGCGACGGCTCCGTGATCGCCGGCGAACACGACGAGCCGACGTGGTTTCGTCCGCGGATCCAGCGTGTCCTGGATCGAACACAGGCGCACCGCGAGGTCCTCGAGACGCCCGAGGCTGCCGCGCGGTTTCGTCAGTGAATCGAGGCGATCGCGAACGGTGCGAGGTTCCATGCATGTCGTCGTCGACGCTGGGATTGCTGCGACGGAGGCGAGCACGGGGCACGCCTCCGTCGCACCATGACGCTTTCGATCAGTTCGTGATCGTCGTCGACGAGCCGCGGAAGACCGCGTTCGTGTCACGGACGAGGACCTGGAGCTTACGCGTTCCCTGGATCACGGCCGGATTCGCGAACGTGAACGAACCATCGCCGTTCGCGTCGAGCGCGAACTGGATACCCGCTCGACGGATGTTCGCGAACGAGAGCCCGGTAAAGAACTGGTACGTCGTGAGGTCGTACGCGCTCTCGGTCACATTGAAGAGCGCCGTCGGCCCCGAGATCACGAACGCACCCGTGAGCGGACGTCCGCCGGTCAGCGTCACGGTCATCGTGCCGCCCGGGTTTTGCACGGCGACGAGTTCGGGCCGGCGCGGGGTGATGCGCACGATCTGCGACGTGCCCTGATTGAAGTCGGTCGTGCGGTACTGGAGCCGGGCGCCGGCCGGTTGGAACGCGCCCAGCGAGCCCGCACCCGGAGCGTCGAACACCTCGACCTTGCCCTGGAAATCGACCGACGTGGCGCACTCGCCGACGATCGCGCCGAAGCGATCGATCTCGAGAACGCTCGACGTGCCGCCGTACACGGACTCGCCGAAGAAGAGGTGGCCGAACTGCGGATCGAATGCCATCGACGAGCCGCCGCCGAGCCCGCCGGTGAACAGCGTCGACTGCGCTTGGGTCAGGGGGAACGGACCCGTTGCGATCTGCGTCGCGCTCCAGCGGATCACATCCACGGCCGCGGGCGGAGTGGGGAACGCGTTCGATTGCGTCGCGTAGTACAGATCGCCGACGCTCGAAACCGCGACGGGGCCGCTGGGGCCGGCCACCGCGGCGAGGAGGGTCGTCGCGCCGGTCGCCACATCCAATCGATGGATCTCATTGCCGCAGCCGAAGCCGCATGTCGCGGCCGAGACGATCGCGGTCGCGCCGCCAACCTCGTAGGCGAGGTCGTAGTTGTAGGCGAGCGTCGCGAGGGGCACGAGCGGCGCGAGCCCGCCCGTGAGCGCGAGGCGGTAGATCACGCCGTTGCTGCTCTCGCCCATCACGGCGAAGGTCTCGGAGGGATCGACCTCGATGAAGCTCGCGAACGACGGGACAGGCGTGGCGGCCAACGTCGCGATGAACGTGCCGTCGTCCTGCTCGAGCCAGATGAGCGTTCCGTCGAAGACGATCCGATCGCCGTTCGACAGCGTGTCGTGACTCGCGAACGCCGACGCGAAGGGCAACACTCGCACCGAGTCAGGGCCCCAACCGGCACCGGTCGTGTCGAGGGCGAAGAGAGGGCTGGAGAGCGCGACGAGAGCGCTCGAAGTGAAAAGGGACAATCTGCGCAGCATGGGATTCCGTTTCGATTCCGCGTCGAAAGTGCCGGAAACGGAAGTGCCCGAGCAGCAGGGGATGCGCGCCCAGTCAGGCTGGGAAAGCTCCACGGCGCACGAGCCTTCTCCCGAGGCCGGCGGGGTTCGTCCGGCGCCCTGAGTCCACGCGAAGCGCGGAGAAAATCGGAGCGACGGAGCTCGCGCTGCGACGCGGATATCCTGACTCGCCGCCTGAACGAGGTCCCTGAGCCATGTCCTTGCGTGGACGATGTCCTCACGAGGAATTGCTCCTCGCAAGTGACACGGGCTCGAGCCTTCCCGGAGCACGCGCGCCTCACTCGGAGGTCGGTCGTGCACCCAGTGACCCGGGATCCATGGTTGCGCGTTTCGTGCGCGCAAAGCGCATTTCGGGCGCGCGGATCCTCGAGAGACTTCGCTCGTCGCGGCTCACAGTGGCGGGACCGTGCAGGATTGACACCTGCTTCCCCGCGTGCGCAGCCGATCGAATTGTGAGCGCGAGAGAATCGTCCATCGCGCGCCTCCTGTCAAGGTCGGCGCGCGACTACCGACGGCGCAACGCCTCGGCCGCGTGCGCATCCTCGAGCAGCGGTAGCTTGCGACCGAGTGCGTCGAACAAGCGCTCGCTGCGCGTGTCCTGCACCGCCGAACGCGACCACTGCTCCGGCCCGAGCAGGACGAGGAGCAGCACGAAGATCCCGTGCAGCAAGATGCCGGAGATCGCCCCCGCGAGCGCGCCCCCGGCTCGATCCACGAGGCCGAGGTGCGCAGCCTGGATCGTCTCCTTCCCGAAACGTCCCACGAGTGCCACGACCGCGAGTCCGAGAGCCAGGATGGAAAGCCAGACCAGCCCGCTCGCGATCCGCGGGTCCAACCCCGAGACCGCGCCGGCCAGCCCGGGCGCGAGCCGCGGCGCGAACGCGCGTGCGACGGCCACGACCGCGGCCAGACCCAGCAGTCTCACGACCTGCCACCAGAGTCCGCGGCGGGCTCCGAGGACCAGGAAGAGGAGGACGACGCCGAGGCCGACGAGGTCCAACCAGCGGGGAATGTCGAAATCGGAGGTCGCTTCGGGGGTCATCGCTTGGAGGTGCGCGGGCGCGCCTCGGTAGGCTAGGGAGTCCGACGAAGCCGAACAACCGCGCCGAACACAGACGTGACGACTCCGACCGACGACATCGAGGCCTTCTTCCAGAGCGCCGCTGCGCGCATCGACGCCGATCCAGCCTGGCGTGCGGACTTCGCGGCGAGTGCGCCGGAGTTCTTCCCGGGCGGACGCTCGCCGGACGACAGCGACGGCGCACGACGGCGGCACCTCGAGTGGTTCCTCTTGGAGCGCGCGGAAACGGGCGAGCCGGAGCTCGCCTTGCGGCGCGCGCTCGCGACGATCCTCGTGGAGGACGCGAGCCCCGACGAACCCTGGTTCGTCGGTTTGCGCGAGACGCACACGGGCGTGTTCGAAGTCACCGGTGCGCAAGCGGGTGAAGGCTTCTGGTTGCGCGATCTCGGTGGCCGTGGAGAGTTCCCGATCGCCAACGAAACCGCCTCGCAGATCGCTCACGTGGGGGACGTGATCGCGGGCCGCATCTTCCCGCTCGGCGACGGCGTGTACCACCTGTCGTCAGCAGCCGCGTTCCATCGGGACCCCGAGCTGGTCGAAGCGTTGCGTGCGGACTTCGAGCGCGCACGCACGGAGCGTCGCGGCGTGTTGCGCGTCGGGCAGCGTCAGGTCGAGGCGATGTTCTTCGGCGTTCCGGAAGACGACTACGACGCGGTCGCCGCGGCACGCGCGTTCCTCGCCGATTCGGGGATCGACACCGAGGAGATCGACACCTTCCTCGAAGATCTCGAGGCCGCACCGTTCGACGAAGATCGGTTGCTGCACGGAGCGCAAGATGTGCTGTCCGAGATCCTCGACGGATTGGCCTTCGAGAGTTCCATCGACATCGATGCCGCGCGACGCGCGCTGCTCGCGGCGTGGGCGCAGCTCGCCCGACGCGGACCCGGCGCGGGCCCGAGTCTCTCACCGCAACCTTCGCCGCGTCTCGCTGCGGCCCCGCAAGCCGATGTCGCACGCGCCGTCGCGCGCTTCGAGGAACGTCGGCGCACGGGCGAGCCCGTCGCGGGATTGCTCGACGAACTCGAACGCGAGCTCGAACTCGGCGACGGCGGTGACGGAGATGCCGGCGCGGACCCGATCCCCGACTTTCCGGGCGTGGTCGGCGCGATGGTCGAAGAGTTCTTGTGGGAGACGTCGACGCGCGAAGGCGAAACGGGCGCGTCCCGGCACGTGAACCTGCGCGACCTCGGAAGATCGGCCGAGCACGTCGGCGTGTTCGAGAACCTGCGCGCGCGCGATCTGCTCGTCTACGCGGGCTGGTGGCTCCCCGAGAACGACACGCTCGGCGGCGCCGACGATGCGCGTGCACGGATCGCTTCGCTGGCTGATTTTTGCCGCTGGGCCGAGGGCGAGCACGAGGTCCCGCTCCATACCGATTTCCACGCGACTTTGGCGCGACTCGGAACGACCCTCCCGCGCATCGCCGAGGCGAACCAGCGGCGCACCCGCGGTGCTCGCCGCGACGAGGGTGAGCTGTTCGAGGTCGTGTCGATCACCGCCGACGGGGCGGGTCAGTTGCGCAGCCGCAGCGGCATGGGGCACGAGGCCACCGTCGAGTCCGAGCTGGCTCACTGGCTCCGACCCGGCGACCGGGTGCGGGGCGCGCTGCACGAGGACCGACGACTGGCGGTCTACTGTTGCTACCCGCCCGAGGTCGGCGGACTCGTCGAAGCCGGGGCCGGCTGAAAGGTTCAGGGGCCCTGGCCGGAGTGGGTCCGGTCCCGGTGGAGCGGTCGCCGAGAAAAGGTCCGATAATGTATGTTATGCGCGGACTAGTCGGCCCGGAGAGTGCCTCCCGGCCCAATTCGCGACAGTGGCCCACCGAGTCGGCGCTAGCATCCGGCCCATGTCGGCCGGCGATGACACCCGCTCCCCGGGGCTCCACTTCGAGGACTTCCTGGTCGGGCAGACTTGGACCACGCGGGAGCGCCTCGTCACCCAGGACGACGTCGACCGGTTCGCCGCGCTGACCGGCGACGAGAATCCCGTTCACATCGACGCTGCGTTCGCAGCCCGGACGCCGTTTCGCAAGCGCATCGCTCACGGGCTCCTGGTCGAGTCGCTCGCCTCGGGACTGGCCTGGCAGCTCGGGATCTTCCGCGACACGATCGTCGCCTTGCGCGAGGTCTCGATGCGCTTCGAGGCGCCCGTCGTGCCCGGCGACACCCTCCGGCTGGAGCTCGAGGTCCTCGACCGCGACGCCACACCGGGCCCACGCCGCGGCGGGGTGCGGTTGGCCACCCGAGTTCGCAACCA
>CAZKIY010000038.1:0-3081 GCA_964552875.1 uncultured Planctomycetaceae bacterium
TCCTGGTCCGCGATCCGAAGCGCGCGCTCGACACGTTGGCACGCGAGGAGTTGGGATTGAACCCCGACGACCTCGGATCGCCCACGGGCGCGGCGGTCGCGTCGTTCACGGCGTTTGCGCTCGGCGCGGTCGTGCCGCTCGTCCCGTTCGCCTTCGAGCTCGGCACTCATCGGCTGCAGGTCTCGTGCGTGGTCGCCGGAGTCGCTCTCTTCGGCGTGGGCGCCGCTATCAGCCTGTTTTCAGGCCGAAACGCGTGGTTCGGAGGCTTGCGCATGCTCGCGATCGGCGCCGCGGCCGGAGCCGCGACGTGGGGCATCGGGCGACTCTTCGGGGCAGCCATCGCGTGATCACGGTGGTGCGGAGCCGAGCGGATCGGCGATCCAGTTAGGATCGAGCGAGGACCCCGAGCCGTGCGCGCGATCTTCCTCCTCGTTCTCGCGCTCGTCGCCGGACTCCTGATCTGGTTCCTCGGCATCCGAACGGAAGCGCCCGACGCGCTCGCGCCGTCGACGAGTGTCGAGACCGAGTCGCGCGGTGGTGTACTCCTGCACGCGGACAGCGGCGTCGTCGCGCCGTCCGCGAGCGCAGATCGCGCCGTGCAAGTGGTCGAAACCGAGGACGTCGCGAACGTCGCGGCCAAGCCGACGCTCATCCTCGTGCGCGTCACGGCCGTGGAAACGGGCGATCCCGTCGAGCACGTCCGCGTCAATGCGTGGGGCGTGGAGACCTTGCTCGTGCTCGGCTCGCAAGCGCTCGAGACCGACGAAGAGGGCTTCGTCGAGATGGAGGTCTCACCAGGCTTCGCTCTGCTCGTGAACGCGCAGGGTGACGGACGCACCATCGGGAATGCCCAGGTTCGCATCGATGCGCTGCAGCCGGGTGAACGTCGCCAGATCGCGCTCAGCGTCGCGACTCGCCCCGATCGAGTCGTACACGGCATCGTGCTGAGGCGAGACACGCGCGAGGCGATACCCGGTGTCGTCGTCGAGGCCGAATCGATCCTCCTCTCCGACGGTGGGCCACGCGTCGTGACCGGGAACGACGGGACCTTCCAAATGGAATTGCTCTCGTTCGTGACCGCCGCGTTGCGCTTCGATCATCCCGAGTTCGGAACCGCGCTGTCCCCGGTGCGCGCGAATCACGATCGGCCTGGAGACAGCATCGAGATCCTGCTCGATCGCGCGGCCTCGATCCGAGTGATCGTCGCGACGACGCAGAGCCAAGGCATTTCGTCGTGGATCCTCTTCGCGAACACAGAGGCCGCGGAGGTGGTGCAGCCGAGAGATGCCTGGGACACGCGTGCGACGCCTCTCGAATGGTCCGCACCGGTCGCGACCCGACTCGAAGGATTGCCCGCGAAGGCGCGGTTGTTCGTGGAGATCCGCGACGGCACGCGCGTGGCGTGGCGTTCCATGGAGCCGATCGTTCTCACTCCTGGCGAGGATCGCGTGATCGAATGCTCCATCGGGTCAGGGCAGCTCGAGGGCGTCGTGCGCGACTCGGAGGGGAACCCCGCGAGTCGCATCAAGATCGCGATCCGGATCGCGTCGCTCGAAGGCCAGCGTCGGATCCTGGACGCAGAGACATTCGACGTGACGACGACGAGCTTGGACGACGGCTCCTACCGTTTCGAGAGCGTGCCGCTCGGATCGTGGTTCGTGTTTCCCGCCCACGACTCGTGGGCGAGTCCGCATTCGAACCGCACTTCGGTGCGCCTCGCCGAGCGGATCGAGATCCAGCGCGACGGAGAGCGCGTGGTGCACGACATCGTGCTCATCCCCGGACTCTGGATCGCCGGCCGAGTCGTCGACGCGAACGGCAACGGGATCGAGGGCGCGACAGTTCACGGTCGTCACGAGTCGATCCTCGGCACGGTACAGACTCGAACGCTACTCGGCGGCGCGTTCTGGCTCGCGCAACTCGCTCCGGGGACGTGGACGCTCTCGGCGTCGGCACCGCGCCTGTCGCCCGTGATCGATGCGCGATTCCCGGCCGGCACTCTCGACGTCGTGCTGACGCTCGGTGCGGACACGCGCGTGGTGGTCGAGGTTCGCGATGAGTTCGACGCACCGATTCACGGCGCGAACGTGAACATCCACGCGGCCGACGGGAAGGGGTCCGCTTACAGCTACACGACGGACGCGAGCGGCACGGTGATCCACGCGGATTTCGTCGCAGCGGCCGTCCACGTGGTGGCGACGACGAGCGATGGCCGCTTCGCTGCGCTGCGCGATCTCGCCGTCGTTCCAGGACGCGACGCGCGCGCCACGCTGCGTGTCGAGCGTGGTGGTCGGGCCCGACTCCGGTTCGACGGGCCAGGCACGTCCGCGCTGGTCCTAGCCCTCGATCGCGGTGTCTGCGTGTACATGGGGACGGTCGTGAGTGGCCGCGAAATCGACATCACGGGGCCAATCGGTGAGGTCGACCTGCAACTCCACGTCAACCGTAAGCGATACGATCGTGCGATCAGGCTGGAGCGCGAACCGCAGCGCACGGTCGTATTCGATAGCGGCTGGAAATAGGCCGAAACGGACTGGGTCGGGAAGTCGGGAGCCTCACGTCCTGGGGGCCAAAGAGTCGCGAGCACACATCCGGACTCGGTCCAGATCGGGAACTCGCCACCTCACCGTGGATGATCGCACTCACTCACGCCATCCTGTCGTGGATGCCCATGTCGGCCGAGATGCTCGCGCGAGACCTACTCGATGCTCGGCTGCGATTGCTGTCGCTCGTCGAGGATCTCGCGGACGAGCAGCTCCTGGTGCCGCAACAGAGGACTGTGAATCCGATTCTGTGGGAGATCGGGCACGTCGCGTGGTTCCAAGAGCGTTGGTGCGTGCGTGAACGCGCGCAGGTTGCATCGCTGCGGCAGGACGCAGACGAGCTCTACGACTCCGCGGCCGTCCTGCACGACACACGCTGGAGTCTCCGACTGCCGGAGCGTTCGGCTACGCTCGACTACATGGCGCGTGTGCTCGACGCGTCGGTCACGATTCAGCGCGCGTCCGACGGCGACCCGCGAGCCACGTACCTCACGCGGCTCGCCACGTTGCACGAGGACATGCACGGCGAGGCGCTCGT
>CAZKIY010000038.1:3181-14397 GCA_964552875.1 uncultured Planctomycetaceae bacterium
CGTACCTCACGCGGCTCGCCACGTTGCACGAGGACATGCACGGCGAGGCGCTCGTCTACACGCGTCGGACGCTCGGCTACGCGCCGCCGCGCGTCGTCGGTACGGGCGTTCCCGGAGGCGGATCGCTCGCGGGTGATGCAGCGATTCCAGGTGGGTTGTTCCGCCTCGGTAGCGAGCCCGGATCCGAGTTCACGTTCGACAACGAGATGTGGGCGCACGAGTGGCGCGTCGAACCGTTCCGCATCGCGCGCGCGGCGACGACGCAGGCCGAGTTCGCGCTCTTCGTCGATGACGGAGGATACGAGCGCGACGACTTGTGGTCGGAGGCCGGCCGTGCGTGGAAACGCGCAGGCAAAGCTCGTCAGCCTCTGCATTGGCGCCGTGATGGCGGACTCTGGATGCGCCGTCACTACGATCGCCTCGTCGCACTCGAGCCCGACGTCGCTGTGTTGCACGTCAACGCGTTCGAGGCCGACGCTTACTGTGCCTGGGCCGGGCGCCGATTGCCGACCGAGCTCGAGTGGGAAGTCGCCGCGTGCGGCATCCCCGACGTGAACGGCCGGCTTTCGGCCGAGAAACGTGCGTTTCCGTGGGGCGACGAAACGCCGACACCCGATCGTGCTCACCTCGATCTCCGCGCGAACGAACCTTGTGATGTGGGCGCCTACGCCTACGGTGACAGCGCTTTCGGTTGCAGACAAATGCTCGGCAACGTGTGGGAATGGTGCGCGGACGAGTTCCGGCCGTACCCCGGGTTCGCCGCCGGGCCGTATCGCGAATACAGCGAGCCGTGGTTCAGCGGACACCGCGTACTGCGCGGCGGTTCCTTCGCCACGCGATCACGGCTCGCGTCCCCGACGTACCGCAACTTCTACACGCCTGATCGACGCGACGTGCTCGCGGGATTCCGAACCTGCGTGAGGCACGCGTGATCGACGTCCTGTGCCTCTACCCCGGCCCGGCGACGTTTCGGCAGAAGCAGGTCACGGCGCACCGAGCGCTGCTCGAATCACTCGGCGTGCGCTTGTTGCTCGCGGACGACTTCGACGACCCTGGCGATCGTGCGTGCTTCGCGGACGTGTTCCTCCTCCCTCCACCGTGGGAGCTCGAGGCGGGGAAACGTGCTCTCGATCGCGCACTGCACGGCCGCACGATCCATGGAGTACTGGCGCAGTCCGAATCGGGCTTGTGCCTCGGATCGCTGATCGCCGCCGAGCGTGGATTGCCGTGCATTTCGCCGGCAGCGACGCTGGGCGTGACCAGCAAGTACGTCACGCGCACGCGACTCGCCGCAGCGCGCGTCGGCCAGCCCGAGTTCGCCCTCGTGCGCACGGCGGACGAGGTGCGGCGCTTCGCGGCCGCGCACGGCTTCCCTGTCGTCTTGAAGGCCGTCGCCTCCGCGCTCGCACGGCTCGTGACGCTCGTGCGTGACGACACGGAGGTCGAAGCCGCGGTGATGCGCGTGCGTGCCGGCCTCGCCGGATCACCCGACGTACTCCGCTTGGTGGGATTCGCGCGCGTGTCCGGCCTCGATCTCGGCCACGACCCGTTCGACTCGTTCCTCGTCGAGTCCTTTGCGCGCGGCGCTGCGCTCGAAACGGACGGCGTCGTAGCGAAGGACGTGATCTGCACGTTCGGCGTGACCGAGCAGATCATGACGAAGCCGCCGCTCTTCTACTTCGAGGGCTACCTCTTGCCCGCCGACTTGCCCGAAGCCGATCTTGCGCGCGTCGAGGCCGCGTCCGACGCGGCGCTACGCGCTCTCGACGTGCGTGATACGGGCTTCTCGATCGAGATGCGCTTCGATGGGGCGCGCACTTCGATCCTCGAGGTCAACGGGCGGCTCGGCTGGGACGAGGGCTTCGGCGATCTCTTCGCGTGCGTCACCGGCATCCAGCCCGTGCTGCAGACGTTGCAGATCGCGCTCGGTCAACCCGTCGTCCTCGAGCGGCGCGCGGACGTCCACGCCGCCGTCGCGTACTCGGCCTGCTACGAAGATCGCGTGGTCACTTCGATTCCCGAACCCGACGTCATCGCGCGCGTCGAGCGCGAACTCGACGTCCAGGCCGGGACTTGTGTGTGGCCGGGCGATCAGATGGTCGCGCCGCCGAATCCCGATGCGACGCCGCACCTCGCCTGGGTGTTGGCGCGTCACGCGACTTCGAGTCGCGCCGCGTTCGTACTCGCGCAACGAGGACTCGCGCGCCTGCCGGTCGTGCTCGCGCCGAGCTGAGGGACGGGTTCGCTCGGTCAGCGCGGGAGGACTGCGGAGCCTTGCGGGTCGAGGCTCGCACGGAAGGCCGTTTCGGCAATTTCTACGAAGTGCCGTCCGTCCTACGCAGATCTGCCGCCAACACGCAGTCGTGCATTGCTCGCGCGCGCTGACCGGGTCGCGGCTCGCCGCTTGCTTGCGGGCCTTGGGTCGGCCGCCCCGGCCGAGTTCGGCGCAGCTCGAGCGCGGCCAGGACTGTTCACATTTCGTGCTGAATCGTGATCGCTCCGTTCGGAGCTGTCCGGCGAAGCGTCGCGGCGGGATTCCTCGTTCAACCATGGTGAATCCCCCCCCGCGCGGCAGCGTCGATCCGGTCGTCGCCTCCGGCGGCGCCAGGAGTTCGATCCGAGCGCAGTTGAGTACGTGGCTGCGCCCGCTCTCGCGCCCGTTCATGGACGCGGCTTCACGAAGGCGACTGCGCGCCTACGTCGGTTCAGGTCCACGAGAGCAGCCCATCCGCGCCGAGCTGCTGGGAGTCGAACGGCTGGAGCAGCTCGCGGCCGAGATCGCGACGCGGGATCGCATCCACGCAGGACGCCGACAAACCGCGCCGTTGCTCGACCGCCTCGACGACAACGAGGAAGTCCTGCGCGAATCTCGGGCGATCATCGCCAAAGCGATCCGCGAAGAGCGCGCGATCTCGCCCGCCGCAGAGTGGCTCGTCGACAATTTCTACGTCATCGACGACCAACTTCGGGACATTCGCGACCACCTTCCACCCGCGTTCTACCGCCAGCTCCCGATCCTCGACGGCGGTCCTTTCGACGGTTTCCCGCGCATCTTCGGATTGGCTTGGGCGTTCCTCGAGCACAGCGACAGCAGCGTCGACAGCGAGAGCCTCATACGCTTCGTGCGCGCGTATCAGCGAGTCCGACCGCTACTGATGGGCGAGCTGTGGGCTCTACCCATCTCCTTGAGGCTCATCCTCGTCGAAAACATGCGCCGACTGACGGAGCAGATCGTGTTGCGACGCGCGGCGCGAGAGACGGCGGACGAACTCGCCGACGCATTACTCGGCTTGAGCGGTTCGAAGGAGTCGGCCCAATCCACCCTCTTGGCACTCGATGCCGGTGCGCTTGCGCCCGAGTTCGCCGTGCAACTGATCCAGCGCTTGCGCGGACAGGATCCCGTGAGGACACCGAGCGTCGTCTGGCTCGCGGATCGCGTGGCACGACAAGGCAACACACCCGAGGAAATGGTCAACCTCGAGCACCTGCGCCAAGTCGCGACGCACGTCACCGTCCGCAACGTGGTCACGAGCATGCGGCTCATGTCGAGCGCGGATTGGACCGTCTTCTTCGAAGCCGTGAGTCTCGTCGAAGCCGAGCTACGCACCGGGACGCGCGTCGCCGAGATGGACTTCCCGACGCGCGACCGGTATCGGCACGCGGTCGAAGACCTTGCGCGCGGATCCGGCCTCGGCGAGATCGATGTCGCGCGTCGTGCGGTCGTGCGAGCGCACTCCAGTGCCTCGGCGATCGACGCGAAGGACGTCGTGGCGAAAGAGCGCGCAGCGGATCCGGGCCACGTCCTGATAGGCGCAGCGCGCGGTGCCTTCGAAGCGGAGATCGCCTATCACGCTCCGTGGGCACTGCGCCACGGGCGCGCGTATCTCGCCGCCGGAACCCAGGGGTACTTCGCTGCGCTCTACGCGATGACCGCGGTCTTGATCGGCGTGCCTCTCTACGTTGGCCTTTTCAGCGGGACTTCGTGGATCACGGTCGTCCTGATCGCCGTGCCGGCTGCCGTCGTGGCCTTGGGCTTCGCGGTCACGGTCGTGAACCACCACGTCCTCGCGGTGATCGCGCCGCGACGGCTCCCGCGGCTCGCGCTCCGCGATGGCGTTCCCGCGCAGCTGCGAACCATCGTCGTGGTGCCCACCTTGCTGGTGAAGCCACAGCAGATCGTCGAGCAAGTGGCGCGGCTCGAGGTTCACTTCCTTTCGAACCGGGACGGCGATGTGCGCTTCGCGCTCCTCAGCGACGACCTCGATGCCGATCGGGAATCGCGGCCGGAGGATCAGGCTCTGCTCGCACTTGGGCTCGAAGCGATCGAACGCTTGAATCAGCTGCACGGCCCCGCGCCCGACGGCTCAGCGCGTTTCCTGATCTTCCACAGGCGCCGCGTGTGGAGCGTGGGTGAAGGCAAGTGGATGGGATGGGAGCGCAAGCGCGGCAAGCTGCGCGAGTTCAATCGGTTGTTGCGCGGTGCGACGGACACCACGTTCATACCCCGGACCGATGCGGCAGCTCGTGTGCCGAATGGGGTGCGGTACGTCATCACGCTCGATGGCGACACACGTTTGCCGATCGGCGCCGTCCGACGTCTCGTGGGGACGCTCGCGCACCCGCTCAATCGGGCGGGCTTCGACGCCGCCACGCGACGCGTCGTCGAGGGCTACGGTGTCCTCCAACCGCGCATCACGGCGACGATGCCCGAAAACGGTGAAGGCACGCCGTTCGAGCGCCTTTTCTCGGGGGCGCAGGGTCTCGATCCGTACACCTTCGCCGTGTCGGACGTGTACCAGGACCTGCTCGGCGCTGGAATCTTCACGGGCAAGGGCATCTACGACGTCGATGCGTTCGAGCGCGCGGTGGACGGACGCGAACCCGAGAATTCTCTGCTGAGCCACGACCTGTTCGAGGGGCTCTTCGCACGCGCCGGCCTCGTCTCCGACATCGAGCTCTTCGAGCAGTACCCGTCGCACTACCTCACGGCGGCGGCGCGAACCGAACGGTGGACACGCGGCGATTGGCAACTGCTGCCGTGGTTGCGCCGATTCATCTTCGACCGAGCGTTCGGGCGGGTTCGGAACCCGATCCGTGCCATCGGATACTTCCAGATCCTGGACAACCTGCGGCGCAGTCTCGTTCCGCCGGCTGCGTTGACCGTGCTCGTCGCGTCGTGGTGTTTGCCGGAACAAACGGTCTGGATGTGGGGATCGTGGGTCTTCTTGATGTGGTTCGCACCGACGGTGCTGCCACTCCTCACGATGCCATTCCCGAGCAAGCGCGGCGTGCACTGGCCGGCGTACTTGCGGCGCACCAGGGACGAGCTCGTACTCGGACTCTCGCAGGCCCTGCTCGGCCTCGCTTTCCTCGCGCACCAAGCGTGGCTCATGTCGCAGGCGATCGTTCGCACGATCGTCCGACTCAAGACGCGTAAGCACCTCCTCCAATGGGTCAGCGCGGCTCAAGTGAGTTCCAGCTCGAAGCTCGACCAGAGGAGCTTCGTACGCGCCATGGCCCCGGCGATGGTCATCGGAGTCGCAGCGATCGCGATCACCGCGATACTCCGACCTGAGAACCTCCCGGGGGTCGTGCCGCTCGCGTTCGCGTGGATCGCGTCACCGTGGTGCGCGCGGTGGATCAGCACACCGTCCGCTCCAAGCGCGAGCGCCATCGCGACCGCCGCCGATCGTGCGTTCCTGCGAACTACGGCCCGACGCACCTGGCGCTATTTCGAAGCCACGGTAGGGCCCGAAGACCACTTCCTGCCGCCGGACAATCTCCAAGAGGATCCGCGGACAGTTCTCGCGCGGCGCACTTCGCCCACGAACATCGGGCTGTACCTCCTGTCCGCGGTCAGCGCGCGTGACTTGGGCTGGATCGGAACGGCCGACATGGTCGATCGGATCGCGGCGACGCTACGGACCCTCGCCGGTCTCGAGCGGCATCGCGGGCATTTCCTGAATTGGTACGGGACCGCGGACGCGCAGCCCCTGAACCCGAAATACGTCTCCACCGTGGACAGTGGAAATCTCGCTGCGGCCTTGCTCGCGATGCGCGAGACGTGCCTCGCCCACGACACGGACACGGGACAGGACGTACGCGCGCTGGCCGGGCTGGGTGATGCGCTGTCACTGGCACGCGAGCACCAACCGCGTGCGGCGCGAGGAAGCAGTCACGGCAGTGCCACGCTCGGTGAACTCGAACGCGCGTTGTCGGAACTCGAAGTTTTGTGCGCGCATCCACGCGCTTCCTGGCCCGACACGCTGCGCGAGATCGAGCGCCGCAGCGGTGCGCTCCACGACGTCGCTCGAGTCGTGACTCTGGAGTATCCGAGCGAGGACGCCGAGCCATTCCTGATTTGGATCCGCGCCATCCACGCCTGCGCCATCAGTCACGTGCGCGACATCGATGCACGCGGCGACGGGCTCAGCGCGCGGCCACCGGCTCTCCTTCGGATCGCGGAGGAAGCTCGCGCGCTCGTCGATGCGATGGACTTCCAGTTCCTCTACGAGCAGAAGTCGAAGCTGTTCTCGATCGGATTCTCGGTCGACGAAGGCCGCCTCGACCTCGGGCGGTACGACCTGCTCGCGTCCGAAGCGCGCATCGCGAGCCTGCTGTCGATCGGGCGCGGTCAAGTGCCCGTCGAGCACTGGTTCCGCCTCGGACGGCCGCTCGTGCCTCTCGCGAAGGGCAGCGCACTCGTGTCGTGGTCGGGATCGATGTTCGAGTACTCGATGCCCAACTTGGTGCTCCGCGAACCCTCTCCGAGTCTGCTCGCGCAGACGGGTCGCCTCGTCGTCCTGGAGCAGATTCGCTACGCGGCGGAGCGCGGCGTCCCGTGGGGCATCTCGGAGTCGGCGTTCGCTGCACGCGATGTCGATCAGACCTACCAATACCGTGCATTCGGTGTTGCTGGGCTCGGCTTGAAGCGCGGTCTCGCCGAGGATGTCGTCGTCGCGCCCTATGCGACTGCGCTCGCAGCGATGATCGAGCCCACCGCGGCGGTTCGCAACTTCGAACACCTGATCGAACACGGAGCTCGCGGGGTGCTCGGTTTCTACGACGCGGTCGATTACACGGGCGCGCGCTTGCCGGCCAAGACTACACGTGTCGTCGTGCGCACCTACATGGCGCACCACCAAGGCATGACGATCGTTGCGATCGCCAACGTGATCACCGGCGGGGTTTTGCAGACGCGGTTCCAGAACGATCCTTGGGTGCGGGCAGCCGAACTCCTGTTGCAGGAGCGGACACCACACGGCCAAGCCGTCACCCGATCGGAGGCCGACGAGCTGGACACCGGCTTACATGTGCGCGATTTCGTGTTGCCCTCGCTGCGCCAGTTCACGTCTCCGCACGATCCGACTCCGCGTACGCACCTGCTCTCCAACGGGCGCTACTCGGTCATGCTGACGGCAGCGGGGTCGGGATACAGCCGCTGGAGTTCGCTCGCGGTCTCGCGCTGGCGCGAAGATCCGACGCGTGACGCGTGGGGCAGCTACATCTTCATCGAGGACGTCGATCGACGACTCGTCTGGTCGGCCGGATACCAACCGAGTTGCGTCGAGCCCGATGCTTACGAGGTCGCGTACTACGAAGACCGCGTCGAGATCCACCGCAGCGATCACGGCATCAAGACGGTCCTCGAGGTCGTCGTGTCGACCGAGGACGACGCCGAGGTCCGATCGATCACGTTGCACAACACGGGCTCGGAAACGCGCGAGATCGAGCTGACGTCCTACACCGAGATCGTGCTCGCGCCGCCGGCATCCGACGACGCGCACCCGGCCTTTTCCAAGCTGTTCGTCGAGACCGAATTCGTGCCGGGCGTCGACGCACTACTCGCGAGCCGTCGCCCGCGTTCAGCGGAAGAGCCCAGGGTATGGGCCGCGCACGTGATGGGACTCGACGAAGCACCGAGTAGCGACCTCCAGTACGAGACCGACCGCGCGCGCTTCCTCGGCCGCGGTCGTAGTCCGCGCACTGCACGCGCCGTTCACGACGGACGACCGCTGACGGGAACGACGGGGTCCGTGCTCGATCCGATCTTCAGTTTGCGACGCAGTATCCGAGTTCCACCGGGGGGCACGGTTCGCGCGACCTTTTCGACGCTCGTGGCACCCACGCGCGAACGCGCGCTCGAGATGGCCGACCGCTACCGCCGCGCGACGATCTTCGAACGTACGGCGAACTTGGCCTGGGGGCAGGCTCAAGTGCAGTTGCGTCACCTAGGGATCGATGCGGAGGAAGCGCATCTCTTCCAGCGCCTCGCGACGCGAATCCTCTACTCGGACTCGAGCCTGCGTGCTCCGCAGGAAGTGCTCCGCGAGAACCGCGGTGGACGTTCCACGTTGTGGTCTCACCGCATCTCGGGCGACTTCCCCATCGTGCTGGCACGCGTCGATCACACCGAGGACATCGAACTCGTTCGTCAAGTCTTGCGTGCTCACGAATACTGGCGCATGAAGGGACTCCTCGTCGACGTCGTGATCGTCAACGAAGAGGCGTACGGCTACGTGGCGGAGCTGCAGGCGAAGCTGGAGTCGCTCGTGCGCGCGAGCGCGAGCCCGGCCAAGCCGAACGCAACCGTCCCCGGCGGCGTGTTCTTGCTGCGCGGCGAGGGCCTCTCGGCAGTCGACCTCGGCGTGCTGCAGTCCGTCGCGCGCATCGTGCTGCTTCCGCGGCACGGAACGCTCTCGGAGCAGGTCGTGCGTTTCCTGCGAGCATTACCCGTCGCCGCGCCGGCATTGCCGCCCGCACCACGCCTCTCGACCGACGACGCATCGGTCGGCGTCCCGCATCTCGAGTACTTCAACGGCTTGGGTGGCTTCGTGGACGGAGGCCGCGAGTACGTCGTCGTCCTGCGCGAGGGCCAATCGACGCCGGCACCGTGGATCAACGTCATCGCACAACCCGGCTTCGGGTTCCAAGTCTCGGAATCGGGCTCGGGATACACCTGGTCCGAGAACAGTCGCGAGAACCAGCTCACGCCGTGGTCGAACGACCCGGTGAGCGACACGCCCAGTGAAGCGTTCTTCGTGCGCGACGAGGTCACGGGCGAGGTGTGGACACCGACCGCGCTCCCGATCCGCGAAGCGACGCCGTATGTCGCGACGCACGGTCAAGGCTACAGCCGATTCCAGCACGCGAGTCACGAGATCGCACTCGATCTCGTTCAGTTCGTGCCGCTCGTCGATCCCGTCAAGATTTCGTGCCTGACTCTGACGAATACGTCGAAGGGGCGCCGAGTTCTCTCGATCACCGCCTACACGGAATGGTTGCTAGGTGTCGGTCGCGCGAACAACTTGCCGCACGTGCTGACGACGCTCGACGCCGATTCAGGCGCCATTTTCGCCACCAATCCTTGGAACGAGGAATGGGCGGGACGAGTCGCGTTCGCAGCCTGCACGCAGAGGCCCAGCTCGTGGACCGCGGATCGAGCAGAGTTCCTCGGACGCAACGGCACGCTCGAATGGCCGCGGGCACTGACGCCCGGAAAGTTGCTCTCGGGCAGGACCGGAGCAGGATTCGATCCGTGCGCCGTGCTGCAAACGCGCATCGAGCTCGCCCCAGGATCGAGCGTCCGCGTCACGTTCTTGCTCGGTCAGTCGGAGAACGCCGCGGCTGCACGCGCGCTGATCGCGCGGCAGAGCGCGCTGGATCCCGACGTCAGCCTGCGCGCCGTCCGTGACGACTGGGACGCGATGCTCGGCGGAATGGTCGTCTCCACGCCCGAGCGCGCATTCGATTTGCTCGTCAATCGCTGGCTGCTCTACCAGACGGTCGCATGCCGCCTGTGGGCTCGTGCCGCGTTCTATCAAGCCGGCGGAGCTTTCGGATTCCGCGACCAATTGCAGGACATCCTAGCGCTGTGCTCGGTACGCCCGGATCTCGCGCACGCTCAGATCTTGCTCTGCGCCTCGCGTCAGTTCCGCGAGGGCGACGTCCAGCATTGGTGGCACGAACCCACTGGCCGCGGAGTGCGCACGCGCATCACGGACGATCGTCTGTGGCTGCCGTACGTCGTTTCGCACTATATCGCCGTGACCGGAAAACTCGCCGTGCTCGACGAGCACACGCAGTTCCTGGAGGGTCCGGCGATCCCCCCGGACAAGCACGATTCCTACTACACCCCGAAGCCTTCCGTCGAGACCGCGAGCGTGTACGAGCACTGCGCGCGCGCCCTCGACGCGAGCCTGGCGCTCGGGCCTCACGGGCTTCCGTTGATCGGCGGCGGCGACTGGAACGACGGAATGAATCGCGTCGGACTGGAAGGACGCGGCGAGAGCATCTGGCTCGGGTGGTTCTTGCATGCCGTGCTGGGCGACTTCGCGAGCGTCGCGCAATCGCGTGGCGACGTCGAGCGAGCCGCTCGCTGGCTCACCGTGCGATCGGCGATCCTCGTCGCTCTCGAACGCGATGGATGGGACGGCGAGTGGTACCGCCGCGCGTACTTCGACGACGGGACGCCCATGGGATCCGCAGCGAATGCGGAATGCCGCATCGATTCGATCGCGCAGTCGTGGGCCGTGATCTCGGGTGCTGCACAGCCCGAGCGCGCCGTGCTGGCGATGGCATCCGTCGACCGTCACCTCGTGCGTCACGACGACGGGATCGTGCTCCTGCTCACCCCGCCGTTCGATCGCACCGCTGCCGATCCGGGGTACATCCAAGGCTATCTGCCCGGCGTGCGCGAGAACGGCGGCCAGTACACGCATGCAGCAGCGTGGGCCGTGATCGCGTTCGCGGAGCTCGGTCAAGGCGGACGGGCAGCGGATCTCTTCGCGCTCTTGAATCCGATTCTGCGTTCGAACACGCGCGCGAACATGCATCGCTACAAGGTCGAACCGTACGTGATGGCCGGCGACGTCTACTCGGCGCCACCGCACGTCGGCCGTGGCGGGTGGACGTGGTACACGGGTTCCTGCGGTTGGATGTACCGCGCCGCTACCGAGTGGATCTTGGGGATCCATGTGCGTGCCGATGGCTTGCACGTGGATCCGCGCATTCCGCGCGGATGGCCCAAGTTCGAAGTCACGCTTCGCCGCGAGTCCACCACCCACGTCATCACGGTCGTGAATCCCGATCAGGTCGAGGCCGGTGTCGTGCGCATCGAGCTCGACGGGACGAGCTTGCCGCTCGATGCCGCGATTCCGCTCGCCGCGGACGGCTCGACGCACGCGATCCGCGTGACCCTGGGTCGTCGCTGACTC
>CAZKIY010000038.1:14497-20489 GCA_964552875.1 uncultured Planctomycetaceae bacterium
TCGGCGGATCCGCTGTCGTTCCCGCGCTTCCCCAGACCTGGATCGGGCCCACGGGCATTGAGGATCCGCGCGACCGTCTGCCATAGTCCGTCGCGTGGACGGTGATCATGGCGAGAACGAGGACGCCCGACCGAGCGGCACGCACAAAGCCGACCTCGCGCTCTTCGCCGTATACTGCGTCTTCTACGCGGTTTTCATGGTGCTCGTCGCGTTCGCCCCGGATGTGCTCGCGATGCGCGTCCTCGGAGGAGTCAACCTGGCCGTCGCGTATGGCCTGGGCCTGATCGTCGCGGCCGTCGTGCTGGCGGCGATCTCCACGATCCTGCATCGGCGAAAGGTCCGAGGATGACGCACGCGACGAGCGGGATCGCGCTCATCGTCTTCGCCCTGCTCGTGCTCGGCGTCCTCGGTCTCTCGTTCTGGCTCGGACGCAAAGCGAAGTCGGCCAGCGGCTACTTCGTCGCGCATGGACAAGTCGGATGGTTCGTGAACGGGATCGCGTTCGCGGGCGACTACCTCAGCGCGGCGAGTTTCCTCGGCATCTGCGGGATGATCGCCTTCCACGGGTACGACGGGTTCCTGTACTCGATCGGATACCTCGCGGGTTGGATCGTCGCGCTGTTCGTCATCGCCGAACCGATCCGGCGACTCGGGAAGTACACGTTCGCCGACGCGTTGAACGCGCGCTTCCAGAGCAAGGGCATCCAAGTCGCGGCCGCGATCTCGACGCTCGTCATCAGCGTCTTCTACTTGATCCCGCAGATGGTCGGCGCGGGGGTGCTCGTCCAGCCGTTGCTCGGACTCCCCCACTGGGTCGGCGTGCTGCTCGTCGGCGTCGTCGTGACGACGATCGTCGTCACCGCGGGCATGGTGTCGACGACATGGGTGCAATTCATCAAAGGCGCGCTGCTCGTCGTGTTCTGCACGGTGCTCGTCGGCCTCATTCTCCAGCGCGGACTCGTCGTCGACAGCGGACCCGCGCCGCGCCCGATCGCGAGGAGTGCGCTCGACTCCGCGCGCGCCGAGGGCGTGCGCTTCGGCACCGTCGCGTCCCTCCCCGGTGGTCTGCGGGAGACAGGACCTCTCGGGCCCATCGAGTACGTCGCGACGATCACGGACAGCGAGCTCGTCGCGTGGAGGCGCGTGGATCGGCGTCCGCCCGAAGTTCCCGAGCCCGTCACGATCTACGAACCCGTCGTTCGTCGCGGCGAGGATTTGCTGCTGCCCGGCGCGAGCCCGACGTTCCGCGGACTGCGCGGCGAAGACACTTCGAAGAAGCTCGACATCTTGTCGCTGATGCTCGCGCTGTTCTGCGGCACGGCGAGCTTGCCGCACATCCTGATCCGCTACTACACGGTCAAGGATGCCGCCGCGGCGAGGAAGAGCACGGTCGTCGGCATCGTGGCGATCGCCTGCTTCTACGTGCTCACGCTGTACCTCGGCCTGGGCGCGATGACGAGCGGCGCACTCGACCCGACGGACTCGAACATGTCGGCGCCGTTGCTCGCGCGCAGCTTCTCCGAGCCGCTTTTCGCCGTCATTTCCGCGATCGCGTTCACCACGGTGCTGGGCACGGTGAGCGGCCTCGTGCTCGCCGGCGCGGGCGCTGTCGCGCACGACCTGCTCGGCCACGTCCTCGGCATCGTGAAGGACGATGCGGCGAAGGTGAGGGTTGCGAAGTTCGCGACGGTCGGACTCGGCGCAGGCGCAATGGCGCTCGGAGTACTCTTCGCCGAGCTCAACGTGAGCTTCCTCGTCGGTTGGGCCTTCAACATCGCGGCCAGCGCGAACCTGCCCGCGCTCGTCATGCTGCTCTTCTGGCGCGGGACGACCCGCCAAGGGATCGTCGCCGCGATCCTGGTCGGACTCACGACTTCGCTGGGTTGGGTTCTGCTGTCGCCCGACGCGCTCGAGAAGGTCTACGGTTTCACCGCCGCAGAGGCGGCTGCGCGGACGATCGTGCCGTTCAGCCAGCCGGCGCTCGTGACCATTCCACTCGGGTTCGCGACGCTGATCGTCGTGTCGCTGATGACGCGCCGCGCGCGGGCCGATCGAGGCGGCGACGCGCTCGCGACGAAGCTCGCATGAACCGCAAGCGGATCCTCGCGCTCGGAATCGTCGTCACCACGGCCGTCGTCGTCGTGATCCTCCTGATGCGTCCTGGCCCTCGATCCGAATCGATCGAGACAGCGCAGTCGCGCGCGAACACGACCAGCACTTCGGACAGCACACTCGCGAGCCCCTCGGCGCGGACGACGCGGCGCGTACGTCGATCCCCGCGCCCGCCACGTCCGTCGTGCCGGAGATCGCGGCGAGACCGGCGCGGCTGCGCGTGCGCTCCGCCGAAGGGCTCGCGCTGGAGTTCGTCGAAGTCGAGGACGAGCCCGGTCGCTGGCGACGCGCCGAACTCGTCGAGGGCGCTTGCGAACTCGACACGACGCGCCTGCCGTGCGGAATCCGCGGGCCCGGGCACGTCGTGGCCGTGGCGCGGCGCCTCGAGGACGAGGTCGTGCTCGAAGCCGACGCACTGCTCGTGCTCGAGGGCTCGAACCTGCGGGACTGCGTCGTCGCAATCGAGCCCTTCCCGTGGCTCGCGCATCTCGACACGAGCTATGCGGCCGCGCTGCGGGAAAGTTTCGCCCGCGTGCAGGTGCACGGATTCACGAGCAAAGACCGCTGGGCGATCGCGGTCTCGGGCGACGGACTCGGTGAATCGTTCGGACACGGACAGAAGCTCGAAGTCCACATCGACGACCACAACTACCGCCTGATCCAGGTGGAGTTCCAGGCCACACCCGGAGCACGCGGAAGTTGAACGGTTCCGTGCACGGCGGAGATCCCCACCGCGCCGCTCGAACTGAACATCTTGCGCCCGGACGGCGCGGCGCATGGCGAACTCGCCTGCTCGCTGCACGCCGTGGACACGAGCCGTGAGTCGCTCGTCGTGCTGCCGCAAGCCTTCGGACGCGTCGTGCTGCAACCCGGGCTGCGCTTCCAGCGCGAAGTGCGCGTCGCGGCGACCGAATCGATCTGCCGGGTCGATCGCGTGCCGCTCGGTGAGCGCGCCGCGGTCACAGTCCTCGACGCGGAATCACGCGCGTACGGCCGGCTCTTCTTCGTTCACGACGGCACGCCGCGGAGCATCACATTGCACGCGGGCTTCACGATCGGCGGTCGCATCGCCGTCCCATCCGGCTCGGCGCTCCCGACTCGGATGCGCATGTCGTTCGGCCGTCCGAGCGCGTCGCCGGGTCCCCTAGAGCAACTCGAGGCGTTCAGCAGCGGGCTACGCGACGTCGAGATCGGATCCGACGGCGCCTTCGAGGTCCGCGGGCCGCAGCGCATTCCCCTCTGGGCGGAGTTCAGCGCCGATCCGCCCGCCGTTCTTGCGCTCAGCATCGAAGCGACGGGATTCGACCGGCACGTGACACGCTGGCCGCTCGGTGAAGCGACGCGCGTCGACTGCGGAACGCTCGCGCTCGTCCCGTCGTACGCGCCGATCGTGCTCGCGAAGGGTCACGGATTCGGTGGCGAGGACCTCGCGTGGAAGGCGCTGCGCACCGGTCCGGGCGACGCGGGATGGGACGTTCGCTGCGGTCGTTGGGAGCCCGATGATTCGCTTTCGCTCGTCTTCGATGACGAGTGGCTCGCGCGGAACTACCCCGGTTCGGCCAAACCCGAGATCGCGGCCACCAACGCTCGCGAGGCACGCGTCAAGCTTCCGATCGCCGAATCCGTACCGGCGCTCGTGATCGACATCGACGGCGATTGGGGCCGAGCCTTCGTGCGCGGCACCGACGGCCGGTACGAGCGCGTCGAGGAGCGCGAGTACACGGTCGAGCTCACGGCGGAGCCCGCAGTCGATCGCGATGCGAACGTGACCGTGGGGTGGTCGTGGCGCGGCATTCCCCAACGGCTCCAGACCTTCGGTCCCGGCCGCGCCGGTCAGCGGAACCTGCTGCGCTTCACCGCGCCGCGCGACGGACTGCGTTTCTGGTGGTCGTCCGCGCCGCGTGTGGACGGCCGTGCGGTCGATTCCGAGTCGAAGTCCGTCGACCTCGTGTCGGGCTCGGCGACGATCGAGATCCCCTGACGACTAGGCGCGCTCGCGGGTGCGGCAGGAACTTCGGTCGGACTGCCGATTGCACAAATGACCCTAAACGAGCGCTTCGCGGCCCGCAGCCCCGCTCGTCAGCGGAACAGGCGCTGAGGATGCCGGCTCGAATCCGTCTTGGCACGTGCATTGCTTCCCGCTCAGAATGCCGCCCCTCCCTCATCTCGCCGCGCTCGCACTCTCTCTCCTCGCTAGTTGTGCCTCGACGACATCGCGAGCCGCGCTCTCGAGCGAAGCCCGGGTCCTCGACCTGCCCTTCCTCGAACAGGACGAGATGTACGCCTGCGGGTTGGTCTCGGTCCAAGTCCTCTGCTCGTACTGGAACGTCGACATCTCGCCAGCCGAGCGCGCCCGCCTCGCGCAGGTCGCGCAGGCCGAAGAAGGACTCTCCGGTGGCGAGCTCCGCGAGAGCCTCGACCGTCTGGGGTTCGAGACGTTCATGTTCCACGGCACGCTCGACCACGGCGCAACGGGACTTTTCCGTCACGTGGATGAGCGACGGCCGCCGCTCGTGATGCTCATGCCCGAAAAGGACACCCGCCACTACGTGTTGGTCATGGGCTACGACGAGCCCGAGCGAAACGTCTGCCTCCTCGATCCGGTGCGTGGTCGCGTGCTGGTGCCCTACGAAGTGTTCGAGAAGTCCTGGGCGAACTGCGAGCGGTTTACTTTGCTCGCCGTGCCTTACTCCGAATCTCATCCCGTTCCACAGAAAGAAGATCCATCATGATGTTCAAGACGACGTTCACGCCATTGCTCCTCGTTGTCGCACCTGTAGTAGGTGTGAGCTACTCGGTGTCCAATCCCGACGCGACGCTGACGGCGTTGCGCAGCATCGAGGCACCGTCGCTGAGCACGCTCCGCGCGGGCGCGCCGGTGAATCACACGCTCGGCGGTGAAACGCGCGACGAGCTGCGTCGAGCCGATCAGAGTGCGACGGGTCTCGCAGAGCTTCGCGCCGGCGAAATGACAGACCATGAGTGGCTGATCGTGGGCATCACCGTGCTCGCGGTGTTGATCCTCATCCTGATCCTCTGACGTTCTCGAAGTACCAGTACCGTGCGCGGTGCTGAGTTCCACCGCCCGGGGGGGCGTCGGGACTCGGTGCCGCGCACTTTTTTGAGGCTTCGAGAAGTCGTGTGGGCCGTCAGCAGCAGCGCGGGGTACTCGCCACCGAAGTTCGGCGCCGCGGAAAGTGTCCACCCTCGGTCGATCTCACGTCGCTTGCAGCGTCTGCGATCTCCGAAGTCCGTCCGGCGTAGTGGGCTGCACTGCGAACCGACGCTCGAGTCGAGAACCGGGCTGGACGGAGGAGGGACCGGCATCGGGCCGCCTACGCCCGCGAGCGTTCGAAGCGGCGGCGAAGTCTGGGGGAGTGTATCGAAGCTCAAGTGGGCGGCTCGAGGTCTCCGTGAGCAGGGCTCCGGGTGTTCCGCACATCCTTCCGGCCCGCGTTCGGCCGCGAGGCTGCGCGTGGAGCGGATGTGCGCGGAATCATCGGCGCGCCTGAACTGTGCGTGCGCACCGGACCTAGCGGCCTCGGTTGTGGAGTCCTCGGTCGCTCGCTCGAGACGAACGGGTGTCGACATGATTCCGTCGGTCTGACGGTGCGACGGCCGAGGTTGAGGGCCGAGTGCCGAGTGCCGAGGGCCGAGGGCCGAGTGCCGAGTGCCGAGGGCCGAGTGCCGAGGGCCGAGTGCCGAGTGCCGAGTGCCGAGGGCCGAGTGCTGAGTGCTGAGTGCGGAGTGCGGAGTGCTGAGTGCTGAGTGCGGAGTGCTGAGTGCGGAGTGCGGAGTGCTGAGTACGGAGTGCCGAGGGCGGAGCGGTGCTTGTCAACGATTCTGAGACACGGGACATGTGAGATCAGTGAGCTCCAGC
>CAZKIY010000039.1:0-2874 GCA_964552875.1 uncultured Planctomycetaceae bacterium
TCCGCGACGCCGTCTTGGTCGCGGTCCTCGAGCCGCCACAAGTCGGGGATGCACGTGAACCACACGACCCCGTCGCGTTCGAGCAGGCCGGCGCCGATGCCGGCGGCCGCATCGGAAAAACCGTCGGCGTAGACGCGACTCCAGTCGGCTTTGCCGTCGCCGTCCGTGTCGCGCAGGATCCGCACGCGCTCGTGCTCGGTCTCGTACGTGCCGAACTGGTCGCCGAGGTGCTTCTCGTACATCGCCACGCGATCCTCGACGGTGCGCGCGCGCAAGTCGTCGTCGAGCCAATCCATGTGGTCGCGAATGTCCGTGACGCCGGCGTGGTGGCGGAACGTCTCGGCGACATAGAAGGCGCCGTCGCGCGCGGGCCAGAAGGAGACCGGTTGCGCGAGCATCGGCTCGGACGCGAAGCACTCGACCGAGAAATCGGCCGGTTTTTCGAACGTTTTCGCGATGTTGGCGGGTTCGTCGCTCGCGGCCTCGATTCTGGGCTGATAGGTCGGTGTCTCGGATTGGGACGGATGCTGGACGGCGACGAGAGCGAACGGGACAGCGAGAATCACGCGAGCTGGCTCCGCACGCGCTCGAGCAGGCGCTTCGTGGCTTCGATTCCGTCCTTCTCCGACAGACGCGAACCCTCGTACTCGATGCCGACGTAGCCGCTGTAACCGGCACGCTTCACGATACGCATCATCCTCAGGTAGTCGGTCGCCGTTTCGTTGCCCTCGGCGTCGAAGTCGTGGCTCTTCGCGCTGACCGCCTTCGCGAACGGCATGAGTTCCAGGACGCCCTTGTAGCGGTCGTACTCCTCGCTCGCCGAGACGCGGAAGTTGCCGAAGTCGGGCAGCGTCCCGACGCGAGGATGCTTGGCGCGGCGCATGACGTCCGCGAGCCACGAGCCGTCCGAGGATGGACCGCCGTGGTTCTCGACGATCACGTTCAAGTCCATGGGCTCGGCCAACGAGCCGAGCTGCGCCAGCGAATCGGCGGCGCGCGCCGCGTGCTCCTCGCGTGGCCCGGATCCGCCGGCGTTCACGCGAATCGAGTGACAACCGAGGTGTTTCGCGGCCTCGAGCCACTGCACGTGATTCTCGATCGCGCGCGCACGACCAGCAGCGTCCGCGTCCCCGAGTTCGCCCTCGGCATCGATCATGATGAGCAGGATGCGCACGCCGAAGCTGTCGGCGCGGCTCCTCAGCTCTTTCAGGTACGCCCCGTCGCGTGCCTTGTCCTTGAAGAACGAATTGACGTACTCGACCGCGTCGAGGTGGTGGACTTGCTTCGCGACCTTGGCGAAGTCCATGTGGTCGAGCTGCTTCGACTGGAGTGCTTGGTGATACGACCATTCCGCGAGCGAAATGCGAAAGGGGAGCGGCTTCGGCGCCGCCGTATCTTCGGCCGCGTTCGTCGAACACGAGATCGCAGCCAGCGCGCCGAAACCGGCCGTCATCCCCAGGAACTCACGGCGGGACTTACTCATGTCGGCCTGTTCTAACCGGCTGTCCGCTGCGCGGCGAGATCGCTGATCGTCGGTCGGGCGGACCGCCCGCCTGACGTTCAGCGACGCCACATCTTCGCCGCCAACTCGACGGGAAAGAGCACCGGCGGCGACGGCACGTGTTGCTCGCGGCACATGCGGCGAACCCTCGACACGCACACGGTCCACTGCGCGAGGACCACGACGACCCACACGAACATGAGCCCTTTCGACGTCGTTGCTTCGGCCTCCGCGCTGATCATCAGCAGGTAGTCGTACGCCCCGTGCCAGGCGACCGGTTCCACCAGGGCGAGGATGCGCTGCCGCGTCGCGGCTCCGCCCGTCGCTCCGTGCGCGCGCGCCATGCGCCAACCCATCATCGTCCCGTCGAGTGCGTGCGACGGGACCGCCGTCACCGCGCGCGCCAACGCGACGCCCGCTCCGCCTTCGAAGACGTAGAAGACGTTCTCGAGCGCCGCGAAACCGAGCGACACGGCGACCGCGTAGACGATCCAGTCGAACGGCTCGTCGAGGTGACGATCCCGCCGCGCCCGCCATCGCAGCGCGCCGTACTTGAGGCCCTCTTCGACGAGGGCGACGCCGAGGAACGCCCAAATGGCAGTCGGGACGGCCTCCATCCCCGGTTCGAGGCCGAGCAGGATCGGCTCGTGCAGAGCGCTCTCGAGCAGTGCCGCCGGGAGCACCGTGGCGACGCCGAGCCCCAGGTAAAAGGCCACGTTCCGCGCCGGTTCCCGGTAGCGGTCCCGCGACCAGAGGAAGTGGATCAACACGAGCCCCGGCCCGAGCGCCAGTGCCGCGAGAGCAGGGATTCCCATGAGGTCGCTCCGGCGTTCGGTTGCGAAACGCCCCTGTCACCGTACTCTCCAGCGCATGTTGCTCGACAGCCTCGTCGCACCTCTCGCGACATTTCTCGCGCAGCCCGGACTCGCACCTGCGCCCGCGCCGCAATTCCACGGCCTCGGCGAGGTCCGCACGAGCCTGTACTTCGGCCTACGCCTGCTCGACGACGACTTCGAGCCGGCTGACGAACAGACGCTCCTCGGCCTCGCGATCGACGTGCACGAAGTCGATTCCATCTCGAGCTTCGAGTTGGGTTACTTCCGATCGTTCGGCGACGGCAGCTCGGACTTCGGCGCGAACTCGGTCGACGTGGATGCGTGCGTCCACGAGCTCTGGGGCGGCGGCCGCTGGACGTACGACCCGTGGGCCGGCTCTCTGCATCCCTACGTCGGAGTCGGTCTCTCCGTCCTGCGCGCCGAGTACGAGACGGAAGGAATCGGCGGATCCAGTTCGAACAAGGGGTGGGCCGCGGGCGTTTACGGGCATGGTGGGATCGAGTGGACGATCGCCGAGCGATGGTCCGTCGGTCTGGA
>CAZKIY010000039.1:2974-20125 GCA_964552875.1 uncultured Planctomycetaceae bacterium
ACGGGCATGGTGGGATCGAGTGGACGATCGCCGAGCGATGGTCCGTCGGTCTGGATCTGCGTGCGTTGTTCTCGACGCCCGCCAAGCTGCAACGCGAAGTGCCGCTCGATTACTACCAGGCGGCGTTCACGGTCAGCTGGAACTGGTGAGCGGCGTGCACCGGCGCGTCCGACACCGCGCGGAATCCACAGCGATCACTCGATGCCGGGCTGTTCGAACGACACGACGTTCCCGCCGCCGCTTTGGCCGGACGAGAGTTTCGCCTGCGTGCCATTGCCCAACGTGCGCCAAAGCTCCGAGATGCCGGGCGTCTGCTGCTCGGCAAGAAAGAGGATCGTGGAACCGTCGGCGGCCCACTCGAAGCCCGGCACGCTGATCCCGGTGAGGCTCGGTCCGGACACTTGCGAGCTCCCTCCCAGCGCGCCCGTCACGTGGATCTCGAGCACGTTCTGCACACTGAGGTCGGCGAGGTACGCCAGCGCGGCCGACGTCGGACTCCACGCGAACTCGCCGACCGTGCCCGCGACCGTGAAGTTGCCTGAAACCTTCACGTTTTGCGCACCGTTCGCCGCGACCGTGTACAGCTCCATGAAGAAGAACGTGTCCTGCCGCGCCTTGTAAGCCATGCGCGAACCGTCCGGAGACCACGCGAACGAGCTGACGCCGACGTCGAAGAGACTGCCCGAGAGTTGAGTGACCGGGCCGCCCGTGGGCGCGACGGCTTGGAGAGAGAACTGACCATCTTGGAAACCGTCAGCGCGGTACGCGAGCCGGTCGCTCGTGGGCGACCAAGCCCAATCCTCGACGTTGCCTGTCGCAAGCAGGTCAGCGCTCACGCGCCGGCGATCCGTTCCATCGGGCAGCACCGTGTAGAGCTCCTGACGTCCGGCCGTCTCCTCGTCGGAGCGGTAGGCGAGACGTGCACCGTTCGGGGCCCAGGCGAACGTGGCGACGCCACCGTTCGCGACACCTGAAACTCGAACGTTCGTCGCGCCGTCGGCGCTCGAGACGAAGAGCTCGAAGACCTCGTCCACGTTCTGGTCCGCGAGGTAGGCGATCTGCGTGCTGTCCGGCGACCACGCGAACGCCGAGCTCCCCGGCGCGAGCGATCCGCTGAGTACGAATGCACCCGAGACCTGCACCGCGGGCGCGGAGCCGTTCGCCGGAGCGACGAAGAGATCTTGCACGCCAGAATTGTTCGGATTCGCGGCGTAGGCGACGCGGGTCGAGTCGGGCGAGAAGAGGATGCGCGAAACGAATGTGCCCGCGGCGAATGCGGGACTGAGACGGACCGTGCCGCTTCCGTCGGGCCGAACCGAGCTCAACTCGAAGGCCGAAAGCATCGTCGTTTCGGCTACGTACGCGATTCGCGAGCCGTTCGGCGCCCACTCGAAGAGGCCGACGACTCCGAAGGGCAAGAGGTTCGGCACGAGGTCGCGCCTCGCGCCGGTCGACGCATCGACGACGAACAGTTGCGTGAGGTCGTCGAGGAACGCATCGGCCAAGAACGCCAAGCGCGATTCGTCCGGCGACCAGGCGTACTCCTGGACGTCGCCTCCCGCGACGAGCACGCCCGTGACGTCGGCCACGGTGCCGTCGTAGCGGCTCACGAAGAGCCGAAACGTCTCGTCCTGAGGCGAGTCGGCGAGATACGCGGCGCGTCGGGCGTACTCGGTCGCGGGACCTAGAAGCGGTTCGCCCCCGCCGCAGCCTGCGGCGAAGAGGAGGATCAACGGGGCAATTCGGTCGGAGCGCATCGGAATCCTGGATCGGACGGACGAATGCGCAACCTAATGGAGCGCCGCGTCGCGCACCAGGGACGCGGCAGCGCGCTCGGCCCCGATGCGCGCCGGCGCGTCGAAATCAGGGCCCGCGCGCCCCCGGAATGCGCGCGAGCGCGATCAACGCGTACGCCGTGCCGTAGGCGTCGTGGTAGCCGTACAGCGGGTAGTCCCAGAAGGAACCGTCCGGCTCACGACAGTGGAGGACGGCTTTCTCGAGCAGCGGCCCGAGTCGGTCCTGGTCGGCCTTCGGAAGCCTCGCCAGGACGTAGGCCGCGTACGCGTGACCGTAGAGGTAGAAGTAGCCCGAGATCGAATAGAACGAGCGGTGCGGGATCGGCTCGCGGATCCCGGCGCGCTGGAGCGCGGCGTGGCGCACGAGCAAGTCCTCCAGCGCCTCGCGGTACTCGGTTTCCGGCACGACCTCGCCGCAGGCCTCGAGCGCGAAAAGACACGCCGGCGTGCGGCACGCCGAGCCCTTGCGCTCGTTGATGTCCATGCGCGGCCGGTACTTCAAGTACTCGCCGTAGAGGAACGCGCCGTCGGGTAGACGCGAGCGCTTGAGGTGGTCCACGGCCTTCACTTTCAAACCCGCGGGAACGTCGGTCCCCGTCGCGGCCGCAGCTTGGATCCCGATGAGGATCGTGGCCGTGGTGAAGCTCATCGACGTGTCGGAGGGGTGGAACGTGGGCACTTCGTCGAGGGACAAGTACCCCCATCCGCCGTCGGTCGTTTGGTAGTCGACGAGCTTCGCGACGAGTTTCTTCGACATCTCGCGCAACGGTGCGGCGCGCGGTCCGTCGGGTGCGTTCGCCAATTCCTGCGTGAGAGCGCGCAGTGCGTACCCGAACGCCCAGACGTTGTAGTGCTCCATCCCGCTCTGGCGTTTCACGGCGGCATTCGCGAGCAGGAAGTCGAGCGCGCGTTCACGCGCACGTCGCGCTTCGGGTGACGGATCGCGCACGTCCTGCAGCGCCATCACGCACAGTCCCGTCGTCGCGACGAGGAACGCGTCTTGCGAACCGGGCACGGACGCGAGCACTTCGTACGGGCGCTTCGTCAGGTGCGTTCCGAACGATCCGTCGGGATTCTGGTTCTTGATCAGCCACTGAACGCCCGTGCGGATCGCCGTGCGCAGGTCGACCTTCGAAGCCGGCGGCTCGTGGCCCGAGACGGCGACGCTTTGAGTCGGCGCGTCCTGCTCGAGCGCGTCCTGCTCGAGCGCGACCTGCTCGAGCGCGACCGCGGGAGTCTCGGGAGTCCGACTCGGACTCGCCGCGAAGGCCGTGTGTGACGTCGTCGCGTACGCGAGCGCGGGCGCGGCGCTCGCAAGGAGTCCGAGCACAGAGGTGCGGAGCGCGCTCACTTCGCGATCTCCACCTCGGCACGCGTGCCGGCTGGCAGCGCGGCCGCAGTCTGGAGCTCGACGCGTGCATCGAAATTCCCGTCGCCGCGCGGCCACGGATCGACGCGCAGGATTCCGGTCAGCGCGGCCGCTCCGACCGGTTTCACGACCACGCGCGCACCGTCCTTCCATAGCGCGAGATCGCTACCGACGAGTTCGAGTCGAGCCTCACGTGTGCCCGCGTCCGCGACGGACGCGACCTCGGCATGGAGCGCGAGCGTCGCACCGCGCTCGATGCGCGTCGGCGAACGACCCTGTCGCCAATCGCGCGTCGAACCGTGCAAGAAAACTCCGTCGCGCGGGGATTTCGCCGCGAGGGCCTCGCGATCGCGGCCCAGGCGCGCGAGTCGAGCTTCTTTGTCCGCGAGTTCTTCCGCCGATCGCTGCAGGGCGTCGATGCGCGCGGCGCGGTCTATATCGCCGGCGCGCGCTTGCCGAGCGACGGCCTCGGTCTGCGCGCGCAAGCTCTCGTCACGCTGTTCCCGTTCGAGGGTGAGATCGAGGTCGAACCGCTTCTTCGAGCGATCGCGCGACAACGCCGTCGAATCCTGCGCGATGCCCAAGGCGCGCTTCTGACGCTTCAGCACGAGATCCTCCGTGCCGTTCACGAGCTCGTCGCGCTTGTACATCTCCTCGAGCTGCGCGAGCTCGTCGACTTGATCTTCGACGTACGACCGCTCCTGTCGCTGCGAGATCTCGTCGCTGCGGACTTCGAAGGAGAGATCGCGCTCCTTCCACGCGGCGTGCGAACGTTCCGATCGCGCGAGCGCGGCGCGAGCCTGCGCGAGCGAGGACGAACTCGAATCGTCCTCGATCCGTTGCCGCTCGACCAACCCGGAGTGACGCACTTGTGCACTGCGAACTTCCAGTTGGGCCGTCCGCACGGCCTCCTCGAGATCGCGCAGATCGATGCGCGCGAGCACATCGCCGCTCTTCACCTGCGCTCCGTGCGGGACGACCTCCAGGACGAGCAGCGGCCCATTCCACTCCTCGGGCCAGTAAGCCCACGCGGTCGGATTCGCGGGCGCCAGCACCGCCGATTTAGTCACTGCGGGAGCCGTGGGAGCCGCCGTTCCGCTTCCCGCCGTGCCGGGGTCGGAGCCCGGAGTCGAGCACGAAGCGAGGGCGAGGAGAGGGGAGAGGAACGCCAGAGTTCGGATCTTCATGGGGGCCTTCGTGGCGAGGCTAGCGACTCCGCCTGCTCCGCGCGCGGGCCCTACGCACATCGAACGGGATGGAACGCGCCCATGGGCCCGAATCCGACATCCGTGCCGAATCGTAGGCTGGGCGGAGATCCTCCGGATGCGCACCTTCCCTACTCTCGTGATCGCGAGCATCGCCATCACACTCACACCGTCCTGTAGCCACATGTTCGAAAAGACGACCGCGACAACGCTCGGAGCCCAGGCCGAATCCATGTACTCGCTCACCGTCATGGGGATCGATGGGAATTCGCGCGACCTCGCGGCCTGGCGCGGAAAGGTCGTCCTCATCGTGAACACGGCCAGCGAGTGCGGTTTCACGAAGCAGTACGACGGTCTGCAGAAGATCCAAGAGCAGTACGCCGCGCGCGGATTCGATGTGCTCGGTTTCCCGTGCAACGACTTCGGCGGGCAGGAGCCGGGCAGCGCGAAGGAGATCGAGAAGTTCTGCTCGACGAAGTACCACGTCACGTTCCCGCTCTTCGCGAAAGTGTCCGTGAAAGCCGGCGCGAACCAGTCGCCGCTCTATGCGTGGCTCGGCGGCGCGACCGGGAAGTTGCCGGGCTGGAATTTCGGCAAGTACCTCGTCGGCAAGGACGGGAAGCCGATCGCATTCTGGTCGAGCTCGACGGAACCCGAGGACGCAGAAGTCGTCGCGGCGATCGAAAAGGCGCTCGGCTGAATTCGGGGCTCAGAGCGTGAAGTACTTCGCGCTCGGGTGGTGGCACACGATCGCGGATGTCGACTGCTCCGGTTCGAGTTGGAACTCCTCGCTCAACGTGATGCCGATCTTGTCGGCGCCGAGCAACGCGAGCAGTTGCGCTTGGTCCTCGAGCTTCGGGCACGCCGGATAGCCGAAGCTGAAGCGCGATCCGCGGTAGCCCTGCTTGAAGAGCACGCTCATCTCGCGTGCGTCGTCGCCGGCGATGGCGAGTTCGCCGCGAATGATGCGGTGCACGTATTCGGCGAGGCCCTCGGCGACTTCGACGGAGAGACCGTGCAAGTGCAGGTAATCCTGGTAGCGATCGCCGGCGAACCATTCGCGCGCGACGTCGCTGGCACGTTGGCCGACCGTCACGACTTCGAGGGCGACCACGTCGGGTCTGCCATCGTGCAGGTGGAAGAAGTCGGTGATGCAGCGGTTCTGCTTGCCGTCCTGGCGCGGGAACGTGAAGCGCGCGGCTTCCCGGCCTTCGTCCTTGGGATCGAGCAACACGAGCGTCTCGCCCTCGGGGATGCACCGCCAATATCCGTACGCGGCCTTGGGTTGAAGGATCTTCTCCTTCTGGCACTGCTTCGCGAGTTCGAAGTAGAGCGGGCGCACGTGCTCCAGGACGAGCTTCTTGTGCTCGGCGAGACCCTTGCCCTTGCGACGATAGCCCCACTGGAACTGGAATAGCGTCGTCTCGTTCACATAGGGCAGGATCGCTTGCAGGTTCGCTTCGACGATGCGCGCGCCGAGGAACGGCGGCTCGGGATAGTCGATGTCGCGCGGAAGGTCGGAGAGCTTGCTCCAGGCCTTGTTCGAGCGCGGAACCGGACGACCGGCGCGACCCGCGATCGTGCTCGCGGCCGAGAGTGAAGCGGCGACGGCGCGCGCGGCGCCTTCCTCGCGTTCGGCCTTTTCCTCGGCCAAAGTGGCCACTTTCTTCGCAGCGCGCACGGGGGGCTTCGCTTCGCCTTGCACGACGCGCTCCATGACGGAAAGGCCCTCGAACGCGTCCTCGGCGTAGTAGAGCGAACCGTTGTAGAGCGCGCGGCAATCCGCCTCGACGTACGACCGCGTCAACGCCGCTCCACCGAGGATCACCGGCGTCGAGATGCCGCGCCGATTCATCTCCTCGAGGTTCTCCTTCATGATCACGGTGCTCTTGACGAGCAATCCGCTCATGCCGATCGCGTGCGGCTTCACGTCGTGCGTGACGTCGAGGATGTGCTGGATCGGCTGCTTGATGCCGAGGTTGTAGACCGTGTAGCCGTTGTTCGTGAGGATGATGTCGACGAGGTTCTTGCCGATGTCGTGCACGTCGCCGCGCACCGTCGCGAGCACGATCTTCCCGCGCGATTCGCCGGCTTTGCGCTCCATCAATGGCTCGAGGAACGCGACGGCGGCCTTCATCGTCTCCGCGGACTGGAGCACGAACGGCAACTGCATGTCGCCGCGACCGAAGAGTTCGCCCACGGTCTTCATCCCCGCAAGGAGATCGGTGTTGATGATCTCGATCGGCCTCTTCGAGAGGAGCGCGATCTTCAAATCGTCCTCGAGGCCGGGCTTCTCGCCCTCGACGATGCGCCACGCGAGGCGCTCGTAGACGTCCTCGGGGATCTTGCGCGCGGCCTTCTTCGCGACCTGCGCGCCCTCGAAGAACTTCAGGAACTCCTGCAGCGGATCATAGCCCTCGCGACGACGGTCGAAGATCAGGTCCTCGGCCAACTGTCGAGCTCGCTCGTCGATCCGGTGCAGCGGCTCGATTCGCGCGGAATGCAGGATTGCGGCCGTCAAACCGGCCTCGCGAGCATGGTGCAGGTAGACAGAGTTCAGGACGTGCCGCGCCGCCGGATTCAGACCGAAGCTGATGTTCGAGAGCCCGAGGAGGAGTCCGACTCCGGGCAGTTCCTCCTTCACGAGACGGATGCCCTCCAGTGTCTCGAGTCCGAGCTTGCGATCGTCTTCGTTGCCCGTGCAGATCGTGAACGTGAGGACGTCGAACAGGATGTCCTCCGGACGCAGGCCCCAATCCTCGACGCAGATCGTGTGGATGCGTTTCGCGATGCGCAGCTTGTCCGCCGCGGTCTTCGCCATCCCGGCTTCGTCGATCGTCAGCGCGATGACGGCGGCTCCGTGCTCCTTGACGAGCGGCAAGACCTTCTCGATGCGCTCGAGTCCGTCCTCGAGGTTGATCGAGTTCACGATCGAGCGACCGCCGCACAGCTCCAGCGCGATCTTCAGGACGGGTTGCTCCGTCGAGTCGATCATCAGCGGCACGGGCACGTCGGAGCGATAGCGCGTCACGACAGACGTCATGTCCGCGACTTCGTTGCGCCCGACGTACGCCGTGCACACGTCGAGGACGTGCGACCCGTCGCGCACTTGCTCGCGACCCATGCCGACCATCGTCTCGATGTCCTCCTTGATGAGCGCCTCGCGGAACGCCTTGCTGCCGTTCGCGTTCGAGCGCTCGCCGACGAAGAGGATCGAGTTGTCCTGCACCAACGGAACCGCGGAATAGATGCTGGAAACCTGCGCTTGGTGCGCCGGTGTGCGCCGCGCCGGCGCGCGTTTCCCGATTCGTCGCGCGACTGCCGCCATGTGTGCCGGCGTCGTTCCGCAGCAACCTCCGACGACGTTCAGCCCGTCCTCCACGACGAAGCGCTCCAGCCAATCGGCGAGTTCCTCGGGCGTCAGCGGGTAGAAGGGCTTGCCGTCGACGAGCAGCGGCAACCCGGCGTTCGGGTAGACCATCGGACGCTTGCGGCACGTCTGACCGAGCAAGCGCACGTGCTCACCCATCTCGCGCGGACCGGTCGCGCAATTGATGCCGAGGACGTCGATCGGATACGGATCGAGCAGGGTGATCGCAGCGCCCATCTCCGTGCCGACGAGCATCGTGCCCGTTACTTCCATCGTGACGCTGACGAAGATCGCGTGATCGCCCTTCGCTTCGGCGCGCGCTTGGATCACCCCATTCAGCGCGGCCTTGATCTGCAGCGGATCTTGGCACGTTTCGATGAGGAAGCCGTCGATGCAGCCTTCGATCAATCCGCGAGCTTGCTCGAGATAGCTTTCCTTGAGGGCGGCGTACGGCGCGTGC
Organism: uncultured Planctomycetaceae bacterium; assembly: GCA_964552875.1. Taxonomy (GTDB): domain Bacteria; phylum Planctomycetota; class UBA1135; order UBA1135; genus JAEUHZ01. The sequence continues at coordinate 11,175 of CAZKIY010000039.1, forward strand.
CCGAGCGTCGCGAGCTTCGTCCCCGGCCCCATGGATCCCAGCGCGAACCGCGGCTTGTCCGGCGTCGAGTAGTTGGCGCACGCCGCCTTCGCTACCTGCGCGGCGGCGCGATTGATGTCGCGCGCCCTGTCCGCGATGCCGAACTCCGCCAAGACGTGCGGCATCGCGCCGAACGTGTTCGTCTCGACGATGTCGCAGCCGGCTTCGAGGTAGCTCTCGTGGATCTTCTGGATGACCTCGGGCCGCGTCAAATTGACGAAATCGACGCAGTTTTCGTGGCCGTGGTAGTCCTTCTCGAGATCGAGATGAGCCGCATGGATCTGCGTGCCCATCGCACCGTCGAGGACCAGGACGCGCTCTGCGAGCGCGCGGCGAAGAGGGGTCGTCATGATGCGCTGCGCGTGCTCTTCACGCCCGTCGCCACGAGCGTCATGAAGTGCGGAGGCTGCGGGTCGCGCGCCGCACGCTGGATGGCCAACCGCTCGAACCCCGCGTCGGCGAGCAACGCCGCGAGCGCTTGCTCCGTGAAGCCGAGGTGGCGGTGTTGCAGCTGTTCCTTGACCCACGCTTCCGCATGCGCGAGCAAGTCGATGACGAGCAGTCGTCCACCGGGGACGAGCACGCGGCGCGCTTCCCTCAACGCCTGGGCGGGTTCGGCCGCGTGATGCAGTGCCTGCGACAGTACCGCGACGTCGAAGCTCGCGTCTGGCAGCGGCAGATCCTGGATGTCACCCTCGACCGTCTTGAGGTTCGCGACGCCCTTCTGCGCCGCTCGCGAACGCAATCGCGCGAGCATCTCCGGCGATACGTCGACGGCCGTCACCTCGCTCGCGACGTCCGCGAGCATCAACGTCAGGAGCCCATCGCCGATGCCGAGATCGACGTACCGACCGCGCGGCGCGAGCTGGATGATCGCGCGCGCCAAGCCTTCCCACGTGCGACCCGGCAGGACCTGGTCCTCGAACGTCGCGGCGACGCGATCGAAGTACTGACGCGAGTCCTCGCGCCGCCGATCACGCAGCGTCTCGAGCCCGGCGAGGTCCGCCTCGAACTCGGGGCTCGTCTTGTTCTCGAGCAGCACGTCGTTCCACAACCCCGCCGCCGGACCGGGCGCGATGGAGTGGAGCGAGCGGCGCCCATCGCGGCGGTTGACGACGAGGCCGACTTCCTCGAGCAGCGCGAGGTGGGTCGACACGCGCGATTGGCCGACGTTCAGGACCTCCATGAGGTCCGAGCCCGAGAGCTCCTCCTGCGCCAGCAGATGGAGGATGCGCAGGCGGGTTTCGTCGGCGAGGGCTTTCAGGAGACGCGAGGTTCCGGTGAGACCTATCATGGTTTCCGCATATCATGATCGGTCGCGTCCGGGCCGCAAGGGGAGAGCTGAAACCGGTTTGCTTATCGTCGCCACGGTCACCGGCTGGGGGGACGGGGACAGCCGCCCACGGACTCGAGATCCGCTCCGGACCGAGCATCGATCGCTCACCGCATGGGTCGCCGTCCTTACAACTCGATTTGCAAGACGCGGCCAGATCCCGCCCTGAGACTTGTCCGGCGCAACAGGACACCGAAACCGTCGTGTAATTCCGTCGGCCCCAGGTTTGCTAACCACCTGCGGAGGCGCGTCGTCGATCGAACCGCGATCGACAACTGACTTCTGGCGGTTCAGGCCGTCTTGGATCGAGTTCGCGGTGCGCGAGCTCGCTCCACTCTCTCCGCTCCCTGCTCCAGGGGAACAGAGCGCTTCGGCCTGCTCGCAGTTTGCACCCGACAGGCCATCCCTGACGGGCACTCCTCGAACCTGGAATCGACCGTCGACGATGAATCTCTCCGCGAGCCATCTCAAGCGCTACAAGGACATCGCCTCACTGCTCTGGCGATACGGTCGTTCCGACCTCGCCAAGCAGATGCAGGCGGACAACACCTTCGAGACCGAAGAAACTGTCCCCAGCGATCCCGACGGCGCGCCCGAGCGCTTGGCGAAGGATCTCGAGGGCATGGGCCCGACCTACGTCAAGATCGGTCAGGTGCTCGCCGGTCGGCCCGATCTGATGCCCTTGGCGTACCGCAAAGCCCTGGCTCGGCTCCAGGACGACGTGAAGCCCTTTGCCTACGAGGAGGTGGAGCGGATCGTCGAGAGCGAGATCGGTGCGCGTATTTCGAAGGCCTTCTCACGCTTCGATCGAGAACCCATCGCGGCCGCATCCTTGGGTCAAGTCCACTCGGCTGCGTTGCGAGACGGGCGAGCCGTCGTCGTCAAGGTCCAACGTCCCGACATCCGGCCGCAGATCGCCGAGGACTTCGAAGTCCTCGGGCAGATCGCGCGCCTGTTGGACCGTCACACCGACGCCGGCCGTCGCATGCGCTTCTCGAGCACCCTCGAGGAGTTCCGCACCACGATCGCGCACGAGCTCGACTACGAGCGCGAGGCGCAGAACCTGATCACCGTCGCGGAGAACCTGCGCGAGTTCGACTTGATCGTCGTGCCGCAGCCCATCTCCGACTACAGCACGAAATCCGTGCTCACGATGGAGTTCATCGACGGCCGCAAGATCTCCAAGTTCGGCCCGCTCGACCGGCTCGAAACGGACGGGAGCGTTCTCACGCGGCAGATCTTCCAGGCTTACCTGAAGCAGATCCTGACCGACGGGATTTTCCACGCCGACCCACATCCGGGCAACGTCTTCATCACGCACGACAACAAGATCGCGTTGCTCGACCTCGGGATGGTGGGCCGCACCTCGCCGGGGATGCAGGACAAGCTCATCAAGTTGTTGATCGCCATGAGTGAAGGGAAGGGCGAGGACGCGGCCGAAGTCGCGCTCGACATCAGCGAGAAGGTGGAAGGCTTCGATCCGGCCGAGTTCCGTCGTCGGATCACGAAGCTCGTCGCCTTGCACCGCGACGAGGGTCTGCAGCGCATGAACGTGGGGCAATCGCTGCTCGAGCTCGTGCGCGACGCGCGCGAAACGGGCCTGTACGTGCCCAGCGAACTGGTCCTCCTCGGCAAGACGCTACTGCAGCTCGACGAAGTCGGTCGCATCCTCGATCCCACGTTCGATCCGAACGCCGAGATCCGTCGCAACGTCGGCGAGTTGATGGCACGCCGCGCGCGCCAGGACATGAATCAAGGCAGCGTGTTCGGTTCGCTCCTCGAGATGAAGAACTTCGTGGGCGGCCTGCCGATGCGCGTGAATCGCATCATGGACGCGGCCGCGAACGGCGGCTTGGAGGTCAAGGTCAAGGTCCCCGACACTTCGTTGGTGATCGAAGCGATGCAGAAGATCGCGAATCGCATCACCGCAGGGATCGTGCTCGCGGCGCTCATCGTGGGAGCCGCGCTGCTGATGCGCGTGCAGACACGTTTCGAGCTCTGGGGTTACCCGGGGCTCGCGATCCTGTGCTTCATCACCGCAGCCGGCGGTGCGATGTGGCTGCTCGCGGAGATTTTCGTGCACGACCGGCGGGCGCGCAGGAAAGGGGCGTAGCGCCCAAGATCGTTGCGGGATCGAGCAGGCTCGGCCGCGCGTGGCTTCTAGCGTCGTAATGCCGTCAATGTGGAGTTCGGGGCGGGTACGCCCCGAGCGGCGCGGGCGAGCACGTGTGCATTTTTTTTCGCGAATCACCCGCGACCGGCGCGCGGTCTGTTCGTCGTGGAGGCGGTGTCCGAGGGCGTGTCCTCGGGCGATTCCCACGGCCTCAGGTTCCCGCGAGGTAGGACCACGATGAAGCTGCAAGTTTGGCGATCGACGGTTCGGGTGCTCGGCGCACTGGTCGCCGCGCTGTGCGTGATCTGGGCGTGCTCGACGCCCACGAAGGTCGGGGTCGAGGCGAAGTGGGGTGACGTCAGTGTCGGCGTGACCATCGACTCCGCGGGCAATTCCGTGACGACTGCCACGGGCTCGCTGGCTCCGGGGAAGTGCTTGCGGGTCACCTACTCGGACTCGACAGGGAATACGCTGGGGTCAAACGTGATCTCGGTTCCGGGCTACTCGCAGGTCCCGGCTGGCGCTGTTCGCCAGGAGTTCGAGATCGTGGATTGTCCCGAGCCGCCGGCGCTGACCTGGCCGAGCACGCTCCCCTCGATCTCGCATCGCGCTCACGCGCTGCCGAAGTGGCGTGAGGTCTTCAGCATGCCGCTCACAGTCGCCTCGCCGAGCGGCACGCTTCAACGCGGCGTCCTCTGCCATGCTCGCGTTTTCTGCCTGCCGACCCAGGACCCGATTCAACTGCTCCAGCCCATTCTCTCGGCTGGCGCCGGTATCGCGGTCCCGGCGACGGTCGACGTCCTGTTCATGGCCGAAATCACGGGCGGCACGACTGACGCTCAGCTTCGCGTAGCGGCTCGTTCACCGATCCTCGACATGAGCTTCGACTGGAACGGCGTGCAGGGTTTCGGAAACTTGGCATCGGGTACAAACGCCGTGCCGTCGTCGCTGCCGAACGGGTGGCACGTCGTCGATGCAACGATCCCGGGTCAGACCTTCCATCCCAACCTCGGAGACTGGAACGGCGGCCAAGTGAGGATTCGCACCCTCGCCCGGCCCGCGTTCTCGGAGTACGCGCAGTCGTTCCAGTCGCTCGCATTCTGAGCCGCACCCAGCACCGCTGCATCGCGCGCGAGCGCGGTGCAGCAACAGGTCCACGCCATGCACTACTTCACCGGGCTCGCTCTAGTGATCCTTGCTTCTGCGTGTCGCTCTATCGATATCGAACTCGGACCGTTCGAACGTTGCGGTCCGAACAGCAACACTCGTGCGTGGTCGGAGTCGGATGCCGTACGCATCGCACAGGAGATGGAGATGCAGGTTCCTCGCATCCGTGAGCTCAAGGGCATACAGAAGCCGGCTCCGCTCGTAGTCGTGTCCAAAGAGCCGCTGCCCTGGATTCTGTCCGGGCTTGCCACGCCGCTCATGGTCTTGATCGGTCCCGCTTCGCGCTCGGAGGAACGCCTCACTCTGGTGCACGAACTCGCACATTGGTTCCGCGACTCGGCGTGGAATCGCCTGCCGAGTTGCGTGGAGGAGGGGCTGGCCATGCACATCGCCGGAGTCCTCCTGCCCGTCGAGGCCTCTTGGCACTATCAGCCGTTCTCATTCTGCACCCCCGACACCGTGGACCTCGAGTCGTTCCGAGAGGCTTGCGCGGCAGTGATCGATCCCGCACGGGAACATCTAGGCAAGGATTCTCCACGATTGCGCGCCATCGGCTTCGTCGTCGCGTCCTCGCTCGGCATCCCTGCGCTGCGTGAGCTGTGCGAACGCGCCGAGCGCGAAGGTCTCGCGAAGGTGCCCGCGGATTGGATCTACGAGGCCTTGCCTCTCCATCACATCGCCGGCGGTAGCTGGAAGGCCGCGAACAACCGCCGCATGAACGAGATCGATGACGCGGCGAAGCGAGTGCGAGCTGGGGCCGAATAGGGCCGTAGCCCTTACTCTTCGCCGCCGCCGCGAGCGCCGTCTGCACGACGTCGTCGGCGCGCGCTGCGTCGGCGACGAGCCGCCCGGCGAGGCGGCGCGCCCAGTCGATGTGCTCGAGCAGCGATTCGAAGTGGGGTTTCAAGCGGGGTGGCGAACCTGCGTCCATGATGTCCCCCGGACCCGCAGTGCCGCCGGATCGGGATCCGACGCACTGAAAACCGCCTCGTCGCAAGTCCGCGCACGGCGCGGCTTTGGGATGGCTGCCGGAAGCCGGCGAACCGGATCCGCGGAGCGCGAACACTCCTCCCGCGAGCATGGAGAGCACGCACGTCGACCCGCAGTTCGTCCTGGAGCACGCTGCGCACGTCCGCGCGCTCGCGGGTCGACTCGTGTTCGACGGGACGCGCGCCGACGACCTCGAGCAGGAGACGTGGCTCGCCGCGCTGAAGAACGCGCCGCGCGCGATGACGTCGCCGCGCGGCTGGCTGGCGCGCATCGCGCAGCGTCGGGCTGCCCACGACTGGCATGCCGAGTCGCGCCGCGCGGTTCGTGAGCGCGCGCACGCTCGCGAGGAGTCGGTCGCGTCGTCCGAGGAGATCCTCGAGCGCGAGGAGACGCGCTCGGAACTCGTGCGCGCGGTGCTCGCGCTCGAGGAACCGTACCGATCCGCACTCGTCGCGCAATTCCTCGAAGAGCGCGCTCCGAGCGTAGCGGCGCGCCGCCGCGGCGTGCCCGTCGAGACGCAACGCACGCACGTCAAGCGCGGGATTGCAATCCTGCGCGAGCGGCTGAAACGCGCGCACGGCGTCGCGTTCGGCGCGTTCCAGCTCGCGCTCGTGCGCGATCTGCGCCTCGAAGCGCCGCTCGCGACGACGTGTGCCGCGGCCGGCGCGGGCCTGGTGATCGGAGGTCTTTCGATGTGGACGGTGAAGAAGATCGCGGTCGCCGCGGCGGTCGCGCTCGCGGTCGTGCTCGCAACGACGCGTCCCTCTGGTTCGGCGGACCCGACCTCGTCCACGGCGAGCGCGACGGCGAGCCCCGCTCGAGATCTCGCCGCAGACGCCGAGATCTCGGCCCCGCGAGAGCAGACGACTCCTCGTCGGAGCTCGGAGCCGCCGTCGAGCGCCGCAGAGTCCCACGCGGCCGCGCGGACCTCGACCGCCGCCGTCGTCGTCCTCGCGCGCGTCGTCGACGAGAGCGGTCGCCCGATCCGCGGCGCGCGCGGCGTTCTCGCCGCGCGCGGCCGCTGGAACGCGAACGTCGATCCGAACGCGACCTTCGAGGGCGTCTCCGGTGACGACGGCGCGCTGCGGATCGAAGCACCGCTGCTGACCGCGGATCGCGCCGATCTCGAGGTCGAGGCCGATCCCTACCGCGCTCGTGCCCGCGTCCGTTTCGATGCCGCCGTGACGCGCATCCTCGCGCTGGGGGCGAATGACGTCGGCGAGCTCGTCCTCGGTCCCGCGGGTCGCATCGTCGGTCGCGTGCTCGCCGAAGATCGGTCGGTCGAAGGCGCCGCGATCGCAACGCGCTTCGCGCTCACGACGACGCTGACGCGGACCACAACGAGCGGGGAGGACGGCCGGTTCGTGCTCGCGCACGTCGATCCTGCCGCCACCGAGCTGCAGATCGGCGGCGAGGGACTCGTCGAGTCTTCGACGACGGTGTCCGTGCGCGCCGGCCATGACACGGACGTCGGCGACATCGTGCTCGCACGGGCTCCGTCGATCGCGGGGATCGTCGTCGACCAGGACGGCGCGCCGTGCGCGGGAGTCTGGATCGTGGCGGTGTCGGCGACGATCGATGCGCGCGAGGGCGATCGATCTGACGCGAAGGGTCGTTTTCGCGTTCACGTCCCGGCGAGCGGCGAGTACGACCTCCTCGTCGAGGACACGCTTCGGTTCCTGCGCTGGGGCGGACCCGACGTGATCGGCGCCCGGTTCGCGACAGGGGAGGAATCCGCGCGCATCGCGCTGACGGCCGTCGCGCGGACGACGTTCCGAATCGTCGACGCGGAGACGTATCAGCCAATACTCGAGTTCGGGCTCGGCGTCCGGGACATCGGGTGGAGCAGGTCCCCGCTCGGCCCCGAGGAGGAGGAGTTCGACGAGGCGTGGCCGCGGATCGTCGTGAGGTCCTCGAACGAGGTCTTCGAGTGCGCAGTCCCCGGGATGCACGAGGTGCTCGTCGCCGCTCCCGGGCACGTCCCGTTTCGCGCTGCGGTCCTCCGCGACGGAGGGGACGCGTCGATGCAGACGATCCGGCTCGAGCGTGGGCGCGTGCTGCGCGGTCGTGTCGTTCGCGACGGCCTCCCGTTGACCGGCGTCCTGGTCGGCGTCGAGCGCGCCTACGTTCCGCTGGGTCCGAAGCCGCTCGTGCCCGGCTCGATCGAGCTCGGTCGCACGCACGCGCGGGACGTGTCGGCGTTTGCCGGTCGCGCGCGGAATGTCGTCACGAACGAGGAGGGAACCTTCGCATTCGGCGACCTGCCCGCGGGGAGGTTCGACCTTCGCGCCGCGTTCGGCGGGATCGTCGGCGCCCGGATCGATCGTCTCCACGTGCCGTCGGACGGCGACCTCGACGTCGGCGACGTCGGCTTTCGCGCGGGCGCGTCGATCCGCGGTGTCGTCGACGCGGGGGCGCACTTACCGATCGGATGGCAGGTCGGCGTGCCCGGTCGGCCGGCAAACGTCATCGACCGCGCTGACGGCCGCTTCGAGATCGCGGGCCTGCCCAGCGGTCCGGTCGAGCTCCACTGGTTTCAGCAAGGCGTGCCCGGCCTCGAGAGGGAGCCAACGCGGGTGACGGGCACCGGACGCTCGATGCGGTTCGAGCTGGCCGAGGGCGAGACGCGCGACGTGCGAATCGACGTCGAGGCGCTGTCGCCGGCGCGGGTCACGATTCGCGTCCTGGCCGACGGAGAGCCCGTCGCGGGCTCGGTCGTGTGGTCGTGCGCGCTGAGCGAGGACGGCAGCCGCCGCTGCTCGTCGAACAACCGGACTGGAACCGACGGAGCCTGGTCCGGGCTCGTCCGCCCCGGCGTCCAGTACGAGTTCCAGGCGCTATTGCCGGCGGGAATGCTACTCGCGAGTTCGCCGCCAATTGTGCCCGCGCCAGGAGAGCAACGTGAGCTGCGGATCGAAGGTCGTACGGGAACGCTCGAGGTGCGACTGCCGGCTTCGCTCGCGCTTCCGGAGCAGGGCTTCGTCGCCGTCGAGGTGATGAAGCCTGGAGCCCAGCCCTCCCTGATGGACAGGAACAAGTGGTACCGCGGCGTGCCGCAGATCTACCGGACCCAGCACGCTTGGGAGAGTGCGCGGATCGACGCCGGCCGCGTCGGTGCGGGCGAGTGGACGCTGCACGTCGAGGTGAACCGAATGGTGCCGACGGGCGCGTCGAGCTGGAGTCACGAGCCGCTGATGCCGAAGGTCGAAATTTCGATCACGATCCGTCCCGGCGAGGAGACCGTGGTCGAGGTCCCCTGAACGACGGCGCCTCTCGCATCATGACCCGTAGGCGCGTGACGCGAGAGGC
>CAZKIY010000040.1:0-19928 GCA_964552875.1 uncultured Planctomycetaceae bacterium
ACGCGAGCGAAGCGTTCCTCGACGAGCAGTCGCAGGCCGTGAACTACGTCTTCAAATACAGCCCGCGGCCGGGGACGAGTGCAGCGGATCGTCTGGCGGACGACATCCCCGAGGACGTCAAGAAGGAGCGCAACCAACGGATGCTCCGCGCCGCGGAACGCGCAGGCTTACGACGTCATTCGGCTCAAGTCGGGGCGACTCGGCGCGTGCTCGTCGACGTCGTGTCGGACCGCGTCGCTGACACCGTGCTGGGTCGCACCGAGCACGGACTCACGGTCGCGCTGAAGGGCGGATCCGAGCTGATCGGTCGCATCTCCGATGTGCGAATCGAGAGCGCGAGTGCGTTCGCGCTGACCGGGTCACTCGTGGGCTGACGACGCTCGCCTGCAAGTTCACCCGCGTCGATTCAATCGCGTCCGAGGTGGAGATCGAACCCGGGAGGTGCGCGCTGGAACGTCCAAGCGATTGCGCTCGGTCGCGACAAACCGGTGTACTCGCCGCGCACCGAGCCCGAAGCGACATCGACGACCACGACGCGTTCCGAAGACGGGATCGCCACGAACGCGTAGCGCCCACTCGGATCCAGAGCCGTGCGCCACGGAGTCGTGACGCTCGGATCGGGACTCGCGACGCGCACGCGCCGGCTGCCGGCAGCATCGAGAATGAACAAGGATCCACTGGCGGGCTCGCTCGCCACGATCGTGTGCTCTACGCGCGTCGGGGACAGCTCGATCGGACCCTCGAAGGCAGCGGCGATCCTGCGTCCGCTGCTCCACAACTCGAGGTGTCCGCCCACGTCGAGAGCGACGAGGGTCGTTTGGAAGTCCGATCCGCGCGCGAGAGACCTCGGCGTTCCGTCGAGCGCGACACTCTCGAGCGTCCGGCCTGATTCTGTGTCGAGTCGCACCAGCCGTGCCGGACCCTCGCAGGCCGCGATGATCTCACCGACTGCGAAACCCGGACACAGCGCGATGACTCGGCTCGATCCCGTCGAGATCGCGCGCTCGAGACGTCCCGATTCGCGCCCGAAGACCCGCACGTCACCCGCGTCGTCGAACGAGGCGACCAACGTGCTGCGTCGATCCGCGAAGGCGAGGGCCGTCACCGTGCCCGCCCCTTCGATCCGGTAGCGGGCATCGATACCTTGTCGCGGGAGGTCGCACACGACGACTTCACCGGTGGCGTCGATCGTCGCGGCGTACTGGCCGTTGCGCGCGAGCGCGATCGAGACGACCGGACCCGCGACCGTGTAGCGGTGCCGCACGTGTCCACTGTTGGGCTCGATCTCGGCCAGCGTCGACGTCGCGTCCTCGGCGACCAGCAGGAGAGTTCCGGGAGGACTCGGTGCGATCGCGCTATTCGACGCGCAGCCGGCGACGAGAACGATGATCGCGAGCAAGGCGCTCACGCTTGCGGGCTCCAGGCTGCGCAAGGGAGGCGACATCATGAACGCTCCGTGGACTAGGGTTGCCGCTCGAACGCACCCATGTCGACGACCGGGCCCTCTCCGACTCCGACATCCGACACAGCCGGATCGTCGATGAATCGTGGGTCGAGTCCGAGGTCGAGTACCAGTCCGCGCGTGTGTGCTGCGTTCGATCCGGCGTCGATGCCCAAAGATCCCGCGGAGAGCCGCAAGTCGCCTCCGTCGTCGTCATCCGTGCCCCAGATCTCGTCCGGACCGGAGCTCGGCGGCCGCACGAAGGTCGGCACACCGGCTACGTTGCTGGCTCCGAACGCGAGCTTTTCGCTGAGTCCGTACTCGAAATCGGCATCGAGGCCGCCGAAGCGCTGCAACGTGCCGCCTTCGAGGATGCAATTCGCATGGCGCGGCGTGGACAAGTTGCCCACATAGCCGTTCGAGCCGGAAGCGGCCGTGTTTCGGGAGTAGGTGCAATTCGCGTAGCGCGTTTCGCTGAACGCGATGTCGAACGTCCCACCGCCGAGCTTCGCGTCGTTCCCCACGAACGAACAGTCCTCGACGAGACCGCGCGTGAAGTATCCCGAGAAGAACGCACCCCCGAAGGCTTCGAGCCCGTCCGCCGTGTTACCGACGAACCGGCACCTGCGCACGATCGGGTCTTCACCCTCGGCGTAGAGGCCGCCGCCGCCGAGTTCGGCACGATTGCCGTGGAACGAGCACCCCTCGATGTATCCGTCGCTGAAATAGTTGCTCATCCCGCCGCCGACCGAGAAGGCCCCGTTCTCGGCCACGTTGCGCACGAACGTCGAGTCGAGCAACACGACCGGGCTGTTCAGCGTGTACATGCCGCCGGCTTCCTCGGCGACGTTGTTCTCGAAGTAGCACCCGGTGACCAAGGCCTCGGCGTCGTGGATGGCGTAGAAACCGCCGCCGAACGAGGCGCTGTTGCGACGGAAGACGCAGTTCATCGCGCACATGGCTCCGCCATTCGTCCAGATGCCTCCGCCGCCGCTGCCGCCGCCGCCTCCGGATCCGCCTTCGATCTCGATCCCGGCCGAGTTGCCGACGAACTCGCAAGATCCGAACTCGGAGAACGACTCGTCGTTGTAGCTGCCTCCGCCACCGGTGCGACCCATGTTCGCGACGAACGTGCACTCGAAGACGACCGGCGCGCTCTCCGGCGCGGCATAGATTCCGCCGCCGCGTTCGGCCCGGTTGCCCTCGAAGTGGCAGAGCTCGATGCGCGCGCCTTGATGCGCGCGGACGTAACAACCGGCTCCGTCCGTGCCCGCTTCGTTGTCCTGGAACGAACAGTCGAACGCGAGCGTGGCGGCTTCGTGGTGCAGGTACAAACCCGCACCGAACCGCGCTGAGGTGTTCGCGACGAAGGCGCACGACTCGAAAATCGATCCGGTGCTGTGATCGTTCACCGTGCCGTGGTTCGAAGCCCAGTTGTCGGTCAAGGTGCAATCACGGACCGTGATCGGCCCGTGATAGATGTTGATGCCCGAACCTTGATCGCGACTCTCGGGTGTCGGCCCGAGGCCGGGTCCGTCGGCCTGCCCGCCGCGGATCGTGAAGCCGTCGATCAGCGCGTCGTGCGCGTCGGTCGCCACGACGACGTGGTAGGCGTTGTCCGCGCGATTCTCGAAGTTCGGCGCGTCGTCGCCCGCCAGGTCCCCGTCGAGGATCGTCGGGTGCGTAGCCGGATCACGCGCGGCGAGCGTGCTCTCGCCGCCCGCGAAGCCTCCGTACAAACGTAGGCTCTCGACGAGGACGAAAGCTGCATCGCGCGTCGCGCCGGCGGGTCCAGGGCGATGCGTACCCGATGCGACCCAGACTTCGTCCGACGGGCTCACTTTCGCGAGCACCGTCGCGAGATCACGCGACGCTCGCGACCACGAGGTGCCATCACCGCCGACCGGTGCGTCGAGGTCGACGTACCACCGCGCCGTCGACGCGGTCGCGCCCGTGGCCGTGCCCGTGTCGTTCGAGCAACCGATCAGGAAGAATCCGACCATGGCCCAGCGGACGAGAGGGGTGGACATGATCATCCAAGGGTATCCGACGCTGGCCGCGCGGGCAGCCCGCCAGGGCAACAAGCGGGCGGCTCAGCGCCTGTGAAACGATCGCAGGCTCGAGAGAGCCTGCGAAGCGGCGCAACTCGCTGCGGACAGGCGTAGCATCGATTTCTGAACAGGCACTCGATCAGCGCAAGAGTTCCGCCACGACCTCGCGCTCCGTCTGGAGCTCCTTCACGGTCGCCGCGATCTTCTCCTTCATGAAGGGCGTGAGCGGCAGGCCCTGGACGATGTTCCAGTTACCGCGACCGTCGCTCGTCACCGGGAACGAGCTGATCAGCCCTTCCTGCACGCCGTAGCTGCCGTCGCTCTTCACGCACACCGAATGCCACGCGTCCTTCGGCGTCGCGACGTAGAGGTCGCGCACGTGGTCGATCAAGGCACCGGCCGCCGACGCGGCCGAGGACAGCCCGCGCGCCGCGATGATCGCCGCGCCGCGCTGTTGAACCGTCTTGAAGAAGTCGCCCTGCAGCCAAGCTTGATCGGTGACGACTTCTCCCGCGCTCTTCCCACCGATCTTCGTGTTCACGTAGTCGGGCACTTGCGTGGCGCTGTGATTGCCCCAGATCGTGCCGTTCGTGACCTCGGTGACGGCGACGCCCGCCTTCTTCGCGAGCTGCGCCGCGGCGCGGTTCTCGTCGAGGCGCGTCATCGCGGTGAAGCGTTCGCGCGGGACGTCCTTCGCAGCGTGCATCGCGATCAGTGCGTTCGTGTTGCACGGATTGCCGACGACCGCGACGCGCACGTCCTTGGCCGCGTGCGCGTTGATGGCTTTGCCCTGACCGACGAAGATCGGGCCGTTCACCTTGATCAGGTCGTTGCGCTCCATGCCCGGACCGCGCGGTCGCGCGCCGACGAGCAGCGCCCAGTTCACACCGTCGAAACCCTTGTGGAGATCGCTCGTGAGCACCATCCCGGCGAGGAGCGGGAACGCGCAGTCGTCGAGCTCCATCGCTACGCCCTCGAGGGCCTTCATGGCCTTCTCGTCGGGAATTTCGACTAGGTGGAGGATGACCGGTTGGTCCTTGCCGAGCATCTCGCCCGAGGCGATGCGGGGCAGGAGTGCGTACCCGATCTGACCGGCGGCGCCGGTCACGGCGACACGGATGGGAGCCTTGTTCATGTGCGGAAGCGGTGTTCGGTGTGGGTCGCGGAGGCCTTGCGAACGCCGGATCGTGACGGCTCAGCGCGACGAAAGGAAGAGCATCCGATCGGTTTTCGAGGCGACAGTCGGGCTGCGAGGCACGAGCCGTGAGCTATTCTCTAAGGAGCGCGGGCGATTGCGCCGATCGGCAGGATCGGGGCCGTTCCGCGGAGCGGCAGGGAGGACAACCGGATGACGCGCGGCATCGCACACAGCTTGAGCGAGTCGAAGCTCAGCGCACTGCTCCTCGATCTCGGGCGCGCGGCCACGCGCTTCCGCTTCGATGTCGCGCCGAATCCCTGCGTGGGCGCCGCGATCTTGTCCGACGGCGAGATCATCGCGCGCGGCTTCCACGAGGTATGGGGCGAAGCGCACGCCGAAGTCAACGTGTTCGAGGAAGCCCTGCGCACCGGCATCCCGCGCGAGCGCTGGGACGTCCTCGTGCTGACGCTCGAGCCGTGCACGAGCCAGGGGAAGACGCCTCCGTGCATCGACCGCGTGTTGGAGAGCGGTATCGCGTGCGTCGTCGTCGGCGAACTCGATCCGGACGCGCGTCATCAGGGCGAAGGACTGCGTCGTCTGCAGGCCGCGGGGATCGAGGTCGTCCTGCTCGAAGGCGCCGCGCCGCTGAAGAAGGTCGCGCCGCATTTCCTCGCGTGGACGGACAACGAACGCATCCGTCGCCCGCGTCCGTGGACGATCGCGAAGTGGGCGCAGACGCGCACGGGGCAGCTCGTTCCGCCGCAAGGCGTCGGCGGCGGTCGATGGATCAGCGGACCCGAGTCGTTGAAGGAAGTTCAGATCCTGCGCAGCCGCGTCGACGCGATCGTGACTGGCATCGGCACCGTGTTGGCGGATGATCCGCGTTTCACCGTGCGTCCGCCGGGCAACCTGGCGAAGGCGCCGCGCCGTGTCGTGCTCGACAGTCGGCTGCGCACGCCACCGGATGCCGTGATCTTGCGCAATCCAGGCCCGAACGAGGCCGGTGGGCCGGTGCATGTCCTCTCCGTGGGTGGCGCAGCCCCCGAACGCTATCGCGCGCTCGAGGCCGCGGGCGCGAACGTGCACGCGTTTCACGTCGCGACGGACGACGGGGTGAACCTGCGCGACGTGCAGTCGTGGCTATGGGATCAGGGAGCGCGTCGCGTGATGGTCGAAGCGGGGCCGCGATTGCTCACGCACTACCTGAAGTCGGGGTTCGTCGATCAAGTGCGCGTCTACACGGGCGTCGTCAATGGCGGCGAGGGCCCGTCGATGGGCGAATGGCTCGGCAAGCTCGAGATCCACGAGCGGATGGACCGCGAGTGGGGGACGGATGCGGTACTCGAGGGATTCTTGCGCGGGGATCGACGGCGGGGTTCGGGTCACTGAGGGGATGGGATGGCCGTGGGGGCGTCGATCCGCGGGCCTTGCTGAGTCTCGTGGTGTGAGCCCTCGTGGTGCGAGCCCGTTTGGTTCGTTCCTAGCCCTCGAAAAGGGGCGGGCGCGGTGGGAGCAGCCCAAAATATGAGGACCCCAGTAGCGCGGTTGGAAGAACCAATTCTGGTGGACCCGCGCGTGAACGCGCGGGTCAGTGCCACTCCGCCACGAACAAGTTCGTCTCCCCCGGCTTCGATGCACCGCGGTTGCTCGCGAACGCGAGCCACTTGCCGTCCGGGCTGAACACCGGGAACGCGTCGAAGTCCTTCTCGAACGTGATGCGCTCGAGGTTCGCGCCGTCGACGTCGATCGCGAACAGGTCGAAGTTGGGCATGCCCTTCTTGTCGTCGTGGTGGTTCGTCGCGAAGACGATGCGACGGTCGCCGACGAAGAAGAATGGCGCCCAGTTCGCCTTGCCCAAGTTCGTGACGCGACGGCGCTCCGATCCGTCGACGCGCGAGACCATGATCTCCATGCGCGTGGGCCGCACTTGCCACTTCGCTAGCAGGCGCTCGTAGTCGGTGCGCTCCTCGGCCTCTTTCCCGGCCGTGAACATCGTCGAGCGGTACACGAGCCACTCGCCGTCGTGGCTGAAGAAGGCACCCCCGTCGTAGCCCGGCTCGTGCGTGACTTGACGCAAGTCGCTGCCGTCGAGCTTCGACGTCCACAGCTCGAGATCACCCGAACGCGTGCTCGTGAACACCATGCGGTCGCCGCGCGGCGAGACCGTGGCCTCGGCGTCGTAGCCGTACTCGCCGGTGAGCGCCGTCTCGCGGCCCGTCGCGAGGTCCTGCACGTAGATGTCGTACTCCGGATGCACTTGCCACACGTACCCCGCCGAACGATCCGGAGGCGTCGGGCAATCCATCTGCCACGCGTGAGTCGAGGCGTAGAGCACCCGTGAATCGTCCGGCAGGAAGTACGCGCACGTCGTCACGCCGCGCCCGTTCGTGAGACGAGTCGGCTCGAGGCCGCGCACGTCCGTCGCGAAGATCGAATCGCACTTCGTGCCGTTCGGAGTCGCTTGGAATACGAGGCGGTCGCCCGCGAAGCTCCAATAGGCCTCGGCCGCGTTCTCGACGCCGCGCGTGACGCGCCACAATCGCGCGAAGTGCGTTTCGCCCTCGCGAATGAGCTCATCGCACGCCGTGAGGCCGGCGAAGGGACCCGCGTGCTCGGAGGTCGAGTCGGGCGAACTGCCGCGTGCGCCGGCGGCGCTCGAATGCGGCGCCGGTTGCGCGCACGCGACGAACGGGAGGACGAGGAGGACGAGGAGGATCGAGGGGAGGCGGATGCGTGTCATCGGGGATCGGGGTCGCGGTCGTGGGCGGCAGCCTCGCGGGCCGGTCGCTCTGGAACGGGATCGTAGCCTCCGCGCGCGAAGGGTTGGCAACGCAGGATTCGCCATGTCGCGAGGCCCGCTCCCTTCAGGATGCCGTGCTCTTCGAGTGCTTCGATCGCGTATTGACTGCACGTCGGGCTGAATCGGCACATCGGCGGTTTCAGCGGCGACAGGAAGCGCCGGTAGAAACGCAGCGGCGCGGTCGCGACGCGGCGCAGTCGGGTCACTCCGGCCCTTTCGGCGCGCTCGCCTCGTCGAGGACTGCGCGCTCGAGATCTGCTCGCTCGATAGCCGCGCGCTCGAGCGCAATCTTCTCGTCGAATCGTCGCGCGGCCTTCTTCGCCAGCGACACGAGCTCGCGTCGTGTGGCCTCGAGTTCCGGCACGAGCTTCGGCGACGCCGCGATCAGGACAAGGTCGAACCCGACCGGGAGCGATGGATACTCGAGGCGGAACGACTCCCGGAAGATCCGGCGCACGCGATTGCGCTTCACGGCCGATTTCCAAATCGATTTGCCGATCGATAGGCCGAGGCGTGTCCCGGCGAGATCATTTCGATGAGCGACGACCACCAGGATCGAGCCGCGTGCCCGCGACCCGCCTCGGAATGCGCGCTGGAAGTCGCCCGATTGCACGAGGCGCTTCGGACGGTCGAAGGGGAGCAGGGGCGGCACTACGGTCGCGCGGCGACGCGCGCGACCCGGTATGGTACGGCCGCGCGGCCCGCCGTCGCGCCCGCTGATCCGTTGACGATTCGAGGCACGAACTGGGTCGATGGCCGCGCGGAGGAAGCGCAGCGCGGAGCGTGGTTCGAGCTCACCTCGGCCGACGGGCGCGAGCGACTCGGTCGCTGGCCGCGCTCGACCGAGGGCGATCTCGAGCGCGCTCTCGATGCGGCGCGGCGCGTGGAGCCCGCTTGGCGACACTTCGGCACGGGTGCGCGCCGCGACCTCCTCGCACGCGCGGCCGATGCACTGCTCGACGCGCCCGATCCCGACTTCACCGTGTCGCGCGCAATCGGTTTCGAAGAAGGCGAGCTCGACGTGCACCTCGCCGGCCTCGATGCGGCGGCACAGGAAGGACTCTCGGCCTCGCCGATGCTGGCGCGCGGTCCGCTCGGCGCGCGCGAAGGACCGTGCGTGCTCGCCCCATCGTGGGCCAGTGGTTGGCACGCGCCGACGCGCGCCGTGCTGTTCGCATTGTCCGCGGGTCGTCCCGTGGTCTTCGCACCCGACGGTCGAATCGCGGGTCTTGGTGACGTGTTTCGCGCCGCGTTCGAGGATCTACCGCGGGGCGTGTTCCAAGTCCTTCACGACGACGGCCGCACGCTCGTGCGTGCCGCCGCGCGGGCTGCGCTCGCGACGACGGTCGTCGCGGGCGAGGATCGCATCGACGCGGATCCTCTCTGCGTGGCACAGGTCGTCGTCGCGCGATCTCGGCGTTCGACGGCGGTGCTCGATTCGCTGCACGACATCGAGCGCGAAGTCCTGCGCATCCTCGACGCATCGATCGGCCGTGCGCGTGCACTGTCGGGTTCACGCTCGGGCCAGATCGGTCGCTTGATCGTGCACGAGCGCGCGTTTTCCCGTGTCAGCGAAGTCGTGTTGGAGATCTTGGAGACTTGGGTCGACGCGTCGCGACCGCTGGGGCTCGCGGTAGCCACACAAGCGTCGGCCCTGGAGAGCGCGCTCGGTCTCGGTCTCGACGAAGGCGCAACTGCACTGCTCGCCGGTCGCGCGGATCGTCGATCGCTCTTCCCGCTCGTCTTCACGAACGTCGAGCCCACCATGCGGATCGCGCGCAGCCACCGTGCACTCGGACTCCTTCTCTTGCTTCGGGCGGGGGATTTGCGCAGCGCGCAGGTCATGGCCGCGCGATTCGACCGAGAAATTCCTGCGTAGTCGGACGGCGATATCCGCGTTGCCTCCGTTTAGGACCCCTAGAACGCGGATTCTGGCGCGCGCTCCATGTCCGCTGCGACCACGCCGCGCATGGGGTGGTCCACCTCCCATCGGACGGGCACAATCGAGAGGTGCGGAACGGCCGATGAAGGTCGTTCCCATGCCTCCCGGAGCGCAGTGCCCATGATCGACGCACGCCTTGTTCACGAGACCCTGAAGCGCCACCAGTTGGCCGACGGGTTCCCTTTCGTCCTCGACCTCGAGAAGAGCCACGGCTCGTTCCTCCACGATCAGAAGGACGGTACCGAGTACCTCGACTTCTTCACGTGCTTCGCGAGTTGGCCGCTCGGCTATCGCCACCCGAAGCTGGAAGACTCAGGCTTCCTCGCGCGACTGACGCGCGCAGCGCTGAACAATCCTTCGAACTCGGATCTCTACACGAGCTACATGGCGGAGTTCGTCGAGACCTTCGCGAAGAACGTGACGCCCGCCGGTTTCCCGTACCACTTCTGGGTCGCGGGCGGCGCGTTGGCCGTCGAGAACGCGATCAAGGTCGCGTTCGATTGGAAGGCGCGGAAGATCGGGCTCGCGAACTTGACGGACGACGGTGCGAGCCTCGCCGTGCTGCACTTCAAGGCCGCGTTCCACGGACGATCGGGCTACACGATGAGCCTGACGAACACGGATCCGAAGAAGGTCGCGCTGTTCCCGAAGTTCTGCTGGCCGCGGGTGCACAACCCGGCGATCGAGTTCGATCTCGACGGTCGGATCGCGAACGACATCGAGGCCGAGGAACGTCGCTCGTGCCAGGAGATCGAGGCCGCCTTCCGTCAGTACCCGAATCGGATCGCCGCGATCCTCATCGAGCCGATGCAGGGCGAGGGTGGCGACAACCACTTCCGTCCTGAATTCCTGGCGCAGCTCCGCCGCTACGCGGACGAGAACGAAGCGCTTCTCGTCTTGGACGAGGTCCAAACAGGCTTTTTCGGATCCGGGAAGCCCTGGATGTGGCAGCACCACGGCGTGCGCCCCGACGTCGTCGCGTTCGGCAAGAAGACGCAGGTGTGCGGGATCTACGCCGGTCCCCGCGTCGACGAGGTCCAGGACAACGTTTTCCACCTGCCGAGCCGCATCAACTCGACGTGGGGCGGAAGCCTCGTCGACATGGTGCGCAGCCAGCGCTTCATCGAGATCATCGTCGAGGAGAAGCTGGTCGAGAGCGTTGCGCAGCAAGGCGATCGCTTCATCGCCGGACTGCGCAACTTGGCCAAGGACCGCGGCGGCTTCACGAACGTGCGCGGTTTGGGTTCGCTCGTCGCGTTCACCCTCACGAGCCCCGACGCGCGCAACGCGATGCTCAAGGATCTGCGCGAGAAACGCTTCCTCGCGCTGGCCTCGGGCGAGAAGGCCATTCGCTTCCGCATGCCGCTGAACGTGTCGGCGCGCGAAGTCGACTTGGCGCTCGAACGCATCGCGTCGTGCTTGCCGGCACGTCGCGTCGCGGTCTGACAGCCCGTGAAGAAATCGATCGTACGGGCTCTCAGACTCTAGTGGCGACGCTGCGCGCCGCGAGCGCGTGTGATTTCCTCACACGCTCTGAGCCTCAGGCGACGTGCAGCACGATTCGGCGACTACGGTCGCCCTTCGATCTCGCCGCGAACCTTCGCGAGCTCCGCGTCGGCGTTCTCCGTAGTGATGCGTTGCTCGGCGCGCTGGCGCGCTTCGTCCCACCGCACCACATCGAAAGGACCGAGGTCCTGGATGTCCGGGCCGATCACGGCGGCCTTCGATACGGCTGGTTCGGGCACGGGCTCCGGTGTCGGCGCGACGACGACCGGTTGCGGACGGTCAGGTGCCGCGAGTTCGACCTTGGGCGGGGATTCCGGGGTTATCGCGCGCGCCGACGAGGAGGGGCCAACACCCTCCGCCGCGGGCGGAGCCGAAGGAGCGCACGCCGCGAGCAAGGCGAGCAGGCCCAGTGTCCCTCGAAAGATCGTCGCCTTCATCGCGGCGTCTTCGGGGCGGGCTTCTCGGTCGAGCCCTTCAAGGCCGGCGGGACATTGCCAGCCGGCGGGACGTTGCCAGCCGGCGGGACGTTGCCAGCCGGCGGAAGCTTGCCAGCCGGCGGGACGTTCGCGGCCGCACCGGTCGGCGGCGCGCCGCCGTTCGCATCGAGCAGAGCGCGCACTTGCGCGTAGATCGCGGGTCCGAGGTCGCGCTCGTAGCCGCGTTGCGCCCCCGTGAATCGGGCCATCTCGAGTTCGCGCAAGCGTTGGACTTCACGGACCTTGTCGCTCGCGCCCGACGCCTCGAACAGTCCGCGCAGGCGCTCGAGCCGTGCGACGCGATCGCGGTGCCCGCGCTCGTAGTTCACGAGGATCCGCACGACCGTCCGCAGTTTCGCGCGCGGATCGGGCGTGATCGCGCCGCCTTGCCGGACTTGGATCTCGGTCGGCTGGATCGGATCGCCGAGTTGCACTGGGTCGGGGGCGAAACCCTTCTCGGTGGGTTGGTCGCCGGGGAAGGGTTCGCCCGGCGTCTCGGGCGGTTTCTCCTTCTGGCGCGTCGACGGACGCTGAGCCTCGGCACAGATCCCGAGGATCACGAAGGCGAGCGGCACGAGAGCGGCGCGTTCCATCTCACCATCTTACCGGGTTCGCGCGTGCCGTAGGCGCAACTGTCCGCAAGCGGCGTCGCTCTCCACTCCGCGCGACCAGCGCACCGTCGCGACGACGCGTTCGTCGGCGAGCGCTCGTCGGAAGGCTTCTACGCTCGCGCCCTCGGGTCGGCGGTAGGGGCTCTCCGCGACCGGGTTGTAGGGGATCAAATTCACGGTCGCGCGCCGACCGCGGAGTCGATCGGCCAGCCGCCGTGCGTGCCCAGCGGAGTCGTTCACGCCATGGAGCAACACGTATTCGTAGGTGATCTCGCGGCCCGTCTTCTCGAACCAGTCGTCGCCGGCGGCGAGCACGTCCTCGATGCTGATCCCGCGCATCGCGGGCACGAGTTCGTCGCGCTGTTCCTGATCGGGCGTGTGCAGCGAGATCGCCAACTGGAACCGCGGTCGGTTCGGCGCAATCGCGCGCAATCGATCGGGGAAACCCACGGTGGAGACCGTCACGCGCCGCGAGCCGAGGCCCATCTCGTCGTGGACGGCGTCGAGCGCGCTCTGGAGGTTCGTGAAGTTGAGCAGTGGCTCGCCCATCCCCATGACGACGCTGCGCGAGAGTCGCCCCAGAGCTCGACCGCGCACGTATTGCTCGAGGATTTCGTGCGCGCGCAGATTGCGCGCGAGCCCGAGTTGGCCGGAGGCGCAAAACGGACATCCGATCGGGCAACCGGCTTGAGTGGAGACGCACAGCGTCGCGCCGTCGCGCTCGTCCGGATCGGCGTCGAGCGAGAGCGACGGCATGTGCACGACCTCGACCGAAGCATCGCGTTCCTTTTCGCGCGGGAACTCGATCAGGATCTTGGTCGTGCGATCGACGGCGGCCGACCGCGCGGTCTCGCGACCCGCGAGGATCGGCAGTTCGCGCGCGAGATCCGATCGCAAGCTCGCGGGCAGCGAGGTCATCGCCTCCCACTCGACGAGGCCCTTGGCCAACACGTTTTCGCGTGCGATCCGCGCGTGAAACGGTTTGGCGCCGAGTCCGACGAAGACCTGCTCGAGCTCCGCGACGTCGAGCGCGAGGAGGGTTCGCGTCGTGGTCGGAGGCCCCGGTTCGGGACGGGGCGCCTCGCTCGGGGCTTCCATGTTCGAGGACCGCGGCCGCGCGATCAGCGCGTGGCGAGGAGCGCAGCGCGCAACTTCTCGGCGACTTCGGCCGCGACGCGACGCGCATCGTCGAGCGAGGGCGGATTCGCGCCGCCGACGGCCTTGTGTCCGCCGCCGCCATACGTCTCCATGATCTCGCCGACGTGCGCACCCGGACGCGGCTGATTCCAGGGATTTTCTCCGGCCGAAACGTGGTATCCGGCGCGCGTCGGGATCACGCCGACCGAGTAGCGGATGTCGGGGTGGTGGTAGAACGCCGCGAAGCGCTCGCGCCGGATTTGGTTCGAGCTGGCGTCGTAGAGCAGGACGCCGTCCTTCTTCCACTGAACCGTCGGGGGGAACTGCGACAAGGCCTTGTCGCGGTTGCGACTCGCGCGCTGGTGTGACTTCTCGACGTCCTCACGGTTCGCCACCGTCGCGAGATCGCCCTCGAGCAGTGCATCGACGAGCACGTCCGTCCAATCCTGCCCGGGTGCCGTCGTGAGAGCGCGCGCGATCCGCAGCGCGGGCTCGTCACCGAAGATCGCCTGGTCCACGTTCTTGTAGCGCGCCGCGTCGATCACGTCCGACCAACGCGCCATCTCCGCGAAACGCGGCGAGATCTCGTATCCGAGTCGCTCGTGCGCGTGCTTCAAGATCAGCGGCGGACACGAGGGCGAAGTCTCGTCCCACAACCACCGATCCGACGGTGCGTAGAGTCGCCGCAGGTCCTCGCGCAAGAACGTCGTGGGGTGGTGGTCGAACCACCATTCGGCGCGCGGGTGGAAGTGGAAGTCGACGATCGCGAAGCGCTTGCCGGACTCGAACGAATCCCAGTCGGCGCGCTGGTCGTAATTCACGCTTCTCCACAGGACGCGTTCGCCAGTCTTGTCGCGGAGAACGTGGGCGAGCACCGCGGCGGACACCATGCCGTCGAAGTCCCGGTGGTAGTGGATCGTGAGCGGACCTTGCGACATTGGGCGCACAGGGTAGCGGGTCGAGACCCCGGCTTCACCCTGCTCGAACGCGAGTCCGGATTGCGCGGGCGTTCTCGCTCGCGGAGACTGCGCCGCAATCCCCCCGTGAAGCACTCGTCATGAACCAGGCACTTGCGCTCCTCGCCCTCCTCGCGCTCGCCGCGTTCCCCGTCGCCGATCGCGACGAGTTCGTCGAGCGTCTCCACGCGCGCGGCGTGGCGCTGGAGAAAGAAGGCCAGACTGACGAAGCGGCGGCGGCGTTCGGGCGTGCCCTCGAGCGCGATGCGAAGCACCTGCCGACCTTGGCACGACGGAGTGCCTTGTTCCGCGCGGCCGGACGACAGGACGAGGCCCTCGACGACGCTGGGCGTTTCCTCTCGATCTGGCGCCACCTGAAGCAGCGACCGTCAGGGCTGGTCGAGACGCAGCGTGCGCTCGCCGCCTACGCACTCGAGGCCGATCCGCTGCGCAAGCGGAACGATGCGCTGCGTCGAGAGTACGTCGGTCGACTACTCGGCCTCGCGAACGAGCAGATGGATCACCTCGCCTGGCACGCCGCGCGCGCGATGCTCGTCGAGGCGCTGGCGACGGATCCCGAGCACCCCGACCTCGCCGCGGGTCTCGCGCGCATCGCGAAAGAAGGCGGGAACGAACTCGCGGTCGAGGACGAGACCGGCGGCGTCGATCCATTGTCCGGCGTGACGGCCGAGTGGATCGCCGAGAACGATCCGAAGCACGGCGAGTGGGACAAGGCGTGGGAGCTCGACACCGAGCACTACCGCATCAAGACGAACGCCGGCTATCGCGTGTTGAAGACGACCGCGACCGCGATGGAGCAGGTGCACGGCTTCTACCGGATCTTCCACCAGTACAAGACGAAGGGTGAGTCGATTCCGCCCGCGAACGTTCTGATCTTCAAAAATGCCGAGGAGTACAAGACTCTCGGCGATCAACCGGTCGAATGGGCCGCAGGTCACTGGGACGGCACGAACGTCGTGACGTACGACGCGCGCAACGGCGGCGAGGGTGGGCTCGCGGGAATGCTCGACACGCTCTTCCACGAAGCTAGCCACCAGTTCACGACGCTCGCCGGCGGCGGTGCGGTGCCGGCGTGGCTCAACGAAGGGATGGCCAGCTTCTTCGAGGGCACGAAGCTCCTCAGCAACGGGAAACTCGCGTGGAATCTCGTCGTTCCCGGTCGTCTCTACCCGCTCGTCGAGGACCTGCGCGGCAAGACGCCGCACGCGATCGCCGATGTGATGACCGGTAAGGTCGACGACTACCGCATCAACTATCCCTTCGGTTGGGGACTCGTCTACCACCTCTACAACGCCGAGGACGAGGACGGCCGTTTGCTCTATCGCGCGCTGATGCGCGAGTACTTCCAGGACTACCACTCCGAGGATCACGTCGGTCGCTTCACGGAGTACTTCGTGACGAAACCCGCCGTGAAGGGCGTCGCGACGCTCGCGGACTTCGAGAAGCGCTGGAAAGAGTGGATCTTCGCGCTCGAGGCCGAGGACAAGGGTCTCGCGGATGCCGCGCGCCGTGACGCGGACCGCGCCGATCGGCAGATGAAACAAGGACAGACCGCACGTGCGATCGAGCTCTACGAGCGCTCGCTGCGCCGCGAACCGGATCACCCCGAGACGACGTGGAAGCTCGCGGCGGCACTCGAGGCGGACAAGCAGGGCGACCGCGCCGCTGGAACATTGCGCAAGTGGATGGCGCTCACGGCTCCGCGACCCGACGAGCCCGATCCAGCGACCGATCGCCGCGTCGAGGCGTTGCAACGGATCGCGAAACTCGACACGAGCGCCAAGAAACTGGCCGAAATGCGCCTGAAGTTCCACGCGGAGGCACTCGCGCTGGCGAAGGACTACCGCACGAAAGGTTTCCCGCGACTGGCGCTGCGCGCCTTGCGCGGACCGGCCACTGCAGCACCGCCGAGCGCCGAAGCACGCGCGCTGTACTTCGCGATCCAGGACGAGAGTGGCGCCAGCCTCGAGTCGTGGCGACTCCTCTTCGACGAGCAGACGCTGAAGGGTTTCTACGGCGGTGGCGAGAAGGACTTCGCCGTCGCGGACGGTGTGATCGAAGCCACGATCACGGTCGACGAGGATCTCGAGAAGGGGCCGTCGACGGGAGCGGCGGAGCTCGAGCGCCCGAAGAAAGCCGCGACCTTCGCCTTCCGACGTCTCTTCGTCGACGTCGAGCCGGCCGGCGACTGGTCTCTCCAGGCCGAGATCGAAGTGCCGAAGGGCGGCACCCTCGGCGGACTGTGCTTCGGCAAGAAGGGCGACGGGCTCTTCCACGGCGTTGCGCTCTTGCCGCAGGGGTACTGCGACCTCGCGTCGTTCGGAACGGACGGCAAGACGCTCTTGCGCACGAACGCGAAGGTCGGCGAAGGCTGGCACACGCTGCGCATCGAAGTCGCCGGAACGCGTCTCGTCGTCCACCTCGACGGCGCACAGGTCCTCGAGTGGCTCTTCGATTCGCGCGCGGCGTTGCAAGGCGATTTCGGCCTGCTCGCGGGCGTCGGGAAGGCGCGCTTCAAAGAGATCAAGTTGCTGGAGTTCGATGCGAACCTGCCGCGTCGGACCGAGATCGGTCGACGACGCGCGGTGACGGCCGACGACGCGGCGAAACCTCTCGAGCGTTCACCGGGCGGTCAACTCGGCTACCTGAATCAAGCTCCACCGCTCTTGCAGTTGCAGGGCTGGATCGGAGATGCGCCCGGGGGCGGTGATCTCGAGAAGCTGCGCGGTTGGCCGTGCATCCTCGCGTTCTGGTCCACGCACCAGGAGAAGGCCGTGCCGGTCGTCCCCGGGCTCCTGAAACTGCAGGAGTCCTATGCGGCGCTCGGCATCCCGATCCTGATCCTCTCGAACGAGAAGCGCGAGACCTTGGAGGCCTGGGTGAAGGACCATCCGATGCCGTTCCCGATCGGCTACGACCATTCGAACGCGCTGTTCACCGCCTACGCGATCGAGAAGGTGCAGTTGCCGCACGCCAAGTTGCTCGGACTCGACGGCCGCGTCGCATGGGAGGGCAATCCGGATTGGAAGGAAGAGTTCGGCAGCTACCTGGACGAGCCGCTCGCCGACATGGCGAAGCGGTTCCGGTTGGCCGAGCTCCAAGTCGCGGCGACGACGCTCGAGAAGGCGCGCGCGTCGGAGGCGCGCGGTGAATTCGCCACGGCTGCGAACGACTACCGCGCCATCGCGACGATCGACGCGCCGCATCCGACGGTGACGGCCGCGAAGGCCGCCCTCGAGGCTCTCGAAGCGCGCGGAGCGGCGGAGCTCGCACGCGGGGACGCGCTCGAAAAGGAAGGACGCATCCTCCAAGCCACGCGCGCGGCGGAGGCTGTGCTCGCGCGCTTCGAAGGACTCGACGCTGCGGGCGTCGCGCGCACGATGGTCGAGAAGCGCAAGGGCTCGCGCGCCTACAAGAAGATGCGCCCGCTCGAGAACAAGCTCGGCGCGGCGGAGAAGAACGTGGAGGCGGGCAAGTTCGACGACGCGCGAATGAATCTTGAGGCGCTCCAAGCGAGTCTCGGCGCTGCGGGAGACGGTGCCGATCCGTGGCTCTCGGAACGCGCGCAGGTGCTCACCGAGTGGATCGGGAGCGCCAAGGACGGGAAGGAAGTGATGCGTCGGTATCGGGAACGCTTTCCCGAACTCGCTCGCTAGACGCGCGAGTGCCCGAGATGTAGACTTCGAGCGGGGGCCGTAGGCGCTCGTCGTCCCCGGTCGCATTTCGGAACGTGCGCCGCTCTACAGCGCGAGAGCGTGTGACTCCTCCAGATCAATTTCTGGCGCGTCCGTCTTTCGTGCGGGTCAGCGCCCCCGTGGTGGTCGCGCCGTTTCCAGCCGTCCACGAAATCCCGCATTCCTGCGTGAAGATCCTCGGTTCCCGCCCGCAGACGCTCGCGTTGTCCGCGGAGTCCAGTCGGGCATCGGGCCCATCGCCAACCGTACAATCGGGGTCGTCGCATTCCGTCGAGGTCCGCCATGACGCGCACAGACATCGCCGCTCTCGCTCTGCGCATCGCCGCGCTCTACTTGTGCGTCCATGCGTTCTTCCAGGCGACGTCGGCCGCGAGCTTCGCCGTGCAGCTCCCGCATTTCGAGGGGATCGAATCCGTCCTCGCGGGTTACGTGGTCGCCGCCGTGCTCCTCGCGATCGCCGGCATCGCCCTGTTTCGTGTCGCGCCCACGCTCGCGCGGCGCATGACGGGCGGAGACGCGCATCTGGAACTCGAGGACCGCGCGGCCATCGGGTCGATCGCGCTGCGTCTCGCTGGCGTCTTCGCGTGGGATGCCGCGTTGCAGAGACTGCCCGCGATCTCCCTTACGGCCGCCACGGCGCCGTGGACCTACTTCACCGTGCAGATCGCGGTCGTCGTGTTGTTCGCGGGCGTCGGCACGTGGCTCTTCGCCTGGGCTCCGGCGCTAGCTGAACGCTGGTTCGGGTCCTCCCGACGCACGGCGACGACGAGCGCTTCGATCCTGCCTGCGCTCGCGTTCGCCGCCGTGGGGGTCTTCGTGCTGCTGGACGCGCTGCCGATGTTCTTGCTGTCCGCCGCGACCGTCGCGAGCGACGTGGATTCGCACGCCCCCGGACTCACGCCGATCTGGCGCGAGCTGATCTCGTCGTTGCTGCGTCTCGTGCTCAGCGGCGCGCTGATCCTCGGAGGCGGGACCGTCGCGCGGCTGTGGGAGCGGTTGAGCACCGCGGGCCTGAATCGTCGGAGCGACGCCGCCTGATCGGCGTGGGCTCGCGGTTCGACGGAGCACGCCCTCGCGAGGACTTCGTCTGCGCACGAGTTCGGGCGCGGCCGCGCCGTGGCGACATGGTCGCGCGCACCGCGCCATCGACCGCGATCCGTTGCCAGCTGATGCCGTGCCATTCCCAGGTGTCGGAGGCCGCGAAGCAGACCGTCGAGACGTGATCCGCGCCGAGGATCCGATGTGGAGCACGCCACGGTGTCCAGCAGGATGTCCGAGCCGCGCTCGGGTGTGTCCAGCGGATCGGCACACGCGCGCCTCGGTGTACGCTGGGGTCATCTCGCGTCCCACCACGATCCGCGCGAACCGCATCCGGACATGAGCCGACCCTTGAAGAAGATCGTCGCTGCGTACCGACGGCACGCGCTCGGTCACACGGCCGCGTCGTTCGACGGCGACACCCCCGGCGTGGACAGGCACCACCGACGCATCGTCGAAGCGCTCTTGGCGCTCCGTGATCACGGTGCCGATGGCGAGCGCGCGCTGCTCGATCTGCTCGAGGACGATGAAACCGCGGTCCGAGGCTGGGCCGCGACGCACGCGCTGGAGTTCGACGAGAGCCTGGCGATCCAGATCCTCGAGGAAGTGGCCAACGATCCCCGGCTCGTCGGCATCGAGGCCCAGGCGGTGCTCGAGGAGTGGCGCGCGAGACGGATCGACGTTTCGTAGACGGACGAGCGACTCTCAGGCCCGATCTGTCTCGGACGAGGGCTCGAGGTCCGCGAGCGCAGCTTGGCGCTGCCTCGAGCGCGCGCTCGAGTCGCTCGCGACGCCCGAGAACGAAGCGCTGGTGCTCGCGAGACCGGACCGGCGCGCGTGGATGCAGCGACTGCGAAAGGCGCACGCCGCGTCGGCCCGACCGCCTCGTGGTGCGGGAGTCGGCCCCCGTCGAGCGAAGGGGCACCGCCCGTGACGCGGCGCGCGCCGCGAAGCCCCGGACCTCAGGCGCTCTCGCGCTTCTCTTCCGGCGGCAGGATGCGCGGCGTCGAGCCGGAATCCGGCGGCACGTCGGCGTCGTCGGATTCGTCGGTGTCCCCGATCAGGCCGAGGGCGAGGCTCTTCGTCTTGCGCACGATCTCGGCGTCGACGACGAAG
>CAZKIY010000041.1:0-10266 GCA_964552875.1 uncultured Planctomycetaceae bacterium
CGCGGCGATCCGGCCTGGTTGCTCGTGTTCCGCGCGCTCGAGATCGTGTTCTGCCTGCAGCCACTGAATCGCGTCGTCGCGCGCCGACTCGAGGACGACGCGGAGCTCTTGTGCGATGACCGCGCGGTCGTGTGGACCGGCGGACGATTGCCGCTCGCTTCGTGCTTGACCGAGGTCGCGTCGTGGCTCGTGCCGAGTCACGGTGCTCCGCGGCTCGCGGCATCGATGGCTTCGCACGGAGCCCGGCTCTCGCGGCGCGTCGAGCGACTCGTGGACGATTCGCACGCGCTCGACAGCGGGCGGAGACGACCGCTCTTCACGGCCGGAGTCGTGGCACTCGCTGCCAGCGCCGTGGTGGTCGTGCCGGGTTTCGCGGCCCAGCGCGGGCCGAAGCAGCTTCCGCTCGATTTGCGCCTCGAAATGTGGCTCGCGATGGATGCGAGCGAGCGCGAAAGCAACTCGATGGACTCGACTTCGAGCTCGAGTGCCGACTGGGTCGATGCGATCGAATCGACACGCGAACCGATGGCGGATCTGGGCGAACCGGCTCTACCCGCCGTGTCGGAGCCCTCGCTCGATCAGCTGACGACGACGGTAGACGCGCCGAAGGCACCGGCTTTGCTGAAGCACGGTCCCATGTTGGGACCACTCGGCGGCCGCGACGTGGCCGCGGCCTGGCTGCGCGATTCCGTAGCGCACGACCTCGTGTCGCACAGCCCGATGCCCGAACCCGCATCGACCACGCTCGCCGACGTCCTGGTCGAGCTCGAACGCGAACTCACGGACCTGCGCAGTGCGCTCGACGAGCGCGTGGGCGGCACACGACTTCTCCCCGACGTGGATGCGCTCGCGCTCCGCGTCGAAGCCCTGCGATACCGCGAATCCGCGCTCACGGCGCTGATCGACGTATCGAGGAACACCCTCCTCTCTCCCGCCACAACCGGCCCGACGGCCGAGGATCGATGACCATGCGTGCATTCCTGTTGATGTCCGTCCTCGCCGCGCACGCCGCGGCGTCTCCGTGCGATCCGAAGTGTGATCCCAAGTGCGATCCGAAGGCCAAGGCGAAAGCGCAGGCCACGGTCGTCGTCGCCGATCCCAAGGTGAGGAGCCGTACGTCGAACACGTCGCTGGTGGGCGCGGGACCAGGCGGTCTGGTCGCGGTCGGCCTCGGCACGGGCTCGAGCCCGAGTTCGAGTTCGAGCCCGAGTTCGTGCACGTCGACGAACTTTCAAGCCACCGCATCGGGACCCGCTCTCGCGTCGCTCTTCGCGCAGGCTTCGATCCCGACGGGCTGCACGGAGCCTGCGGTGGTCGGACTCGAACCTCCGACTCAGTCGCTCGCGGGACTCGCGCAGGAGATTCGCGGCGCGCTCGCTGGCGGACTGAACGGACTAGTCATGGACGACGAGACTCGCGAGAGCTTGCGTGCCGCGATCGAGTCCGCGCAGGAAGTCGCGCGCGAAGCGCTGGCAGAAGCGGCCGAGTCCGCGCGCGCCGCGATGGAAGAAGTGCGCGCCGCGCAGCGTTCCGCGCAAGGCGAAGCGCGTGAGGCCCAACGCGAAGCGGCGGAAGACATGCGTGAAGCGATGCGCGAGGCACGCGAGGCGCACTTGGAGGCCGAGCGCGAAGTCGCTGCCGAGTTGGACGAAGCGCGTCGCGACGATCCGGAAGCATTCGCGTACATCGACCCGATCGAGTTCCGCAAGCTGACGACCGAAGCCATGGCGTCGGCGCGCAAGGCTCTCGAAGGGGTGTGGACCGACTTCGATCTGCCCGAGGGTGTCAGGGCATTCCAACTCGCCGAGGAAGCCGAAGCGTCCGAATCGGAGGCCCTCGAAGATCGCGTTCGTGCACTCGAAGACATGGCGCGCGCCAAGGGCCACGCGACGACGGACGGCTCGCTCGAAGAACGCGTCGCCGCGCTCGAAGAAGCACTCGCCGGCGGACGCAAGTCGCGGGCTGCGCGGCCGACGAAAGTGCGCGCACCGCGCGCGTTCACGTACGAGTCGAATGGCGGCCAGGGATTCCGCGAGTTCAAGGTGGACGGTTACCCGCGCGCAGTCGAAGTTCCGAACGGAACGTGGCGTATCTCCCCGGTCGCCCCCGTGGCACCGGTGGCACCGGTGGCGCCGGTGGCACCTGTCGCGCCCGTGACACCGCTGGCGCCGTTCACGCGCTCGCCCGCGCCGGCCCGCGCATCGTCCGTACCCGCGATGCCCACTCCGACGGCGCCCCTAGGAGTTTCCGAAGATCGCCGCGCGATCGAGGACGCCATGCGCACTCTGCGTGACGAAGCCGAAGCGCTGCGCGGTGAACTGATGCGCATGCGCGAGCAGATGGAGAGCCTGCCGCGCAAGTCGGATCGCTGATCGCTGCGGCACGTAGACCGTGATGCACTCACGGGCTCGGAGCCGTCGCGATGCGGCGCCACCGTTCCTGACAGGCAGCACGGTCGATGTCTTCGGCCTCTCGGGCCGGTCGAGATCGCGCTCGACGTCGAGATCGCGCTCGAACGAGAAGGGCCGCGCCAGGAATCCTGCCGCGGCCCTTCTCGTTCGAGGGGCGCGAGTCGCCCCGACCTGTCAGTACTTGACCGAGCAGCCGTACGACTTCGTCTCAGCCTTGCCGACCGGCTTGCCCGCCTTGAGGTCGGCGATCGCCGCGTCGACGTAGTTCACGAGCTTGTCGCCTTCCGGCTTGCCGTCCGGCGCGTTGTCGATCGCGCCGCGGTACGCGAGGACGCCCTTCGCGTCGATGACGTACATGTGCGGCGTGGTCTTCGCTTCGTAGCGGCGGCCGACGTCACCCTTCTCGTCGAGCAGGATCGGGCACTCGATTTTCCAG
The DNA here is from genome assembly GCA_964552875.1 of uncultured Planctomycetaceae bacterium. GTDB lineage: Bacteria > Planctomycetota > UBA1135 > UBA1135 > JAEUHZ01. The sequence continues at coordinate 2,848 of CAZKIY010000041.1, forward strand.
TCGCCCTTGGCCTTCCTGTTCTTCTCGACGCCGACGCCCTGCTTACCGGCCGCGCCGGAGTTGACCGAGAGCCATACGACGCCTTCCTTGGCGACGCGCGCGGCCTGACCGCGCAGCGATCCCGTCTCGCCGTAGTTACGCACGACGAACGGGCACTCGGGGTTGAACCACTCGAGCACGACGATCTTGCCCTTGTAGTCGGACAGCTTGACGACCTTGCCGTCGAGGTCCTTGAGTTCGAAGTCGGGCGCGGCCTTGCCGATCGTGGCCTTCGCGTCGGCGACGGGCTCCTCGCGCTTCACGGGCGGCGTTTCCTTCGTGACGTCTCCCGTCGGGAGCGCCCCGGCGACGGCGATGAGCGCGATCGTGCCGAGGCCGGCGGCGATCCAGGTGTTGAGGTTCTTCATGCGGTGTTCTTTCTTCGGATTCGATGCGTGCGGGTCGAACAGATCGGAGCGCGATCGCGCTCAGTACCTCGCGGGTACGTGGTCAGGATAGTGAGAGTGAGCAGGAGGAGTGGTCAGATCGAGGTATGCGGGCCCGCGCGGGGCTTCACGGACCCGGTCGCGCCGCCTCGAGAACGATTTGCATCGCGCGGGAGAACCCCCGCAAAGCTCGCGGATTCGAACCCTCAACGCCCCGTGCGTGGAAGTTTCTGCCGGATGCGGCCCCAACCGCTCCACGCGTCGGCGGAGATTCGTTTCGAGGTCATTTCGAGCACGTGCGCGTCGTCCCCAGCGCGTGTGCGTCCGAGCGCACTCCAAGGAATCGGGACCGACACGGGGAGACCGGTGCGTGCCCGCGGCGACCACGGTGCGACAGTCGTCGACCCGCGACGATTGCGCAGGTAATCGACGAAGATCCGGCCTTGTCGCAAACGTTTCGACGCCGTGGCGATGAAGCCCTCGTCGTCGCGCGCGAGCTGGTCCGCGACAGCGCGGGCGAAGCTCGACACGTGTTCCCAATCGTCGCGACCGGTGAGCGGCGCGACCACGTGGAGTCCTTTGCCGCCCGACGTTTTCAGGACCGTCTCGAGGTCGAGGCGCTCGAGCAAGCTGCGCACCGCGCGCGCGCCATCGACGACGCGAGACCACGGGACGTCCTCGGCCGGATCGAGATCGAACACCATGCGATCGGGCAGTTCGGGATCCCCGGATGTCGCTCCCCACGGATGGAACTCGAGCACGTTGTCCTGCACGAGCGCCGCCAGCCCGCGTTCGTCCTCGACGATCACGTAATCCGCAGTCCCGCCCACGTCGATCTCGGACAGACCCGCGGCGAGACGGCCGTTCGCATGGCGCTGGAAGAAGCATGGACCACCGACTCCCGACGGACATCGCAGCATGGAGAGCGGGCGACCGGCGACGTGCGGCAGCATCCTTTCCGCATAACGCTCGACGAACGCGGCCACGTCGATCTTTCGCGCACCGCTTTCCGCATCGACGACGCGGTCGGGGTGCGTGAGCGTGACGTGTGTGGAGCGCGTGCTCGGCGACTTCGATGCCGCAGAACGAATCGCGGGGCGTTTCGCAGAGCGCTTTTTCACGCGAGCCTCCGGGAGCGAAGAAGTTGGCGCTGTCCGATGCGCGACCTCGCGCACGACGTCCCTCGTCGATTTGTCCGTGCGCAGCCCCAAGAAACGCGCATGTCGGAGCTGTTCACCGTGTGTCCATCCCGCGAATCCGACCTGAGCGACCAACTTCGGGTCCACCCAGTGAACGCCGGGACCGATGACGGCTCCGGTCACTCCGCGGGCGGGGGTGGAACGCTCGATTTTCGCGAGGCGGGCGGCCAAATCGTTCGCCGTCCGCGCATCGAATCCTGAACCCACCCGGCCAACGGATACCAGTTCACCGCCGTCATGATGCGCGAGGAGCAAGGCTCCGATGCCGCTTCGTGCGGTCTTGGACGACGACCACCCGATGACGACGAATTCCTGGGAGCGGCCGCATTTCGTCTTGGTCCACGAACCATCGCGACCGGAGACGTAGGGCGAGTCGGCGACCTTCGAGACGATGCCCTCAAGCTCGCGCGCACACGCCGCGGGCAAGAGTTCTCCGCCGCGACCGAGCGCGTGCTCGCTGAAGCGCACGCGCGCCGCCGCACGTTTTCCGAGCAGGCCGTGCAGCAAAAGCTTTCGGTCGAGCAGAGTGCACTCACGGAGATCCCATCCGTCGAGGTGCAGCAAGTCGAACGCGTACACGACCAGGTCGTCGGAACGATCTTCGCTCAACGCCTGCTGGAGGGCGGAGAAGGAACTCGCGCCGTCCTCGCCGAGGCAGACGACCTCCACGTCGAGCAGCGCGGCACGGCACGGCAAGCGCAGTACGTGTGGATCCAAGTCGGCGAAGTTGCCGCTCCAGTCGAGCTGGTTGCGCGATGTCCACGTCACGCGATCTCCGTCGCGACGCACCTGCATCCGATATCCATCGAGCTTGATCTCGTGGATCCAATCGTCACCCTCCGGAATCTTCGTCACGAGCCGCGCGAGTTGTGGCGCGACGAAGTCGGGCAGCTCGGCGCGAACGGCGCTCGGAGCCGGCGCAGCTTTCCGTAGTGCGAGGGCCGATACTCGGCGGGGAGAAACTCGCGACACGAGCTTCCCGCGTGTTTTCCGGCGGGCGCTCTTCGACTTCGTCAACGGGTTCGAGGCACGAGGTCGATCCGTTCCGGAGTCCTGCTCGCGAGCAGGCTTTCGCGATGTTCCCTTCTTCTTCGCCCCGCGTTTCGTCACGCCGTCCGTGACTTCTTCCACCGAACGGTTCGATACGACGCTCGTCGTGTGATCCGCCACGACGGACCCTTCGCTTTCTCCTCGAGCGAAATCGTCGTCGGCCTTCACGAGCAGCCATTGCGCTTTCGTCTCCCCTCGCGAAGCCATGCGCACGAGCTTCCATGCGCCTCGCAACCTCGCGCCCGCGAGCTCGAACGACAGACGCCCGCGGCTCAAACCCTCGTCGACGTCACCTTCCGGCGTCCAGGTGCCGCGATCCCAGACGATCACGGAACCGGCACCGTAGAGGCCCTCGCCAATCGTCCCTTCGAACGATCCGTAGGCGAGCGGATGGTCTTCGACATGCACCGCCAAGCGTTTGACGGAACTGTCGAGACTCGGGCCCTTCGGAATCGCCCACGACAGCAACACTCCACGGTGCTCCAGGCGGAAATCGTAGTGCAGGTGAGATGCAGCGTGCTTCTGCACGACGAATGTCCGTCGCTTCGAGGCGGAGCCGCGTGGCGTCTTGCCCGCCGGCTCTTTCGTGCGGCGAAAGTCGCGCTTGGCGCGGTACTCCTTCAAGCCCACGCGACGACCTCACGCTCGACGCACACGACTCGCGCGCCGTGTGGGGGTACGCGTCCGCGCAGCCGCGCGGGGTCGAACCGGCGCCGAGCGTCCCGGGGCGCGCGGCCTTTCGAGACTGCGCTTCAAGAGCGGCATGAGATCGACGACCTCTCGCGAACGCTTGGGCTCCGACTCGTCCTTCTCCACTGCATGCACGTCCCCGGACTTCACCTTGCGCTCGATCACGCCCATCAGCGCACGGGTGTACTCGTCGACATAGTTGGCCGGTTCCCACGGGCCGCTCATGTCCTCGATCAACTTCTCGGCCATTTTCGATTCGGCTTCCGTCACGCGCACGGATGTGCCGAGGTTCTCGAGCACGCTCGGCTTGCGGATCTCCGCGTCGAAGCGCAGGAGATGCAGGAGCAATGCCGGTCCGTGCACGGCGACGAGCGCGACGTACTGACGCGTTCGCAAGACCATACGCGCCACCCCGACCTTGCCCGTGTTCTCCAATGCCGCGCGGAGCAGCGAGTAGCCCTTGCTGCGCGCGTTGAGGGGCTCCATGTAGTACGGACGGTCGAACTGGATCGGTGACACTTCACTCGCGTCGACGAATTGATCGATCACGATCGTGCCCGCGAGTTCGGGATCCGCCTTGGCGATGTCCTTCTTGCCGACCACGACGAAGTTGCCCTTCTCGTACTCGTAGCCGTGGACGATGTCGGCCCACGGCACCTCAGCGTCCGTGGACTTGTTGTAGCGCTTGTAACCAATCGGGGAGAGGTCGCGCTTGTCCAGCATGGACAGCGAAAGACCAGCTGATTTCTCGGTAGAAACGAGAGCCACCGGAATCTCCACGAGTCCGAACGAGATCACTCCGCGCCAGACGTCGTGCGTCTTCGTGGGTGCGGGGCCACCGGACTTCTTCTCCGCTTTCGAGGAGGCAACGGGTTTCTTGCGCAATTTGCGGACGGTCGTTGCCATGAGATTGGATTCCTCGAGTCAGACGGTGTGTTCAGGATCCGGTGCGTCGACACGCGGGGCCTGCGCGGCCGAGATTTGCGCGATCCCTTCACGATGCGTGCCGTCCTGAGCGAAAGTGCAAAGAGCACGCCGGAAAAGGGCCCCGGCGTGCTCTCCATTCCGCGCGAATCAGCTGCGCGCGGGCTGGGACGCCGTCGAGGACGTCTGCGAACGCTGCGGTTGGATCGTGCTCTTCGACGTCGAGGAGTTCGACGACGTGGAGGACTTGGAGTTCCCGTCCTTGTCCTTGTCGTCGTTCTTCGAAGCGACGCGGATCTGGTTCGTGACGTCGTCGACGCCCGAGCATTCCTCGATGCACTGTTCGGCCAAACGCTTCGACTGGCGATCCGGAACGGTGCCCGAGAGCGTCACGGTTCCGCCGCTCACCGTCACTTCGATCTCCGAAGCGTCGATCTCGTCATGGTCCTTCAGACGCTCGGACACTTCCTCTTGGATGCGTTCGTCGCTGCGACGGTAGCCCTTCGGACCACGGCCGAAGAAGGCACCGCGCTCGCTCTGCGTGCCGGAGCCGGAGCCCATACCCGACGAACCACCGAAGGACGACGAGCCCATCGAGCCCGAACTCGAACCCATCGAGCCGCCGTAGCCGCCGCGCGAGCCCGACTGTTGTTGACCCCCGTAACCGCGCTGGGCTCCGAAGCCCCCGCCCTGCGATCCTTGCGCGTCGAACCCGCTGTAGCCGTAGGCGCCCACGCCCGGAGCGCGCGAGTTGGAACCCGCGTTGCCCCAGTTTCCGCGATCACCGTATTCGCCTTGGAAGGACCGCGAGCCGCCGCGCTCGGCGCCGCCGTACGAGCTGGATCCGCCGTACGAACTGCCGCCGCGACGCGAAGCGCCGCCGAGTTCTTCGCCGTCCTCGAACCCGCCGCGACCCGAGCCGCCGCTCGAGGAACGTTCACTCTCGTGGCGAGCTTCGTCGAACGAGCGTCCCATGGGGCCGCTGCCGTAGCCGCCGTAGCTCGAGCCACCGTAACCCGACTCGCCGCGTAACGAGCGTCCGGCGTCTTCGCCTTGCCAGTTCTGACCCTGACTGCGCTGTCCCGCCGCACGACCGGCTCCGCCTTGCGATTCGGGACGATTCTCCTCGCCCCATCGACTACTCGATTCGCTGCGCGAATCTTGGCCGCGGCCTTCGCGTTCGTAGCTCTCGTCGTTGCCCGACCGGCCGTAAACCCCGTTGTTCCTGTCTCCGTTGCGCTGATTCACTTGGAACTCCTCGATCTGATGGACCCGTGTGCTCGTCCTCGGCCGGGAACACGACCCAGACCGCCGAGCGAGCTCCTGCCTCCAAAATCTGTGCCCGGAGACGAAGGGAGGCGGTGCCCGAAAGAGTGCCCTCGGATTCCTTCACTCACGTGTGGTGGTGGCGCTCCAAGTTGCCCGATCGCAAGGGACGACCTTGCCGCGTGCTCGTGCGCGGACGCATGCAATCCGTCCTGGTCGAATTCGAGGATGGAACGCGCGTCGTCACGAGCCGACACGCGATCCGGGTGCGACGCACAGGCGTCTGCCGCCCCGAAGATTGCGCCGGATGAACCCGCTCCGTCGCGCGTTGCGAGCGGCCCTTTCTACAAGTGAGTCACAGCACAACGCTCGTGCAAACGATCTGCAAATGGACACCGGGCGGGGAAAGTGACGCGCGAACTAAATCGATGCGAGCACTCGAAAACCGACGGACGTCGGACCCGGTTCGGTCCCCGTCACATGCAGCGCGTCGACGCGCGCGCCCGCTGGACCGCGTCGCAGGAACTCGATCATGACGTCGAGCTGTGACGTCGCGCCCCGCGCCCAGACTTCGACGCTTCCGTCGGCGCAATTCCGCACCCAGCCGTCCAGATCGAGCTCGCGCGCGCGAACGCGAGTGTGGTGTCGGAACCCGACTCCCTGCACGCGACCGCGCACCACGATGTGTCGGGCTTCGATCGCCATGCATGCGACAGCGTAGCACCGCGATACGATCGGGCCGTGCTCAACGCCTTTCTCGTATCTTTGCTCACGATGGGCCAACTCGCGCCCGGACCGTGGCGCGCGGTCCTCGCGAGTCCGCTGGGCGAGCTGCCGTTCGATTTCACGGTCGAGGCGCGCGGTGACGCGCACCTCGCGACGATCCGGAACGGCGAAGAGGTCATCGAGCGTCCGCTCGAGTTCGATGCGGACGGGAGCGTGCGCATCGCCTTCCCCCACTTCGACTCGAGTGTGATCGCGCGCTCATCGACCGATGGTCGCGAACTCAGTGGTGTGTGGCGTAAGCACGCCACCGATGGACACGATCGCGAGATGGGCTTCGGCGCTCGGGCCGGGGTCGCGACGCGCTTCGTACTCGCGGCCGATACGCGCCTCGAGCCGGAACGCGTCGCGGGCCGCTGGTCCGTGCGCTTCGCGGAAGAGGCCGAGCCCGCCGTCATGATCCTCGCGCCTGCCGGGAACGACGTCGCGGGTACGTTCCTCACGACGACGGGCGACCACCGTTACCTCGCGGGCGTTTTCCAGGCCGGGCGCTTGCGGCTCTCGTGCTTCGACGGCGCGCACGCCTTCCTCTACGACGCGCGTCTCGAGGCCGATGGCACCTTGAAGGGATCGTTCGCGAGCGGCGCGACGTGGCAGCGGACGTGGACGGCTCGGCGCGACGACAAAGCTGAAATTCCTGACGAATTCGCTGCAGCGCGCTGGTCGAGCGAACCGGGACTCCTGTGGATCGAGGGTCTCGATCGCGATGGAAAGCCGCGTTCGCCGGCCGAGTACTTGCGCACAGCGCGCGCGCTCGTCGTGCAGATCGCGGGGTCCTGGTGCCCGAACTGCCACGACGAGCTCGCGTGGCTCGCGCCGCTCGCCATCGAGCTTTCCGATCGCGGTCTAGCCGTCGTCACCCTCGGCTTCGAAGCCGCGGGCGACGAGGCTCGCGCGCAGCGACAACTCGAGAGGATGCGCGAGCGGCACGGAGCACGACATGAGTTCCTGCTCGGCGGCACTGCGGACAAAGAGCGAGCCGCGACGGCGTTGGGCGCTCTCGATCGTGTCGTCGCATTCCCGACGCTCGTCATCTTCGGTCGCGACGGCTCGCCGCGCGCTGTGCACAGCGGATTCCGCGG
>CAZKIY010000041.1:10366-19834 GCA_964552875.1 uncultured Planctomycetaceae bacterium
TCGTCATCTTCGGTCGCGACGGCTCGCCGCGCGCTGTGCACAGCGGATTCCGCGGCAAAGCTACGGGCATCGAGCACGAGCGCGTCGTGCGCGACTTGCGCGCGCGCATCGAGGCGGCCTTGACGGAACCCGATGTCGAGTCACCGGCTCTGGCGATGTTCGTCGACGAAGCGCTCTGGCGTGACGAGCGCGACCGCACGTTCCTCGAGGTGCGCCGCGAGGGCGATCGCGTCCTGTTCGTCGAGCGCGAGACGTTCCGCTTCGACGGGCCGACACGCGAAGAGCCCGTCTCGACCGGTGAGATCGACGCGCGCGGTGACGTCCTTTGGATCGGCGACGAAGCCTGGCAGTTCGATCGGCGCGCTCGAGTCGCGTTGGATCCGCGCGATCTGGCGCACCGTCTCGTTCCGATGGCTCGGGGCCCGTTCCCGCGGGTCGGAGACGGACGCGCGGCCGGAATCGCGGTCGATCAGCCGGCGGAACTCGTCGCGGCGGTCGCCAGCACGGACGCAGTCCTGCGCAGAGAGGCAGTTTGGTTCCTCACGAATCAAATCGTGACCGCGATGTTCGCGCCGCCCGACTACGCGCCCATCGTCGATGCGGCATCCGCTGCTCGGATCGTGCCGCGCCTCGAGGACCCGGATCCGCTCGTGCGCGCGACGGCGTGCTGGGCTTCCGGGGTCCTGCGCATCGAGGCCGCGATTCCCGCTCTGCGCGTGAATGCCGAACATCCGTTTGCTGCCGTGCGACGCGAGGCGGCGAAGTCGCTCGCAACGTTCCAGCCGCGCTAGTCGACGCGAACGGTGCGTTCAGCCCGCGGACTGCGAGCCGGGCTTCCACAGGATGTCCTGCTTGCCCAGGCCGTTCTGCACGCGTGCGATGACGAACAGCAAGTCCGAGAGTCGGTTCAGGTAGCGCAACACCTCGACGTTCACGCGGTCTTTCTCGAGCGGGTCCGCGAGCATCTCGGACACGTGGCGCTCGGCTCGACGACACACGCAACGCCCCAGGTGCAACCACGCCGATTGCGCCGTTCCGCCCGGCAGAATGAACGATTTCAGCGGTTCGATGCGCGCGTTGTCGCGATCGATCAAGTCCTCGAGCCGCTTCGTGTAGGCCGGCGTGATGCGCAAGCGCGCGCCAGCCTCGCCGGGGACGCACAGGTCCGCGCCGACGTCGAACAAATCGTTCTGAATCACCCGCATCTCGCCGTAATGCGGCTCGTCGATGCCGCTCGCGATCAAAAGGCCGAGCACGGACGACAATTCGTCCACCGTGCCGTACGCGGCGACGCGCGGGTGGTGCTTCGGGACGCGTTGGCCGTCGCCGAGGCTCGTGAGCCCCTCGTCGCCACCGCGCGTGTAGATTCGATCGAGACGGACCATGGGCGAGCTATCTTGCGCGCGCGCGCCCGGTCGGGCAAGGACGGCGCAGCCTCTCGAGCGCGCCGGCTCACGGACGGACTCCGTGCGGCGCATGTCCATGTTCGCCGCTCCGAGACGTCCGACGTGGACGAGCACGCCAGAGGCACCGTAACCTCCGCGCGACGTGAGGATCCGAGCCGCGAGCGACCGTCGTGCCTCGTGGCGCGAAAAGGTGTGGCGCGAGTGGTGCTTCCTCCGCGCGGTCCTCGCGCACCGTGGTTGGAGCCTCGTCGTGCTCGCGGGGGTGTTGGCCGGCGGAGCGGCCGCCTTTCGCGCGCTCGAACCGGGGCGCGAATCCACCTGGGCCGAGAGCATTTTTCGCGCTTGGTCACTCGTTTTCGGCGAAGCGTCCGGCGAGTTCCCGCGCGACGGCTTCTTGCAGTTCCTCTATTTCCTGGTGCCCGTGCTCGGCCTCACCGTCCTCGTCGAAGCGATCGTCGAGGTCAGCCACATGGTGCGCGATCGGCGTCGCGGTGAAACGGAATGGTGTCGGATCATGGCGAACTCGATGGAGAATCACGTCGTCCTCGTGGGCCTCGGAAAGCTCGGCATCCGCGTCTTCCATTTGTTGCGCGCGATGGGCACGCGCGTCGTCGTGATCGAGCGCGATCCGCTGGGTGAGTTCCTGGAAGATGTACGCCGCGACGGCTCGCCACTGTTCGTCGGCGATGCTCGCCGGGAGGCGTTCCTCGTCGACGCCGGGATCGCACGCGCGCGGAGCCTGATCCTCGCGACGGACGACGATCTCGCGAACCTCGAGATCGCTCTCGATGCGCGGCGCCTGAAGCCCAATATCCGCGTGGTTTTGCGCATGTTCGACCCGAACATGGCCGCGAAGGTGAGTGAGGGATTCCAGATCCGCGCCGTGCTCTCGTCGAGCGATCTCTCCGCCCCGGCGTTCGCCGTCGCGGCGTTGGAGAAGAACATCGTGGCCAGCACGCTGATCGACGGCGTGCTCGTCGTGACGCAACGTTGCGTCGTCGCGCCCGGAAGCCCGGCGGCAGGACGCAGCGTAGGCGAGTTGACCCGTGCACACGGCGTCGGAGTCGTCGAACGCCGGCCGAAATCGGGTGAAGCGCGCTTGTTCCCCGATCCCGACACGCGCATCGAAGCGGGCGACGAGATCCTGGTGCAGGGGCCGTTCGAGGTCCTCGAACACGTTGACTTCGACGCCATCGGCGCAGCCTGACGCGAACAGGATCAGCTCGACGAATCGAGATCGAGGCGCCGCGCCTGCTCGCGGCGATGACGACCGCGGCGCTCGTGGGTCGTGAGACCGAGGTCCTTCGGCGTGAGCTCGCTGCCCAAGGCGCGACACATGAGGTGCCAAGCGCGCGCGTCGCGGTCCTCGAGCTCCGCGCGAGAGAACACGCGCTCTACCGACGCGCGGATGTCGACGCGCGCCGACTTCGACTTCGCGACGCGATCCCCGAGCGTGTGTGTCAGATTCGCCTTGAGATAGTCGCGCGACTCGGTGGAGAGCGGTTTTGCGCCGCGTTCTCGTCGTTTCGAGCCCGCATCGGAATACAAATCGGACAAGACGATTCCGACCGCCATGGCGAGGTTCAGCGAACTGTGCTCGGCGCTCGTGGCGATCCAGGCCAGGTCGCGCATGAGCTTCACGTCCTCCGATTCGAGGCCGCGCTCCTCGTTGCCGAAGACCAGTGCCACCGTCGCTTCAGGATCGTTCGCTTCCGCCCGCACCTCATCGCGGAACTCGCGCCATTCGCGGCGTTTCCGATGCTCGTGAGCGCGCGCCGTGAAGCCGATGCCGCGCGCGCACCCATCGAGTGCCTCGCCCAGCGTGGCGACGACGCGAAAGCGCGACGCGCCACCTTCCACGCCGTGCGACATCTGCACGAAGTCCGGGTGGACGAGCAGCGACGCCCTTTCCGGCGCTACGATCACCAGCTCGACCGGGCCAAAATTGGAGGCGACGCGCAGGATCGAGCCGGTGTTGCGCGGACCCGACGGTTTGACGAGTACGACGCGCTTCGTCACGGCATCAGCCGTTCGCGTTCGATTTCGGCGCGGACGGATTCGAGCTGCGCCGGATCGGGATTCCCGCCCGAAACGACGACGGCGACGCGCAGCGGATCCTTCGCGGATCGACCGGCGACGAGCTCGGCCGGCAATCGTCGCGCAACGACGGCCGCGAACGCCGCCGCACCCGCGGGCTCGACGATCTCACCCTCGGCGACGAGGCGCTTCTGACCCGCGAAGATGATCTCGTCGGGAAGCAGGATGGTCCCGTCGAGCGTCGCGCGACAAACGTCGACGTTGATCTGGCCCGAATAGGTCGGCGTGAGGCCCTGCACCTTGCTCGTGATCTCCTCTAAGTGCACCGGCGCGCCGGCCGCGATCCCAAGTGTCAGCGACGGCGATCCCTCGGGTTCGGCTCCGTAGATGCGCACGTTTCGGCCGAGTTTCCGGCGCAATGCGAGCGAGGTACCCGACACGAGTCCCCCACCGCCGACGCACACGACGACGACCTCGACCGCGGGCCAGTCCTCGGCGATCTCGAGCCCGACCGTGCCCGCGCCCTGGATCGTGCGCTCGGCGTCGTACGGATGGACGAGCGTCATGCCAGCCGCGACGCGGGCCGCGCACTCACGATCGGCGCCGTTGCGATCCTCGGCGAGGACGACGGTCGCGCCGTGATCGCGACACGCCTGAACCTTGTTCGCGTACGCGTTCTTCGGCATCACGATCGTCGCGGGCACGCCGGCACGCTGCGCGGCCCACGCGAGAGCTTTTCCGTGATTGCCCGAGCTCGCGCACACGACGCCGGCCTTTTTCTGCGCCGCGTCGAGCTGCGCGACTTGGTTCCACGCACCGCGTGCCTTGAACGAGCCCGTTTCCTGGCGGTTCTCCATCTTTCCGCGGAGATCAATGCGCGGATCGCCCGCGTCGAGCGGTCGGAGCGGCGTGCGCGCGACGACGCCGCGCACGCGCGCCGCCGCTTCGTCGAGCTTGATCCTGTCGAAGAGTTCCCAAGGGGATCCGGTCGCGGGTTGCATCGCCGCGGAATGTACCCGAGCTCGATGCCCCGCCGCTCCCCCGTGCCACGCTCTCGCGACGCGCAGCGTCGCTACATGAATCTGGGAGCCCGTAGACTCGATTTCTTCGCGGGCTCTCAGAGTCTCGGCTTCCCGAGCAGATGCAGCTCCATCGCGTCCGCGCGTCCGAGGTGCGGCAGGTCTCTCGCCATCTGGACCGAGGCCGGATGCAGCCGATGCTCGCCGTAGAGCAGGAGCTCGAGCACGTTCGCCGGCCGTCGATGCCAAGTGGCCCACGCGAGCGGTGAATCGCCGTGGGCGTCGTATGCCTCGCGCTGCGCGCCGCGCGCCAGCAGGAGCTCGATCGTGCGGGGCGTCGCGCACGCCGCCGCGCGGTGCAACACGGTCTCGCCGCGCGTGCGCGCGTCGCGCTGGAACGCACCCGTCGCGATCCCTGGGATCGTCGCCCGATTCGGATCCGCACCAGCCGCGAGCAGGACCTCGACGACGCGCTCGTGCGCCGGTCGCTCCGTCTTGCACAGAGCGGCGTGCAGCGGAGTCTCGCCCGTGTCGGCGAGCGACTGATCGGGATCTGCGCCGCGCTCGATCAGGAACTGGCACAAGCGCCAGTGACCATGGAATGCCGCGCCGTTCAGTCCGAGTCCGGGCCCCAGCGCAACGAGGCTTGCACCGTTCGCTTCGAGGAATCGGATGGCGCTGACGTCGCCGTAGTACGCGCACCATTCGAGCAGTGAAACTCCGTCGCCGTCCCTCGAACTCGCCGGCGAACCGCGCGCGACGAATTCGAAGACGAGGTCGGTCCTTCCATCACGAATCGCGTCGATCATGGTCGTCCTTTCGAGAGTCCGCGCGCGGCGAGCCGCGCGGTCACGTCCTCGAACGAATCGTACGCCAAGGGTCGCCTAGCGAAGTATCGACGGGCCTCACCGCCCGGTTCGAGGCTCCATCGAGTAGCGGACGGCGTTCTGCAACAGCGCGCGGAACGCGGGCAGTTCGTGCGCGCGGCCGTCGTGTCCGAGCGTGCAAGCGACGACGCGCCCCCGACCGCGCGCGTGCGTCCACAGTACCGGATACTCCGCGCCGCTCGTGAGCGAACGACCCCTGGCCAGCACGGTGACGCCGCGCGCGTCCTGCGACGGTTCGAAGCGATACAGCTCGTCATCGATGCGGAACGTCGCCGGCAAGTTCGCGCACACCGCGTGCTTCGGCTCGACGAGCGTCACGTCGAATGCCGCGAAGTCCTCGTGACTCGAGGTGCCGCCGCCCGCGAGTTCCTTCCACTCGGGCCAGTTGCGCCACGCCGCCGGGTGCAACAGGATCAAGCCGCCGCCGGCCTCGACGAACTCGACGATCGCGCGCTGATCCGCGCCGGCGATCGGCTGATTCGTCGACAGGACGAGCACGCGCGCGCCGGCGAGCCGCCGCGCGAGATCCGTCGTCGCGCCGGTGTAGATCACGTCGTCACCGACGACTCCGCCGAGGATCTCGCGATCCTCGCGATCGAACCAACGACCGAAATCGTGGCTGGATCCGCCACCGACGAGCACGACTTTCGCCGTCTCGCGTTCAGGCGTCGTCTCCGGCGCCGCACGCTTCGGCGCGCCGGGAAGTTCCGCCGTCAAATCTCGAGGTCCCAGTAGATCTCGTCCTCGAAGCGCCAGCTCGCGATGCCGCGCGTGATCGGGTGGTCACGGTTCGTGACGTGCACGTCGACGACGCCCTCTTGGTACTTCGCCCGGCCGTGCTTCCACGCCCCGCCGGCGACGCTCGCGAACCACTCGGGATCGTCGCCGCACACGCCGTCGTGCAGCACGACGAGCCCGCCCCCGCGCGCTCGAAATGCGTCGAAGCGATCGCGCTCGAGCCCGTGGATCGACGCGCCCTCCGCAGCATAAATCATGAGCACGTCCGTTCGATCGAGCTGCTCCGTCGTCGGGAACGTCGGTGCGCCTTCGACGTCGGCACCCCGCTCGCTCAGGAGCTTCGTCCACTCGTCCACGAACAGCGCGTGCTCGTGCTGTCCCGGCCCGTGCGTTTTCGGACCGCCGCGCAGGAACACGCGCAACGGCGGCGGCTCGCCGATCGAAAGAGTCAGGCACGCGAGCAGGGTCAGCATGAGGTCGTGTCCAGGAAATGTCGCAGCGAGCGAGGCAGAGTATGCGAGCACCGCGCGGCGACGCGCACGAAGTCGGCTTGACGAGCCTGAGTGCCCTGGCCGGAGAGACGCGACGCGGCCGGCTGACCGACGAACCTCACGGCGACTTCTCGCGCGCGTTCTTCGGCTCCTCGAGGCGCACGTCGTTCTCGAACTCGGCCGCGGCGTTCGTGGGCGAAAGGACCGCATTTCAGCGCATTTTCAGCCCTTGGAGCGAAAGTGAACGCGAGCCGGCCTCGTTCCCGCGCGCAGCCCGCGCACTCACGATCGGCGCCCTTGCGATCCGCGGCGAGGACGACGGTCGCGGCGTGGTCGGGACAGGGCTGGACCTTGTTCGCGTACGCGTTCTTCTGCGCCACGATCGTCGCGGGCAGGCCGGCACGTTGCGCGGCCCACGCTAGAGCTTTTCCGTCATGGGCCGAGCTCGCGGGCACGACGCCGGCTCATTGCTGCGCCGCGTCGAGCTGCGCGACTTGGTTCCACACACCGCGTGCCTTGAACGAGCCCGTTTACGGGCGGTTCTCCATCCTTCGCGTAGAGCGATGCGCTGACCACGCGCGCCGAGAGGGTGGAGAGGCGTGCGTTTCAGGACTCCGCGCAGGCGCGCCGCGGCCTCGTCAATTTTGATCCAGCGAAGGGCGTCCAAGGCGATCCCGTCGCGCTGTGCAGCGGGGAGAATCCAGCGCATCGCTCCCGATTGAAGCATGGGTGCGCCCGCCGAGCCTTTCTCGGGAAGAGCGCTCTCATGATGAAGCGAAGGCCGAACCCCTCGGGACGGTTCGGCGCGGAGTCGACCTATTGGCGCACGCCCATTCCGATGCCGAAGTTGTCCCCACAATCCGTCGTGCAGGCACGTGGCACCGCGGGCAGCTACAGCTTCGAGTTGCTCTTCGGGCCGCCTTGCAGCCCGCGCGCCTGATCCAGGTGCATGGCGATGTGGCCGCGCGTCTCCGTCAGGTGACGCTTGACCTCTTCGTCTTTGGCTGCCGGCAGCAGTTTTCCGTCGATGAGCGCGAGTACGCCCTCGTGCCCCTTCACCATCGCGGCGACGTAAGCCTGTGCGAACTCATCGCCCATCATGGGCGCGAGCTTCACGAGCTCGTTCGCGCCTTCCAGTCGCTTGGCCGTCACCGTGGCGTTCTCCGCGGGGACGATTCCTTGGGCGACCCCGAGTTCCAGCGTGTCCTTCAGATTCTGGCCGTGCTCTTTGTGGAGCATCCGCGCATAGGCCAGAACGTCCTGCCGGACCTTCTTCGTGGACGCGTCCATGGCAGCGGCGATCTCATTGTCGTCGATCGCGACGATGAGCCCGAGGATGGTCGCGTCGTCGAGCATCGAGTTCATGGGAACGGGTTGCGAGCGCGATCCTCCCGAGTCGTTCCCGGTCCCCGGTCGAGTCGGCGAACCGGCGATCACCGGGCTGTCCGGATCCTGCGCCGGACGACGCTCGACTTCGAACTGAAGAGCCATCACGTAGGGCGGATTCTCGCCCAGCGTGTCCTCGACGACGATGTCGCCGAACGCCTTGCGTGCTTCTTCGACGCTCTTTTTCCCCGTCACGAGATCGTGCGCGAGATTGAGTGTCAGGATGTTGTGACCTTCGAGATCGCAGCGAGCGGACAGCTCACCCTTCGTCCGGTCGAACGTAGCGCTTCCATCGAAAGCCGTCAGTGCAGAGGCCTGCTCATGGGGCACACGGTAGGCGATCGTGTGCTCGAGGAAGTCCATGTGCGGCCGCGGGAAGTCGTGGTGATCGAGCTGCTTCGACACCTCGATCCGGAGGTACGGCCCTTCGTCGTGCCACACCAGCTTCTCGGTGCTGGACTCCTGCGGTTGACCGTACTTGGCCATCATCTGCACCGCGGCGATGCGCACTTGCGCGGGCCAATCGGCGATGAGTCGCGTGGTCGCGAGCTCGTCGGAGGGACGCTTCGCGCTCGCCTCCATGGTGATGTTGGCCGGTCGCGAAGCCGGCTTCGCTTTCGACTGTGCTGTCCCCGTCGCGGACGTACTCGCCGGCTTCGGGGTGCTTCTCGCGCTGGATTCTGCTCGATGGTCCGAGGAGTGGTTGCTCCGACATGCGCCGAGAACGAGGAGAGGGAGGACCAGAGTGGTGAGGCGGGAATTCATGTGCGTCTCTTGCGGAAGAGGGGTTTCGATCCTCTGTGCCTCCCCCCCAGGAAAACGGCACCGAGAAAGCGCAACGGTCGACATGACATCGTGAGGCGAGCACACCGCTCGCAAACAGGCATCTCGAAGGGAGCGAACGAGAGCGTTGCAACTCCGGGTCCGAAGTCTTTCGAACCGATCTGGGACCCGCGGTGCTCGTGACGGAGAGCGTAGGCCTCGGCCAGCTGTTCCAGAGCCTAAGAGAAACGTGCAGAAAGCAGCCTCGCCCCCAAGGTATGCCGCTCGCGTACAGCTGTGCGCTCGACTGGGTTCTCATCACCTGCACGAGAGGCGTGATGGACATCTTTTCGATCCAGCGGAACATGGATTGCCGACGAAACCAGTCGAGCCGGCGACAACACACTCGTTCGCGACTTGACCTTCGCCTCCTGACCCTGGCCGCCCAGGTGGTTCTGGGCGCAACACCATCCTCGCCCACTCGCGAGAGCCGGTTACGAGCAGCGAGTCGCCGTGACCGTTGTGCGCACGGAAGCGCTCGGCGATCGCCTTGCTGCAGCTCGGGCACGACCACCAATCCGCGCGTAGTCCGTGGAAACTCAGGGCTTCTTCTTCGACGTGGGCTTCGGCACTTCGAGACGCACGGTGTTCTCGAACTCGGCCGAGGCGTTCGTGGGCGAAAGGACCGCATTCCCGCGCATTTTCCAGTCCTTGAAGCGGAACTGAACGCGAGCCGGCCTGG
>CAZKIY010000042.1:0-9383 GCA_964552875.1 uncultured Planctomycetaceae bacterium
TCGGTTTGATCCACGCGGCGACGACGATCGGGGGACTTCTCGACGCGCGCGACGGACGGGTGCGCGCTTGGTGTTCGTCGTGAGGTGCGCGCCGTGACACGCACGCTCTTCGTGTCGAATCGGTTGCCCGTGACCGTGGTCGCGCGCGACGGCCTGGTGAAGGTCGCGCCGAGCAGCGGCGGACTCGCGACGGGTCTCGCCGGACCGCACGCGAAAGGCGGCGGCACCTGGGTCGGGTGGCCCGGGCCGACGTGGAATCTGACGCCGGCCGACCGTGCACTGCTCGACACGCAACTCGAAGAGCTGCGGCTGGCGCCGGTGCACCTGACGCAACGTGAGGTCGAGCGCTACTACGAGGGCTGGGCGAACGGACTGCTCTGGCCGCTCTTCCACTCGCTGCTCGATCAAGCGCCGATCGACACTGGCGGTTGGGAAGAGTACAGCGCGGTCAACCAGCGCTTCGCCGAAGCGGCCGCAACACGGATGCAGCCGGGCGATACGGTCTGGATCCACGACTACCAGCTCCTGCTCGTGCCCGCGATGCTGCGCGAACTCGTGCCGAGCGCGCGCATCGGCTTCTTCCTCCACATCCCCTTCCCGCCGACGCCGATCCTGCGCGCGCTGCCGCACCGCGAGGCGCTTTTGCGCGGACTGCTCGGCGCGGATCTCGTCGGCTTCCACACTCAGTCGTACACGCGCCACTTCGCGTCGGCGCTGCAGCGTGTGCTGGGTCTCGAAGTCAGCGTCGATCGCGCGCGCGTCGGCAGCCGCGAAGTGCGCTTCGGTTCCTTCCCGATGGGCGTAGATGCCCAGTCCTTCGAGGACACTGCGAGCACACCGGCCGTGCTCCAGCGCGTGTCCGAGATCCGCGGCGGATCCGCGCCGCGCTTGCTCGTCGGCATCGATCGACTCGACTACACGAAGGGCATTGGTCGCCGGCTTGCGTCCTACGAGCGCTTGCTCGAGCTGCGCCCCGACCTGCACGGGAAGATCCACTTGCTCCAAGTCGCGGTGCCGTCGCGCTCGAGCGTCCCGGCGTACGGCGACATCCGCGATCGAGTCGACGCACTCGTCGGCCGCATCCAAGGACGCTTCTCGACTCCGACGTGGTCGCCGATCCGGTACGTGCGCCGCGGGCTCGATCGCGACGAGGTCGTGGCGCTGTACCGCGCCGCCGAAGTTCTGGTCGTGACGCCGATCCGCGACGGGATGAACCTCGTCGCGAAGGAGTTCGCCGCGTCGCGACCGGACGAGGACGGCGTACTCGTGCTATCCGAGTTCGCCGGCGCCGCGTCGGAGCTCGCCGGCGCCGTCCTCGTGAATCCTTACGACATCGAAGCGACCGCGCGCGGCATCGCGACCGCGCTCGACATGCCGCGCGACGAGCGACGCGAGCGCATGCGTCTCCTCCGCGCGCGCGTCGCGTCCGCGGACGTGCACACGTGGGCGCGCGATTTCCTGGCCGCTCTCGAACGCACGGAGGCGCCCATGACCATCCGCACGGACTTCGACGATCCCGCCGACGTTGCCGCGCGCATCCAGAACGGCCGCGAGCGTGGCGTGGTGCTGCTGCTCGACTACGACGGCACGCTGGTCGAGTTCGCCCCGCTACCCGAGCAGGCGCGTCCCGACGCGGAGCTGACGACGCTCCTCGCGCGACTCGCCGCGACGCCGTGGATCTCGCTGCACATGGTCAGCGGGCGCCCGCGCGACGACATGACGCACTGGTTCGGCGAACTCGACGCCGCGCTGCACGCGGAGCACGGCCTGTGGTCGCGCCCGCGCGGCGCCAAGTCTTGGAGCCGCCGCGCGCCGGCCGCGCTGCCGTCCGCGGACGTGATCGCCGCGATCCTCGAGGACTTCGCCGAGCGCACGCCGGGCGCCTTCGTCGAGAAGAAGTCGTCGGTGCTCGCGTGGCACTGGCGCCGGGCCGACGCTGAATTCGGCGCGCGGCAGAGCAACGAGCTGCGCCAGCATCTGGCCGAGATGCTGTCGAACGTCGCGGTCGAGGTGCTCGTCGGCGATCGAGTCGTCGAGGTGCGTCCGCACGGCGTGCACAAGGGACTGGCGGCGGCGGAGGCACGCGTCGAGCACGGACCGAACGCGCTATTGGTCGCGTTCGGCGACGACCGCACGGACGAGGACTTGTTCGCGACGCTCGGCCCGGACGACATCGCGATCCAAGTCGGACCGCGCACGAGCTCGGCGTCGATGAGACTGCGCGGGCCGAGCGTGGCGCGGCAGGCACTCGAGCGGTTACTCGCTCAGGACTGAGCGATCCTGGCCGGCCGGCGCGCGATCGACGTGGAGCGGCATCTTGAACGGCGGGGCTCCGCGGGTCGAAGGGAACTCTTTGCGCGGCGAGTGACGTTCTGCGGCGCTACGAGCCACAGCCTGCGCACGCCGCGCTCAAGGCCGGGGACGGATCGGTCATGCGCTTGGATGACCTGCCCCCGCGGCACATCGAGGCCGCGATCACTCGCCGACCTCGGATTCGCGCACAGTTCTCGCGTCGAGCGGCGTTGTCGAGTGCATGAACTCAGTGCTGCTGCTCGCACTCGGCCTGATCGGGACTTCGGCCCCGGTCCGTGTCACGTGTTGCTATCCCAGCCCGCGCCGTTCCCTCGTCGCCGTCGGTGATGCGCTCGGAATCGTGCGCATCGTCGACGCCGCCCGCGATTCCGCGTTCACGCGGCTGCCCGTGAATCGAGGCGAGGTCGGCGCGCTGCGCTGGAGTTCCGACGGACGCCGGCTCGCGATCGCGAGTTCCGCACCGGATTCCGGCGCGTGGGTCGTGAGCTGGTCCGTGTGGGACGTCGACAGCGGGACGAAACAGTTCGAGACGGAGCAGCCCGGACGCGACGTCGGAGATTTCACGCTCGACGAGCACGGCGAGCGCCTCCTCGTGATCGCCTCACGTCGTGATGGGTACCTCGATTCCTCTGCGGTAGGCGCCGTCTCCGATATGGACTCGGCATCGCCCGCACGAAACCCGCAGCAGAGACCGATGTAGTATGCGCGTGGCGATGCCGACGCATTGGGGAGTCTGGATCCTTGTTTTGCTCGCCGCCGCGTGCTCGATCGCTTGCGGTCGCGAAGATCAGAGCGATGCGTTCGGCATGGGCGAGCCGCCCGTGCTTCTGAAATTCGGCGACGATGCGCGCTTCGACGAGGCGGCCGACGCGTTGCGATCAGCTACCGACGTGACGCTCTACGAAGGCCTCCCTCATCACACGCGGGAATGCGACTTGCTCGAGGCGGAGCTCGCGTCGAAGTTGGTGATCCGCAGCCACGACTGGCCGTTCTACGCGACGCCGATGCCGCTCGAATCGGCAGAGAAGGACGCGCTCCGCATCGCGTTCTCGAACCCCGGCAACTTCTCCGCGCGGGATCGGAACGTGTACAAGCTGTGCGGCGGCTTCCACCCCGATTACGAACTGCGCTGGTCAGGACCTGCGGGGAACTACGAGATGCAGTTCTGCTTCGGCTGCGGCGAAGTGAACCTCTACACGCCTTCCGGCATGGCCGGATTCGACATGATCGGCGGATACCGCGAAGACTCCACGAGTCCGTACCGCGAATTGCTCTTCACCCGCCGTGCGCAGAGGCCGGCTCCGCCGGCATGACGGTCCTGCGGGATTGCGTGGTGAGCGGAGGCGAGGCCGGCTCGGGTGGAAACTGTTCGTGGTGTCCGCCGCTGCCGCAGCCTCCGCCGGGTTGCAGCGCGCCGGACGGATCGCCAAGTGCGCCGATCGTCGGACTCGCGACGCTGCTCACGCCGCCGCCTCGCGCCCACTCTTGGATCCTCACGACGCGGACGTCGTGCCCTCGTCGAGGATCCGCACGTAGCTGTCGTAGACGAACACGCGGTTGCGCTGCTTGCCCGTGACCTCGCGCACGACGCCCTCCTTCTCGAGAACCTTCAGCATCGTCGTGACCGTGGGGCCGGTGAGGCCGGTCCGTTCCTGCAGGCTGCGGATGGTCTGCGCGGGACGCTGCTGTAGCACGTGGTGCACGAGCAGCGCACAACCGGCGCTACGACCGAGCTTCGCGATGCGCTGCCGATCCTCGAGGAACAGCGCTGCCAGCCGTTGCGCGGTGACGACTGCCTGATCCGCCGTCTCCCGCACGCCTTCCATGAAATAGGAGATCCACGCTTCCCAATCGCCGTGCGTCCTGACGCGCTGCAGCAGTTCGAAGTAGGCCTCACGGTTCGCCTTGAAGTACAGGCTCAAGTAGAGCAGTGGTTCGCGCAGCACTCCCTCGGCTACGAGCAGCAGCGTGATCAAGAGCCGGCCCAGGCGACCGTTGCCGTCGAGGAACGGGTGGATCGTCTCGAACTGCACGTGCGCGAGCGCAGCCTTCAGCAGCGTGGAGGTCCGGGCCGGCTGGTCGTGAAGGAATCGCTCTAGGTCCGCCATGCACTCGAGGACCAGTTCCGGCGGGGGCGGGACGAACTTCGCGACGCCCGGCCGGGCACCGCCGATCCAGTTCTGCGTGGTGCGGAACTCTCCGGGTCGCTGCTCACTTCCGCGACCTCTGGCCAGCAGCTCGCCGTGGATCTCGCGGAAGAGACGGTTGGAAATCGGGAATCCCCCGCGGATCCGCGCGACGCCGTGCTCGAGCGCGCGGACGCAGTTCGATACCTCGCGGACGTCGTCGAAGGGAACTCCGGGAGCTTCGTCGACTTCGAACAGCGCGAGATCCGAAATCGAGGACTGTGTGCCCTCGATCTGCGAGGAGAGGACAGCCTCCCTGCGCACGTACATGTAGAGGAAGAGCGAGGTCTCCGGCAGCAGGTTCGAGGCGCCGTCGAGTCTTCCCAGGGCGAGGTGGGCAGCATCGATCCGCCTCTGGAGATCCGGGTCGATCACCAACGGCGACCGAGGTGGAAGCGCGTGGGGGACGAAGGCCCTCACGCTCTCGCCACCTAAGGGAGCACTGGCCTGGATGTCGCGGGTCGAGCCGCGTTGCATAGCCAAGGGCGTTACGAAAAGTTCTTTCGTTGCGGCATTCGTTATGAAAAGAAACGGCCGCATCTTTTCGTAGCGAGACCCCGAAGCCCATTGGGAGGCTCCGAGAAGCAGCCTCAGGCGTCGAGGAACTTGCGCGCGACCCAGTCGCCGAGTGGGAGGCCGGTCGCGCTCAACACGTAGCGCCCGGCGCGGAGCTCGAGCAGCCCGTCCGCGCGGAGGCGCTCGGCGACGGGTTCCATGGGATCCGTGGGCAGGTCGTACCCCGCGCGCGCGCGAGCCTCCGCGGGCGAGAGGCCGTCTGCGAGTCGGAGGCCGAGCCACCAGGTCTCGCGCAGCCGGTCGAGCGCGTCCGGAGCTTCTTCCCAGACGCGGGCGTCACCGCACTCGCGAATGCGGCGCACGTAGTCCCCCACCGACTTCACATTGCCACCGCGGACCACACCCACCTTGCTGACGGCCGAGGGCCCGATCCCCAGGTACGGACCGTTGCGCCAGTAGTTGACGTTGTGGTGCGCAACGAGGTCGTTACGGGCGAAGTTGGAGATCTCATAGGCCCCGAATCCGCGTGCGCCCAACCGCTCACGCGTGCTCTCGAAGAAGGCCAACTCGACTTCTTCGACGGGCTTCGGAAGAGTCCCATCGTCCAGCCAACGTCGGAACGCCGTGTCCTCTTCGAAGGTGAGGTTGTAGGCCGACAGATGGTCCGGGCCGAGGTCGAGAACGCGGTCGAGGTCGCCCAGCCAGGCCTCCAGGACCTGTCCGGGCCAGGCGTAGATCAGGTCGATATTGACCTCGCGTGCACCGGCGGCACGGGCCGCGTGATAGGCCTCGAAGGCCTGCGCGGAGTCGTGTACACGGCCGAAGAGCTTCAACGCGGCCTCGTCGAGTGCCTGGAAGCCGATCGAGAGCCGCGTGGCGCCCAGCTCGAGCAACGTGGCGGCCTTCGCTTCGTCGAGGCTCTCCGGGTTGCACTCGACCGTCACCTCGCGCGCGCTGCGCCGAAAGTGCGTGAGGGACTCGAGCCCGTCGAACAGCGCGCGCAGTTCACCCGCGTCGAGCAGGGACGGCGTTCCCCCACCGACGAACACGGTTTGCGGCGAACTCGGCGCCCAGAGCTCCGCCTCGCGCAGGATCGCGTCGACCGTGGGCCGGCGATCGTGACCTTCGGCCGCCACCGAGAAGAAGTCGCAGTAGTGACACTTCGCCGCGCAGAACGGCAAGTGCACGTACAACGCGGTTCCGTCCGGCGCGCGCTCGCGCGGAAGGGTCGGCGCGGGCGCTTCGTTCGTGCGGGCCATGCGCCCCTGTTCTAACCGCGCGCCGTCAGGAACGGCGAGTCGAGCTCACTCGACCTCGCCCATCACGCCATAGAGCTTGCGCAGTGCCTCTTGCTCGATCTGACGCACGCGCTCGCGCGTGAGCCCGACGACCTTGCCGATCTCCTTGAGCGTCATCGTGTCGCCCGATTCCGTGCCGAGGCCGTAGCGCAGACGCAGGATCGTCGCTTCGCGCTCGTCGATCACGCTCAGCAGTTCACCGAGCTTCGAGAGGAGGTCCGTGTTCGACAGTTGCTCGTCCGGCGTCGCCTGCGAGACGTCTTCGACTGTGTCCTGCGTTTGACTCAGCACGTCGAGCGAAACTTGCGGACCCATGCCGCTGACTTGAATCGTGCGCTTGAGGAGCGGCCAGTTCTCTTCGGGGATGCCGAGTTCTTCGGCGACCTCTTCGACGTTCGGCGCACGACCGAGCAGGTAAGTGAGCTCTTGGCTCACGACGCGCCAACGCGAGATCAACTCACTCATGTAGCTCGGCACGCGCACGGGCTTCACGGTGTTCGTCAACGCGCGTCGAATCGATTGCTTGATCCACCACGTGCCGTACGTCGAGAAGCGGCAGCCGGCGTTCGGGTCGAACTTCTCAGCGGCCTTCATCAAGCCGATATTTCCCTCGGCGATCAGGTCTTGGAGCGCGAGGCCGCGGTCCGTGTACATCTTCGCCACGGACACGACGAGTCTCAGGTTGGCGCGAATCATGTGCTCGCGCGCTTCGCGATCGCCGCCCTGGATACGGCGGCCGAGTTGGAGCTCCTGCTCGGGCGAGAGGAGCGGTACCTCGTTGATTTCCTGGAGGTACGTTTCGAGGCAACGTTCGGCAGAAATGGGAGCGCTCCGGACGGGGGGTCCTGGGTGTCGCGCGGCCTAGTGGCCTCGCACGCGGAGTGCCCATCGTCCACGCGCGAAAGCGATCTTGAGTCGGCGTGATCGACGTTCGTCGGGGCCCTGCGGCGCGGGGTTCAGTACGATGCGCGGGCTCCCGAACCTGGGGCGAAAGATCGACGCATGGGCGACAGAGCTCTGGAAGAAGTCATCCCGGACAAGGCGTTCGCGGCCCTCCTGGAGAGGCGCAGCGACATGCTGTTCCGGCTAGCGGAAGCGCTGCGCAGTCGTGCCGACGCGGAATGGACACGGCGTCATTTCTTCCAGCTCGTGAGCGAGGCCGACGCGGTCGAGGCGTTCCTGGACGATTTCGGAGCGCGGCACAATCGGTCCTTCGCGTACTTGCGCGAATTGGTGGCCTCACTGCGTGGTTTTGCACTCGCGGGCTTCAGTATCGCGCACCTCGTCCTTCGCCTCGACGGGTATCCGAATGTGCTGTCGGCCGGCGAGGCCGCGTCGTCGAGTGATTCCGTGCGGCGCGCGCAAGCGTTCCTCGTGCGCGTCGTGCGCCTGCTCTTGGCCGCCGTTCAGGAGGAGTCGCGCTCGCATGGCGTCGTACTTCCGAGCGAAACGTTCCCCGAGGATCGTTGGGCTTCCGATGTGCCGCGTCGGAAATTGGCACGAAACATGGGGCAAGGCGAGCTCGCGAGCGACGAGCAGAAAACGGCGGAGATCGCCTCGAAGTTCGTCGAGGCAGCGCGCGTGTTCCAGGAGCTCGGCATTCGTCGGATCACGAACGAACACGAGCGCGAATCATGGCTCCAGCGACACGTCAGCGAAGAGCGCGCGCGCTCGCTCGAGGCCAGCGTTCACAACCTGCAATCAGCCTACGACACGTGGGTCAAGGGCACGTCGATCGAGGCGGCGGATGCGCGACTCCAGACTCTGCGCGGCCACGCATCGGCGGCGCTTCACCTCATGGAGGCCGTCACGCAGCTCACTCACTTCGTGGAACGTCACGAACGAACTGCGCGTGACGACGGCAGTGCGAGGCGGATCGCCGGCCTCGTGTCGAAGGCCGACGTGCGCGATGTGACGCTCAACCACTTGCTCGTTCACGCTGCGACGTTTCTGCAACGCGGCCGTTCGGTCGCCGAAGACTTGTTGCCCTCGTACACGAACTTCCAGGAGATCGAAGTCGACTTGCAGCCGGATGTCGTTCTTCACGCACGACCGGCGGCCCTCATCGTGTCGATCGTTCAACGCTACGGCACGCCGGTGGAGTTCGAAGCCGACGGTGAGCGCTGCAATGCCGGATCGATCCTCGAGATGATGGTGACGGTCGGTTCGTATCCCGACGTGCGTCGCTTTCGTTTTCGTGGGGACGAACGCCCATTGAGGGACATTCGCCTGTTGTTCCAGAACGCATTGGGCGAGAACGGACTCGATGCGCTGCCTGCGGAACTGGCCTACTTGAGTGGCGGCTCGTGACGCCGCGTGGATGCGGCCGTCAAACGCCGTGATACAGACGATCGGCGAGAACGGGCGGTAGTCCGGCGGCACGGATGCGGCGTGCTTCGACCTCGATGTCGTAGCGAACGCGTTCGATGACGACGCGCTGTTCCTCGACATCGAAGATGCCGTACGCAGCACGCGGATCGTCGTCACGTGGCTGGCCGACGCTGCCGACATTGATCAACGCGCGGTGAACTTCGGCGAGGTCGAAGTCCGATCCTTCGGCGCGCGCCGTGCGAAGCGGATCGTCTTCGAGACGCACGAGCGCGATCGGAACGTGGCTGTGGCCCACGAAGCACACAGGAGTCGGCAGTCGGTCCAACGAAGCCTCGGCATCGCTCTCGCCCTGCACATAGTCGAAGCGTTCCGGTCGGTGGTACGTGCCGTGAGCCACGCTGCAATCCTCGAGGTCGAGGGTCAGCGGAAGTCGTGCGAGCCAAGTGCAGTCCTCGCGCGAGAGCTGAGTTCGTGTCCACGTGACCGCCGTGCGCGCGTACGCATTGAAGTACGCCAGGTCCATTTCGTTGACGCAGGCGGCATCGTGATTCCCTTTCACGACTCGAGCTCCGAGGTCGCGCAGGATCGCGATGCACTCCGACGGCGCGGCTCCGTATCCGACGACGTCCCCCACGCTGAGGATGCGGTCGACGCGATGAGTCTTGAAGCGATCGAGAACGGCGCGCAGGGCCGAGAGGTTGGCGTGGACGTCGCCGAGGATGCCGTACTTCACTCGGGG
>CAZKIY010000042.1:9483-17934 GCA_964552875.1 uncultured Planctomycetaceae bacterium
GCAGGGCCGAGAGGTTGGCGTGGACGTCGCCGAGGATGCCGTACTTCACTCGGGGTCTCCGCGGAGGCTGGCAGAGATCGGGCGGTGCGGCAGGGCGATGACGATCACGGCAAGGGTGAGGATCGGCGCCAGTACAGCGGGCGAACGAGGAAAACCATCCGAGTGGAACGATGGCGCCGCGTCGAGCAGCGGTCGTGAGCTCGGCAGTAGTGCGGGCATTGCGATGGTGGCGAAGAGGAAGAGCGCGATCGCGAACCCTGGACTGGTCGTGAGCCTGACCGTGAGAGCCCCGAGGAGGCTGAGGTGGGCAGCACCGAGGGAGGCCGTGGCCGCGGACGACCAGGACATCGGTAGCACTGACGTCCAGATCTCGACGAGAGCGAGGCCCAGGCTCGCGAGTGTGACGGGCACGACAATCTGAGCGACATGCCGCTGCCCGCTCCACGACCACGCGGAGGCAGCAGAACTTGCAGACAAGAAGAGGGTCAGCGCCGCCGCCGCAAAAGCAACATGGTAGGCAGATCTTGCAGGATAAGGGGTTACGTCTGCTTGAGGCCATGCATGCCGGCTGAGTAACCACACGACTCCACAGATGGCTGGAACCAGCACGGTCAGTCGCGCGCTAGATCGGAGCAGCGTCTCTAGGGTTCGGCGCATCCTCTCGGTGTACCTGCTCGGGCCCGCGGGGTCTAGGCTGCTGGCACTGCGCAGTCCTGGGGTCCGGTCTGTGCGCGGCTCGACATCTCCATGGACGGTCGCATTTAGTAGCGTCCTAGCCCTTGGCTCCGCAAGGACTTGCGAACCGGGCGTGCATCGCCCTGCGACCCCGCGTAGCTTCGAGCGTCATCCCACAAGGAGAGGGATCACCATGACAGGAACAGAGCGACGTTTGGGACGCGGATTGGGGTCTTTACTGGGGGCCTCGGCAGACCCTGCCCCTACAGGGGGGACACAGGAGATTCCTCTCGAGGCGATCCGACCGAATCCGCACCAGCCGCGGCGGATCTTTGATCCGGCAGCTCTGGATGAGCTAACGGAAAGCGTCCGGCAGCACGGAATCCTGCAGGCCATCGTCGTCCGGCCACTGGGGACTGGGTTCGAGCTCGTAGCGGGGGAGCGGCGAACTCGCGCTGCACGGGCGGCGGGTCTGCTCACGATTCCTGCGGTTATTCGCGTCGATATCAGCGACGAGAAGATGCTCGAGCTGGCGCTAGTGGAGAACGTGCAGCGGCAGGACCTCGACCCCATCGAGCGTGCTCGGGGATACCGGCAGATGATGGAGCAACTGAATCTGACGCAGGAACGGGTCGCGGATCGGGTTGGCCTGAAGCGGGCCACGGTCGCCAATCATGTCCGACTCCTCGAGTTGCCCGCGGTCGCGCAGGACGCCGTGCAGGGTGGGCTCGTGTCGATGGGGCATGCACGGGCCCTCTTGGGGCTGACTCAACCGGATCGCATCGCCGATTTCATCGGTCGGATCGTGCGCGAGGGACTCTCCGTCAGAGACGTCGAGGGTTTGGTCCGCGCTGCCTCTCGCCCCGCCGGTTCGGGCTCCGGAGCTGTGCTTACACCCGCCGGCAGTCCCCCCTGGATCCGCGAGCTCGAGCAGCGGATGGAGGAGCACTTGGGGACCAAGGTCACCCTCCGAAACCAACCGGGGTTCCGCGGTCAGGTCGTGATCGACTACTTCAATCGGACCGACCTGGACCGGCTCGCCCAGGTCCTCGCTCCCAAGACGCTCATTTAGGTGCGTTTGTTCCACGTGGAACAACCGGGCCCGAAATAGAACGAAGGCCAGGATTCCTCAGGGATCCTGGCCTTCGCCTTCTAGTCGAAGGAGCGGAGCGACTCAGCCGCCAACCACTTCCATCGACCTCACGACCGGAGGGGTCGTCGGCCGATCCATGGCGGTCGGA
Source organism: uncultured Planctomycetaceae bacterium (assembly GCA_964552875.1). Taxonomy (GTDB): domain Bacteria; phylum Planctomycetota; class UBA1135; order UBA1135; genus JAEUHZ01. The sequence continues at coordinate 11,400 of CAZKIY010000042.1, forward strand.
TCGAGAGGAGTCTTCTCGATGGCTCCGAGAGTGTCCATCCCCGCCACGACCTTTCCGAACACGACGTAGTCACCATCCAGGTGGTGGGTCGGAGCGAGAGTAATGTAAAACTGGCTGCCCGAACTCTCGGTGTCTCCGCCCTTCTTGGCGCCGGCCAAGAAGCCGGTGAAGTGCTTCAGGTTGTTGGGCTCGCGCGGAATCTTGTACTCAGGACCTCCCTGTCCCCACGTCGCGGTCTCGCCTTGGATCGAGTTGGGATCTCCGCCCTGGATCATGAAGCCCGGAATGACGCGGTGGAACTTGGTCCCGCTGTAGTACCCCTCTCGGGCGAGCTTGAGGAAGTTCTCGACGTGCTTCGGAGCTTCCGCCGCATACAAAGCGACGGTGATATCCCCCAGGTCCGTGTGAATCGTGACCTGAGGAGAATCCGCCGGCGGTTCGGGATTGACGAAGAGGCCCGCATGCGCCGCCTTCCAGGCGGCCATCCCATCGACGCGGGCTTGAAGGGCATCGGCCGCGCTCAGCGGACGATCGTGACCCGGATAGGGGTAGGCGCGGGTCAGCAGCTCATGACCCGGATAGCGGGAGCGCAGCTCCGCCAATGCCCTCTGCGCAGGCTCGGCCTCTTGCTCCTCAGCAGCACTGGCCGCTGCGAGGTAAAGCGCCCAAGCGCCCGCCTGTTTGCCCTGGATCTGGGCAGCCGCTCCTTGGAGCTCGGTCGGATTCCCCATCAACGTGCGGCTCATCGGATCTTCCGTCGTCACCGCCAGGATCTGATCCCACGAACGATCATCCTCGACAGCCCGCGTGGACTTCTGGTGCTGCAGGTAGAGGATGACCGCGGTCCCAGCAATCGCCACGAGCAGCCCCAGTTTCCAGTAGCGGTCGACCCAATCCGCGAGAGCCGTCTTCTCCGACACGGGAGCAATGGTTACCGCGGTGGCAGCCTTATGAGTCGCCATGGTCTTCTTGTGCCCAGTTGAGGGGCAGATATAGGACGGTTAGAGGAATGATGGACTACGTTCCAGGGCTTTGGCGACGCCTGCCTTCCCGGCAAACGGGAATCGCGGGTACCCAGGATCCTGGCTTTCCATGCCGGACGACCTCTCGACTGGATGTGGAGGGCGGATCACGGAAGTGAAAGTCGGGGCATCCTACTCAGGCCTTCGGAGGCTCACAAGGAACGCCCTCTGCGTCCCCGACTCGGCTACTCTGCTCGATTCCGGTCCCTCACCCGAGCCCCTGCGATGATCCACGTGCACCTCTTGGCTCTCCTCGTCGTCTCCCTCCCCCCGGCGCTCGGCGAGGCCAACGCGCAACCTTTCCGCGCGCTGGCGTCCAGCCTGGAACCCTCGCGCGCGGCCGACGTCGAGTTCGAGAAGCGGAAGACCGAGGCGGGTGACGACACACTCAAGCTCTGGAAGCTCTACGAGTGGTGCGCCTCGACGAAGCGCGAGAAGGAAGGGAAGACGATCCTCAAGCGCATCGTGAAGATCGATCCTGCGCACAAGGAAGCGAACATCGCGCTCGGGAACGTGTTCCACGACGGGAAGTGGTTCGCGAACCAGAAGAAAGTGGACGAGTACAAGAAGGAGCAAGAGGTCGCGGAGAAGACCGCGGAAGGTCTGGTCGCGTGGAAGGACCAGTGGGTTCCGGCCGAAGACGTGCCCTTCCTCGACCGCGGCCTCGTGCGCGACGCGAACGGCAACTGGGTCGACCCCGAGGTGGCCAAGAAGATCGAAGAGGGTTGGGTGCGTCAGGATCTCGAGTGGGTCGCGCCCGCCGAGAAAGAGAACGTCGAGAAGGGTTTGTGGAAGAGCGGCGACGAGTGGCTCTCGATCGCCGACGCGGACAAATATCACGCTGAAATCGGGCAGTGGTGGCGCATCCCTTCCGAACGATTCCACCTCTACACGACCTGCGAGCGCGATGTCGCGAACCAGAAGATCAAACGCGAACTCGAGAATGGCTACGACGAACTCGTGCGCGCGTACGGCACGAAACCGACGCTACCGGTCGTCGTGATCATCCTCCGGGATGGATCGCAGTACGCGAACTTCGCCAACGGCGACGAAGCCGCGGGGCGCGGTACGACCGATGCCTACGGATTGTCTTCGATCCACCACGCCTACTTCGCGGACCAGGCCGATCAACCGACCGACGAAGAGCCCGTGCTCGGCGTCGGCGTCGGCTACTGGGACGTGTCGAGTGACAAAGGCAACCGGTGGGGAGTCCACAGCGTGCGTCACGCGCTGGGAATGTCCTTCGCCGAAGCCCTCGATCCGAGTCCGAAGACCATCGAGAAGAACAAGAAGACGCCGCTCAAGAACGACGCCTTCTGGGATTCGTTCTACGCCGAGAAGCGTGTGCCGCGCTGGCTTCGCTACGGCATCGCTGCCTACGCAGAACGCTACTACCGCGACAACACGGTGGGCGTCGGCGGCGACCCGATCTGGGCGAGGAAGTGGTCGATCGAGAACATCAAGACGCGCGGCGGTTTGCGACAGCTCAAGCAAGTCCTCGATTTCAATCTGACCGTCGAAGGCGGCGCGGACAGCGAGAAGTTGATCAACGAGGCCGGTCTCGTCGTGGCGTATCTGCTCGACGGTGGGAATGCGGCTCTGACCGACAAGTTCAAGAAGCTCCAAGAAGCGCTCATGAGCGGCAAGGACAAGAAGGCTGTCGGTGAAGCTGTGAAGGCCCTCGAGGCCGACATCCTGAAGAGCGAACCCGAACTCAAGAAGTTCGCCGGCCTCTAAGAGCAGGTGACGAAATGAAGCCTACACGTTCTCAGACGCTGCTCGCGCCGCTTCCGCGACGCGTCGCGCTTGAATCCATCACGGCCTCTGAGCCGCGGAACGAGCACGCATGATCCTCGGTCTCATCGTCGTTGCCGGCGTCGGTTCCTCTCACGCTGCGCTCCATCCGGTCGGCTCCGATCTCTATGCCGAGATTCCCGATGCCGGCGCCGCGATCGCGGCGTACTCGAATGCGCCCTTGGTGCGCATGGTCGACAGCGAAGGTGCGAGAAACCTTGGCTCCTTGATCAAAGATCTCGGCTTCGACATCGAGAGCGTGCTGGGCAGCTTGCTGCCGATCGCAGATCCGAATCGCGCCGACGATCGTTGGTGGCCGTGGTCCGCGGCACAGAAGATCTCGTTCTCGGCCACCGGACTGGAGGCGTCGCCGATGAACGAGGCGGCGATCTCGGCCTGGATGATTTGCGACTTCAAGAGTGCTGAGGCCGCGGGACAAGCCGAGGTCGCGCTGGCGGCGATGGGGGGCATCGAGGCCAAGCCAGGTATCGCGATCAAGATCGCCGGTGTCGAAGTTCCGGTGAACATCATTGGATCACCGCTCGGAGTCATCGCCGGCACCGCGTGGACCGCGCGCATGGACACACGCCTCGTTGCCGGCATCGGTGCAGCGAAACCCGAAGAGTTCGCCGCGCTCTGCGGGGCGACCGATGGCGGACTCCACGCGGCGTGGACCGCGACGGAAACGTCGAAGCTGCTCGCCGCACCGTCCGGTGTGACCGTGCTCGAGATCTTGGCCAACATGGACGACGCGCCGTCGTTCCTGTCGGACACCGGCGCGCTCGGTTCCGCGGCGCTGTTCCTCGCCCCGTTCCTCTCTTCGCGCGGCCGCTGGCGCATCGAGTTGCAGGGCGATCGATTCGTCACCAATGCGGTTCACGAACCTCGCGGAGCCGGAGCTCAGCTCTTCAGCGCGTTCGGTGCCGTTCCCGTGTCGACGAAAGCCTCCGGCTTCCTGCCGCCCGACGCCGTGGGCACGTGGGTCACCAGCGTGGACGCAGCGCGCGCCGAGTCCGCGGTCGGCGCACTCTTCGCCAGTGTGCTGGGCGACGTACCGATCGCCGAAGCAGGTGCGGGCGAACCCCGCATGGCCGACGGCCTCGGTGTGGCGATGACGACGAGTCTCCTCCCGTTCCAGAGCTTGATGCAGCCCACGCCGCGCATCGTCTTGGCGCTCGAGCTCACCGACGCGAAGAAGTTCGAAGCCGGACTCGATGCCTGGATTGCGCGCGCCAAGGCTGCAAATCCCACGCTCGCGGTCGAGCGCAAGCCCTATCGCAAGGTGCCGACGATCGTGATCGGTGCCGGCAAGGACGAAGCCGAGTCGGCCAACAGCGGTGGGGGATCACCGTTCGGCGGGATGTCGATCGAACCGACGCGCGTCGCGATCGCCGTGCTCGCGGATCGCGTGTTGTTCACCAGTGCGCCGAGTGTCGTGCGCAACGAGATCAAGCGCCTCGAGGAAGCATCGACCGCCACGCCGCACGCTGCGACGCAAGCGGTCGCACGCCCCGCGGATGCGGTCGAAGTGTCGACGATGGACTGGGCCGCATTCCTCTCCAAGGTCTACGACGGTGCGCGCGGCGTTCTCCCGATGTTGGCGCAAGGTCGCTCGGAGCCGATCGACTTGGACAAGCTCCCAGCCGCTGAACAGCTTTTCGCACCGTTCCGCCCGTCCTCGAGTTGGGCGCGCCGCGATGGAACACGTTGGGTCGTCCACTCGGAATCGTCCTTCGGACCGGAGACCCCGCTCGCACTCGCAGCGCTTGGTTTTTTGGGGATGCGAGCGTCGCGTCAGCCCCCGGTGAACGGAACAGGGGTCGAGTCCGTCCCCGTCGCTCCCACTGCGGCCGACGCCAACTCCACGCCTCCTTCGAGCGTGCCTCCGACCGACGCGCCGGATCCGCGCGCGCTCACTCTCGGCGCCTTGCGCGAAGTCCGCACAGGCGTCTCGATCTATCGGTCTCAGTTCGGCCGCGTGCCTCCGACGACGGCGGACCTCTTGCTGAAAACCGACGCTTTTCCCGACTCATTCCTGAAGAGCGGGAAGGTGCCGAAGGACGGGTGGGGTCGCGACTTGGTCTACGCCGCGCCCGCCGACGGAGCGTCCTACGCGATGCGTTCACTCGGGGCCGACGGGATCGACCAAGACGGCGCCGGCGACGACGTGCGTCTGCCCTGAAGGCAACGCGTGAGTCGAACGCAGCCACCACGCTCGGTTCGTGCGAGGATCACGCCATTCGATGGACGAAGTCGTGACCGAGATCGACGAGGACGAATCGCGCTCGAGCGAGACGCCCGCACGCGACGAAGTGGGCGCACGCCGCCGACATCGGTGGAAGACGTTCCGTCGTCGCGTGGGCCGCGCGCTCGGCCTCTCGATCGGTCCCACGCTGATCCGCATCCTCGCGAGCACTTGGCGCGGCACGGTCGAAGGCCAGGAGCACGTCGATGGTGCACACACTCGCGGCGGCTACTTCATGGCGCTGTGGCACGGCCGCATGTTGATTCCCGCCGTGCGGCACAGCCGCCAGGGATACAGCGTGCTCGTGTCGAAGAGCGGCGACGGCGACGTCTCCGAAGCCCTGCTCGGCCGTCTAGGCTACGGGATCGTACGCGGTTCGACAGGTCGCGGAGCTCGCGCCGCGTTGCGCGAGATGCTCCGCCAATTGCGCGCCGGCACGCCGATCGCGATCACGCCCGACGGGCCGCGCGGGCCGCCGCATTCGATCTCGCCGGGCATGGCCTGGATGGCGAGCGCTACGAAACACCCGGTGATTCCGTGCGGTTTCGTCGCGGCGAACGCGTGGCACCTCGCCAGTTGGGATCGATTCACGATCCCGAAGCCGTTCTCGCGCGTGGCGTTCGTCTATGGCGAGCCGTTCCAGCCGACGGGCCGGGATGGCGACGAACTCGCGCGTGAGAGCGCAGAGATTCGCGCTCGCATCCTGCTCGTGGAGCGACGCGCGTTCGAACTCCTCGGCGTGGAGCCCGACGGATGATCCGCGTCGGTCCTGCGGGTTGGTCGTACCCCGACTGGGAAGGTCGCGTGTACCCCGCGCACAAGCCGCACGGTTTTCACGCGCTGCCATTTCTCTCGCGCTACTTCGAAGGCATCGAAATCGATTCGAGCTTCTATGCGATGCCGCGCCCCGAGAACGCGCAACGCTGGGCGACGCTCGTCGCACCTCATCCGAACTTTCGCTTCTGGGTGAAGCTGCACCGTGACTTCACGCACTCAGGAGGCGAGCACACCGACGTGGAGATCGAAGCGCGCGTGCGCGAGTTCCGCGACGGCGTCGAACCGCTCGCCAAGGCGCGCAAGCTCGAAGCGCTGCTCGCACAGTTTCCCGTGACTTTCCATTTCGGAAAGACCGAAGTGCGACGGCTCGGCCGGATCCGTGCGCTCTTCGATCCCATGCCGTGCGTGCTCGAAGTTCGCCACGCGTCGTGGTTCACGCCGCCCGCGATCGACACGATCCGCGGACTCGGCTACTCGCTCGCGCACATCGACATGCCGCCGGCATGGAATCATCCGCCCGGTTGGCACGAGTCGACGGGCCCTATCGGCTACCTGCGCCTGCATGGCCGCAACGCGACGCAGTGGTTCCGCGAAGGTGCCGAGCGCGACGACCGCTACGACTACCTTTACAACGCGGCCGAACTCGACCTTCTCGCCCGGCGCGCCGAACGCATCGCCAAGAATCACGACACGACCG
>CAZKIY010000042.1:18034-19722 GCA_964552875.1 uncultured Planctomycetaceae bacterium
CTCGACCTTCTCGCCCGGCGCGCCGAACGCATCGCCAAGAATCACGACACGACCGCGGTGGTCACCAACAACCACTTCGGCGGCCAAGCCGTCGCCAACGCCCTCGAACTGCTCCATCTGCTGCGCGGGGAGCCCATCCCGGCCCCCCCGGAGATCGTGGAGGCGTTCCCGCGCCTACGGGCGTCGGTGCGGATCGAGGGCCAGCAACCGCTTTTCTGAAGCGCCGAGCCCCCGATTCCGCGGGCGAGCCGGACTCGCTATCCTCCTCGCCCTCGCAACCCGCCCGGACGCTCTTCCGGCCCCGGGCGCGGATACTGATTTTGGACTTCGCACAACTCATCGCGGTCGCCTACGCGGCGATCCTCTCGATCCTCGGCATCTACGGGCTGCACCGGTTGGTGCTGCTCATGAAATTCCGTTGGCACGCGGCCACGACGGGACCGGCCCACGCGAGCGACGCGAGCCTGCCGCGGATGACGGTACAGCTGCCGATCTACAACGAGCGCACGGTCGCCTCGCGCTTGATCCGCGCCGCTGGCGAGCTCGAGTACCCCGCCGATCGGTTGGAGATCCAGGTCCTCGACGACTCGAGCGACGAGACGCGCGCCATCGTCGACGAAGAAGTGGCGCTGCTCCGCGCGCGAGGACTCGACGCGGTCGTCGTTCGACGCAACGACCGCAGGGGCTACAAAGCCGGCGCGCTCGACCACGGCATGAAGAGCGCGAAGGGCGAACTGCTCGCGATCTTCGACGCCGACTTCGAACCGCGTTCCGACTTCCTCTTGCAGCTCGTGCCGCGCTTCGCCGACTCACGCGTCGGCATGGTGCAAGCGCGTTGGGGACACTCGAACCGCGAGGAAAGTTTGCTGACGCGCGCCGAATCGGCGCTGCTCGACGGCCACTTCGTCATCGAGCACACGGTGCGCCACCAGAGCGGCGTCTTCTTCAATTTCAACGGCACCGCCGGCATTTGGCGGCGACCGGCGATCGAATCGGCCGGTGGTTGGGAGCACGACACGCTCACCGAAGACCTCGACCTGTCCTACCGCGCGCAACTCGCCGGCTGGAAGTTCGTCTACGTCCCGATGGTCGTCGCGCCGGCCGAAGTGCCGCCCGACATCGCCGCGTTCAAGTCGCAGCAGCATCGTTGGGCCAAGGGCAGCGTGCAGGTCTTCCGCAAGCTCGGTTGGCGCATCCTGACCTCGAAGGAGCCGCTCGCAGTGAAGCTCGAGGCGATGGCGCACCTCACGGGCAACGTCGGATATCCCGCGGTGCTCCTGCTCGCGCTGCTCCTGCCGCTCGCCGCCGGACTGAAGCCCGTGATGCCGCCGTGGGTGAACCTCGCGCTGTTCCTGACGTGCACGCTGGCCGTGATCGCGTTCTATGACCGCAGTCAGAGCGCGGTCGGCCGCACGCTCGGTCAACGCCTCGTCGACACGTTCGCCGCGCTTGCGCTGGGCATCGGCATGTGTGTCAGCCAAACGCGCGCCGTGATCGAGGGCTTGTTGCCCGGCACGGGCGTGTTCGTGCGTACGCCGAAACGCGGCGACAAGACGGCGCTTTCGCGCAAGTACGCGGCGGCGGTGAAGGGTCTGCCGGGCATCGAACTCCTACTCGCGGCTTGGTTCGCGTGGGGGATCTACGCGGCGATCGAGCGCGAGGCGTGGACGTCGGTGCCCTTCCTCGTG
>CAZKIY010000043.1:0-19641 GCA_964552875.1 uncultured Planctomycetaceae bacterium
ACGGCGAAGGACGCGGGGCCAGGGCGGAGGCTTGAAGGCGCCCGGACGCTTACGCTCGAGCAGACCATCCGCCGCATGGCGCTGGAGCAAGTCCCGCAGGCACTCGGTGGTGCTGCGCCGTCAGCTACGCGTCGCGGACCGGGGTGCCCGCCGAAGGCCGCTGGCACTGTCCGCCGCGCGGCGAAGGGTGGCAAGCGTGCCTGATACTGGTCAACACCCATCGGCAAAGGCGCGCCGGTTGATAGTCTGTTACATCATCCGCCAAGGATCTTGCCGAAACACTCCGCAAGTATCGCGTTGATCTGCTCTTGCGACACGAGATGTGCGCGTTCGCCCAATCTGGCTTGGTGCGCTTCATTCGCTGCTGAACGAGCGTTCGAGATGAAGTACTTGAGCGAGCACTGAGCAATTGCGAGCGGCAGGTGATCCATGGTGGCTAATGGCGCGTTCGCGTGCGCCACAAGCGCGGACGAGGGTGAGAGCGGCAGATACACTCGAAGCAGCTTGTCGCCCGAGTCGTGCACAGACCGGTAACAACCGGATTCGTTCACCTCGAAGATCAAGACGGAGTCTCCAAGGGGCAACGTTACGCCAGGACTGTCGATCAACTGAAGCTCAAGCTCGGAGTAGTTACGTGACTTGGCCGGTGGTGCAAGGTTTTGTGTTAGAGCCTTCAGATGCCCTTGCTTGGCGCCAGCTACGAGGCCGCTCGCGACAACACTCCGGATACCAGCTATAAAGCGATCTGATCCGGGTATGGGCTCAGAAAGATACGCCGCGATAATCGGCTCGCTTGCCTTCACAAGGCGCGGAACGAGCGAATCGGGCGTTCTCTTATTGCGGAGTTCGTCCGCGATCATCAGACGCATTCGACCCGGATCCTCTTCAAAGTACTTACGCACAAACGCCACGAAGACAACAGGATCTTCCAACGCCTGGAGCAACTGATTCACAAGCGCACTCCCGGTGCTCAGCCACAACGAGCGAATATGCCGCGTACGGATCTCCAAGTGTGCCAGTAGCTCGGCGATGGACGACGTCTCGCGGAGCGCGGCTGCAGAACCCGACCGAAGTGCGTTGCATAGCTCGGAGGCATGAGTCTCAAACTCTGTAATGCGCTCGTCGACCGTTGTGTTGCCGGCCACGGAGTAAAAGTGTCCTTCGACACCGACGTTCGTGATGTTCGTGTTGAACGGGGCGCTGCCTTTCCTGAACACCCACGCGAAGTAGTTAACGCCCACCGAGTGGCTCGCGAACGGCACTTGAAGAAACCGCGGAATGAAGTGCTGCCGCTTGCCGGACATGGTGTCGAACAGTCTAGACTAGGCGGCAAGTCCCGCGAACAGTTCACCAGGAGGCGAGTAGACCTCAGCTATGCTCACCGACATCCGCACTCTCGTCGACGACTTCACCAGCCAGCTCGAGCAGACCATTCGGCGCATGGCGTTGGAACAGGTCCAGGCCGCACTCGGCGGAATGGCGGCTCCCGCGCGTCGTGGTCCCGGCCGCCCGCCGAAGGCTGATGGATCCGCGCCCGTGCGCCGCGCTGCCAAGGGCGGCAAGCGTGACGCCGCGTCGATGGAAGAGATGCAGAACACGCTGCTCGCGCACGTGAAGGCCAACCCCGGTATGCGCGGTGAACAGATCGCGGCCGCTCTGAAGACCGACGTCGGCACGATGCGGCTCCCGATGAAGAAGCTGATCGCGGCCGGCTCGGTACGCACCGAAGGCGAGCGTCGCGGGATGCAGTACTTCGCTGGCGGCGGCGGCGGTACGACGAAGTCGTCGAAGCCGGTAGCACGAGCCGGCAAGAAGTCGGGCAAGCGTCGCGCGAAGAAGGCGAAGGAGTCTGGCCCGAAGGCCGAAGCCGCTCCGGTCGCAGCGGCGGCGTAACGGTACGATCCAGGTTGAACCGCCCGCGTGCTGCGTCTTTCCTCGCGAGCGGTCGAGGCGTAGGGAAGCACGAGGGGCGGCTCTCTCGGACCGGTAGAAGCGATCCTGGCGCCCCACTTTGTCGGCGCGCAGTATCGTCCGCGACCCGCTGCTGAGCTTGAGCAATGTTTGCTGCTCGGAACCGAGAATCACGCGACTTCGGCTCTCGGTCGGGCCTCCATTGCCGGGTGTTTTCTCAGGTACCGAATTGCTTTCCATAAGGCCTTACGCTGTAACGGTATACAGCATCTATAAAGATATCTTGGCGAACCCGCCTCCGAGATGCGTTGGACCTCTGGATGAGCTTACACCGGAGTCCTGCGGAGGACAGTCGCATGCGATTGTCTTCATACTCCGGCCCACAGTTGCCCCGATGACAAGCCAGCCTTCGTGACCCCGACCCGCCACTCCGTAATTCGTCAGATCTTAACCACGGCCGCGTTCGGAGCGGTTGCTGCGATCACGATGGTCATAGTCTTCAAGAGCCTAGGGATCCAACTTGATGGGCTCGCTTTGGCAGCTGTTGTTGGGGTTATTGGCGGAACTATCTCAGTAATGCTGCTGCGCCGCCAACGCATTCATTGTGAACCCGCACCGCTCGAGGACTCAAAAGGAAGCCGGACCACATGATATCTCTTCTAAGACGCACTACCTTTGCTGCTATCGCCATTTTCGCGACGGCCGGCGTGCCAGCGAGAGCACAGGCAATATCAGAGCCGTTCGCCGTTCATTTTCTAGAGACTATCGCGAACGGTGCATTTCAGCGCACCGGGTACAATATTGTAGCAAGCGCATCTCACACAACGGGCACCTACACACAGGGTTCAGCATCCAACCATCTTGATGCCCAGTTCACTTTCATTGCGGCGAGACAATCGACGGTCCCACCGGTCGAGTCGGCTCGTTTTACGTTCATAGGGCAAGGGACATACGACTTTAGCCGGAGCGGTCAGGTCCAGCTTCATCCCGAACGATTCGTGCGCGGCGCCCCGGCCCCGCAACGCAGGCCGCAGCCGGCGTGGATCAACCCGCCTGCGCCAGCCACCGAGGCCGTCGTCGCTGGAGCTCACTGATCTCACATGTCCCGTGTCTCAGGATCGTTGACAAGCACCGCTGCGGCGTGACGTCAAGAGCTCTCCAAGCACGGATGGCTCGGATGCGAGGTGCAGACGCGAGCCTCGCGTCATCGCAGGACATGGCTGCGGAGGAATGCCATCAGCCGGCATGAAGCGGCGCGCTCAGCCCTCGCACTACTTCCTGAGCAAGGTCGACGTCAAGGGCTCGCTGCGCATAATCGATGCACAGCAGCTCATCCCCGATTGCCCAATCATACTTTGCCGTCGCTTTGTTCGCTGCCGACTGCGCCAGCTTGAGCGGGTTCGCCGGCCCTCGCGCAGACAACTCAACAAACAGCCGTCGCGCATCTTCTGGCGCAATCCGATCGATCACGATTACCGGTCCACGTACCTCCACGCTGAGCTTGCGGGAAGCAAGCTCGACGGCCAGCGTGTTCAACACACGGTCGCCGCGACACGCGAAGACGAGGGTGTCACCGCCCACCTGCACGAGCGACGTTTCGTCTAGCGCGTTGCGGGCGTAGGAGGCACGTGCCTCGGACAGTAACTGCGCCGCGTTGCGGTCGAGGTAGGCGTATAGCTCGCTCGACTCGTACACGCGCCGCATCTCTTGGCGTACGCGATCGTGAACCAACCCACCACGCCCGCCTTCGAAGTGCGGGAGCCGCCCCCCTGGGGCCGGCGCCACCTGGAGGAGCTTCGCCACGGGATCGATGTCCATGATCCGCCATCGCCGGCCTCCGAAAACGATGTGCAGTCCCACCACGAGCGTGAGATCGAATGCCATCGAGCCCAGGAAGTTCGGCCCGTGCGCGATCCGGAACTCCTCCGGCGTGCTGAACACCGCGTAGAATGAGTAGTGATCGACAATCTTCTCGCCCTTCGATCCAAGGACGAGCGTTCCATCCGGGGACTGCGCTATCAGGTCCTTCGCCCCCAGGTCGCGCAGCAACATCGCGAAGAGCCGCTCATCGACGCCATGGAAAGGGCCCGACTCGCAGAGCGCTCGCCAGGCATCCTTAGCGCGTACACCGCCATGCTGCGCGATCACCGACAGCACCTGTTGCACAAGAACCGAAAGGTGCAACCCGCTCTCGCCGTGCGGTTCGCACCAGCCGCGGATCAAGAGTTCGATCGCCGCGACCGCCTGTACGAGTTCAGCGCGTAGCTCGTCGATCAACTTCGAGCGAGAGTCGAGCTCGGGCTCCGACACATACATTCGCAGGATCGCCGGCGCGCCGCGGCGTCCGGATCGACCCAGCCGTTGGCGCAGGCTCGCTACCGAGAAGGGCGCTCCGATCTGCGCCACACTCGCGACCTGACCGATGTCGATCCCAAGCTCCAGCGTCGAGGTACACACGGCGGTCGTCGGCCGCTCCTTATCCTTGAGCGCCTCTTCCGCTGCCTCACGTAGCTCCTTTGAGAGGCTGCCGTGGTGGGGCACGAACTCGTTGGGAACGCGCTCCGCTTCACACCGACGTCTCAATCGGTCCGCGTACAGTTCCACGTTCTTGCGGCTGTTTGCGAATACGAGGTGCTTCCCCCCGCGCAGCGTGCGGTACAGGTCTTCGGCGATCGCGAGCACGTCGCTGTCCACCTCGCCGTCAGAGGCGTCCACGCCATCGGGTGCATCGAGATGTTGTCGCTTGGTCTCGACCGGACCGCGGTAGCCACGTACCTGGACCTTGAGCTCCTGGCCCGAGTTCGCAGCAACGATGCACTCGACACGCGACGGATCGCCAGGGCGCATGTAGCTCGCTGCTTCGCCGAGGTCCCCAAGCGTCGCACTCAACCCGATGCGTTGCACGCGCCTTCGAAGGACAAGCTCCATGCGATGAAGCAGCGACTGCACCTGGCGACCTCGCTCGGTCCCTATGTAGGCATGCACCTCGTCGAGAACAACGTGCTCGAGTCCACTGAAGACGCGTGCGATTCGATGGCCGATCCGCACAAACAGCGCTTCTAGCGATTCCGGTGTGATGAGCAGGATGCCGCTCGGCTCTTCGATCACGGACTTCTTCTTCGACGCTGCGATGTCACCGTGCCAGCGATGCACATCAATACGCAGTTCCGCGCACAAATCCTCGAGCCGCTCGAACTGGTCGTTGATCAGCGCCTTGAGCGGGCCGACGTAAAGGGCACGCACGCTCGCTGATGGATCGTCTGCCAGACGCGAGCAGATCGGCAGAAACGCGGCTTCCGTCTTGCCGGCTGCGGTTGACGCAGAGAGCAAGACGTCGCGCTTGGCCTCCAGGATCGGCACAACGGCGCGCTCCTGCACGTCGCGCAGGTCGCGCCACTGCTTGTTCCAGATCCAGCGTTGCACTCCAACGTGTAAGCGCTCGAACGCCGACGAGCGGACGTTCGATGCGTCCCCGCCGATCGGGTCAAAGCTTGAAGGAGGCGAGGTCGTCATCGTCACTCGCCGCGGGTCTCGCGCGCGTCGTGGCTGGCGGCGGCGCAGCGGGTTCGTCGGCCTGTTCAGCGTCCTCGGGGAGCGGCGCCAAGTCTGGGTTCGACTCCTCATCTAGATTCACGTGATCGAAGAGCGATTCCCACACAGTGCCAGGGTTTTGCTCGAGGACTGCCAGAAGGTGCAGGAACTCCTTGATCGTGTTCCGGGGGGTGCGGAAGTACGCCTCGCCGATGCGCTGCGAGCAGTGCTGCAAGAACGCCGTCAATGCGGAGTCAGGCACGAGGTAGCGGCTCACCTCGCCGCAGGCGTAGAGGTGACGCAGCTTCACGAGTAGCACGTAAAGGTCCTCCGGTGTGAGGCTCGCGAGGCGCAGCACGGGGCCACTGAGGTCGACCCTTCCGTCGCTCGCGAACGCGTTCTCCGCGAGCCGGGATTGCAAGGCCTGATAGCTGTAGAGCCCGCGACGTGTGTCCGTCAGGAACTCGGGCGTGCCCCCGAGTAGGAATCCAAGACCCTCGCTTGTCCCCTGAAGACTGTCGTTCAGGATGCGGAGGATCTGTTCGTAGTTTGTGTTGCGAGCCGTCGTGTTCGCCATCTTGTAGAGATTCACCAGCTCGTCGATGCACACGACGAGCCCGCCGAACCCGGCCATACGCACGAAGCGCGCAAAGAGCTTCAAGTGGTCGTAGAAGGACGCGTCGTCGATTATTGTGCGCACACCTAGCGCCTGGCGCGCTTCGGTCTTCGTCGCGAACTCCGCACGGAGCCAGCGCACTGCGTTCGCTTTGAGTTGCTCGTCGCCTGTGTCGTGACCGCGCCAATAGCACTCGATCACCTGCGCGAAGTCGTATCCGCCAACCATTTCCGAGAGCGAGGCCATGTTCTCGCGGATGACGACGCTCGGGTCGACGCTCCGCTCCTTGGCGCTCGTGAGGGCGGTCGTGACGAAGCGCTCGACGATGGCCGGCAGTGCCCCACCCTCCGGCTTCGCTCGTGTCGCGAGGTTTCGCATCAGCTCCGCGTACAGTGATCGTGCATGCCCTCCGGTCGAGTACAGCCGCCGCTCGGGCGTGAGGTCGCCGTGCGCCGTGACGAGCTTGCGTTCAAGCGCGATTGACCGCACCAGTCCGAGGAAGAAGGTTTTCCCCGAGCCGTATGCACCGATCACGAGACGCAACCCAGAACCGCCTTGGCCCACGCGCTCGACGTCACGCAGGAGGCTCTCGATCTCCCTGTGACGTCCGACTTGGATCAGATGCTGCCCGCGCAGCGGCGCGACACCGGCGCGCAACGCTTGGACGACTGTGTCACGGTCCCTCGGACGGATGGGCGCGGTGGTCATGCGTTTTCGAACTCGGCGTAGACAGTTGTGTCGATCGTCAGCGGGTCGTCGCCTTCGGTCAAGGCTACTCCGCACTTCTCGATGACGGCCTCGTTGATCGTGTCCAGCGCTCCTTGCGGCATCAACTGGAACGAGCGCGTGAGCGCTTCGAATTCCGCGAGGGGCCAGCTCGCGCGCAGGCGAAGCCGCGCGAAGATACGGCTGTGCGCAGCGTCGAGCCCGCCGACCACGGAGTCAGTACTGGCCGCCGTGGCGAAAGGCACCTGGGCAGGCTCTTCTTCGACGAAGATCCCCGCGAGCAACTCGGCCACTTTGGCACTCTCGGCAAGCTTCGACTGCACCGCGGCGAGATCCAGGCCGCGGGTACGTTTCGTAGCGCGACCCACGGCGGGCGGAGTCGGAGGGGGAATCGCGAACCCGCGCTCCTGCGACGCGGGTGCGTACACCGTCACGGGGGCGGTGCGATCGGTCTCTCCAGCCTGAAGGCTGTGGATCGTCGTGTGCGCGCTGCCGGGATCAAGTCCAAGGAGCCGGTAGAGCCTTTGAAGTGACTTGATCTCGTCGGGGCCGGCTTGTCCGTCGGCGAGAACGACCTGCACGACGAAAGCGGCGATCTCCGCGCGCTGCCCCGCAGCGAGCGATTCGATCCGCTTCTTGAGCCCTTCGAAGGCTCGCGGCTCGGCCAAGAGCCACGTCAGGTGCGCTGCAAGCCGATCGCGTTCGGCGGCCGTGAGATCAGGTGTGCGCCGAACTTGTTCCTCCAACGTGCGTCGCTCCGTCTCGCTGATTGCATCGTCGGCCCAGGCGAGGACCGCAGCGACATGGAGCCCAAGCGCGGCACGCTCGTACTCGCGCGTGGGCGCAGCGGTGGGTGCCGCGCCACAGCGGTACAGCACGATCTGATCGCCACGGCTCAGGCGCTTGCCACCGAAGCGCACATCGGGCTCTAGTGCGAAGCCGGCACGCTCCAAGATGAGAGCAGCCTGAACGGCGTCCTTCTTCGCCAAGGTCGATCCGTCGGCCGGTAGCCATGGCTCGAGGACATTCTCAGCGTTCGCAACCATTCGCGCCTGTCCGTCGAGCTGCGCCGAGATCTTGCGCTTCAGTTCAACGAACGAGTTGGGTGCATTCGTACCGAGTAGCTCCACCGGGAGGAGGGCGACGGCGTTCAAGTCGTCGTCGTCGTGCTCGCCGCGCGGTCCCTTCCAACGGCTGAGCGACTCCAGATCGTCACAGCACTCTTCTGCCAATGCCGCGATTTCTCGCCGCGGGCTCACCAGCGACCAGACATCTGGCAAGTCCGAGGCCGCGCGGATCGAGCCTCCGAACGAGGCGCTTGCGGGCCGGTACTCCGAGGTGAGCTTGGTCTTGCACGCGCGCAACGGCAGGCCATCACCGAATCGAGCTACGTATCGTTGCCGGAAAAGCGCGTCGAACTCGGTTCCGCAGCGCTTCGCGGGTGTGCGCAGCGGCATGTCAATGTCCTCCCGCACCCACGCCAGTGCTACGTCGACGTTCAGTGGTCGACTCTGCGCAGCGAGCGAGGCCGCAGCGCGGCGTGCGCCGCCCTGTCCCCCGGTGGTGGCAGCGTGGGGGCTGCTCGGGTGAAGGTGGATGACCACCTCAAGGAACTCGCTCGCGTAACGGCGAAACGAGTTGTTCCGACCGTAAATCCCAAGCAGCCGCTTCACTTCCGCGCACAGGCTCGGAACCTCAGCGTGCACTTCGGGTGAGCCCACGGCAGCGTGCAAAACGCGCCGCTCGATGCCGTAGAAGAAGAGGAACACGTATCCGATGTACGCATTCGCACTTGAGCGGCCTGTCGATAGCCACGACAGGTAGCCAGCGCGACACGCCGGTGAAATGGTCTCGTACGATGGCCAGTACGACATGCCCGCACCTTCGTGGTCCGGGGCGTTTGCATCGACTTCGAGCGAAGGATTGATCAGTGAAGGCTCACTTCGATAGTCGTTGGCAACCGACGAAAGCGCCTGACCGACGTAAACCATCCCATCGGAAAGCACATAGCCGCCGACAGTCACGCTCTCCTTCGGCGCATACCACCGCGCGCTCTGCTTGCCCGAGGTCACGACCGTACTTCGACTCGCCGCTATCGCTACTGCAGGCGTTGCCGGCGGAAACGCAGCCGAGGGGCGTACAGCGGCAATGCCGGACCTTGAACTGGGTGCGTTTCCCGGGGGTGGGAGTGCCGCGTAGCTCGCCGTCGGAGCGGGGACTGGCTTTGTGAGCGTCGCGGGAGACGCAGAATCGGGGCGGTCCGTGCGCTTCGATCCAAGCGCAACAACAACGACAACGACGCATACGGCCGCCAAAAACACGAGGCCAAGACAAGTCAGGGCACTGAGCACGCGAGCCACTCTCCTCGAGCCGAACGATACCGTCTGAGGCCTCAGCCCCCGCAACATCGCCCACGGGCCGAGACGTCAGTCGAGGGGCAGACGAGGCCATCCCCCCATCCACGGCGTCGCTCGACACCGCGAATTTCTTCTCGAACCCTGCTCCCCAGCGTAGCGGTAGCCGAACGAGGTCGTGAAGAAGCTGCCAGCAGGAGGGGTGCGGGCTGACAGCCCGATGGGACGGCGGTCTACGGGCGGCCGCGGTAGGCGCGCTGCGTTCGCGTCACGCGCGTCCGCGCCGCGATCCGCACGGGGGCCTAGCGTGCCGCGACGGCGCGCCACACGGCCGCCCTCGGCGGGGCTGTGTTCGCGCCACGCGCGCTCGGTACCGCTATTCGGCCGGGACCTCGCGTGTCCCGACGCCGGCCACACGCGCGCCCCCGCGCAACCTCTGGACGTCAGCCTGAGGCCGACGCTCTATCCAGGAAACGTCGCATTTCCCAGCGTTCCGGCCGCCACATGTTGCATCAAATGTTGCATGCACCAGAGTCCCGGAAATGTCTCCGTTTGTCGGAATTTGTCTCCGTTGGCACAGGACGCGGATTCCCCTGGAAACGGCCCATTTCTTGCCGCGCTGCCAAATCGCACAAAATCGCGCCAACCGAGGCCAAATCCGACCAAAAGTGGTGGTACGCCCGAGTGGATTCGAACCACTGGCCTGCGGCTTCGGAGGCCGCAGGAATGCGGTCAGAAGTATAGTTTCGACAAGGATTTACCGCGGCGCGCGAATCGCGTTGCACTAGATGTTGCATGCGCCCGAAGACGCGTTCGCCCGCGATGGGAGCAGGTCGCGAACGAAGCGCGGAGGCCTCCAGACTCTAGCTCACCAACCCAGACCGCCGATGGCAGACATTGCCAGTGCCTGCCAGCCGGGCTAGGCTGAATTCATGGACGCCGAAGACCGCTCCAGCACGTCGATGAACGTCTCCCTGCCCAAGCCCCTGCGGTCCTTCGTGGAGGAGCGCGTCTTGGGCTCGGCCTACACCTCCGCCAGCGAGTATGTCCGCGAGTTGATCCGCAAGGACCGAGATCAATGGGTCGCCCAGGAGAGGCTCGAGGAGCTGCTCATCGAGGGCTTGGAATCGGGGCCGTCCTCGGAGTGGACCAAGAGTGACTGGGCCTCTCTCCGCGAACGAGTCGCCAAGAGGCTCGGAGGCAAACAGGCCCGCGGGTAGAAGGAGCGGGTGCGCCCGAAGCTTCTCCGACGCGCTGCAGCCATCGCTGACGTCGAAGAGTCCGCGGTCTACATCGGCCTCGACAACCCCGAAGCCGCGATGCGATTCATTGGCGCCGTCGAATCGACGATGCGCGTCTTGCTGGAACACGGAGCTGGGTCCGCTACGCACATTCGGTCGAATCGATCTCTCCGGACTGCGGTCGCTGCCGGTCCAGGGCTTCGAAAAACACTTGGTCTTCTACCGGCCGCCCAAAGAGGGGATCGAGGTCGTGCGCGTGCTGCACGGTGCGCGCGACCTCGACCTCCTGTTCGACGCCGAGACCGAGCTCGGGTAGCCAGCCCGTTGGCGGAAGGAGCGTTTTGCCATGCGCGACACGCCCCGGCACCCCCAACCCGAATCCGCTCCGCAAACGCCGGAACCGCCGTAAGTCGAGCGATTGCATGGAGCGGGCAGAGTGCTCGCCAAGTGTTGTCACAGGCCCGCCGCGCCCGTGTCGCGCAAGGACTTGCGTCCGTCTCGACCCGGGCACCGCAGATCGCCCGGACTCAGCCGACCATGACCCAGCGACACCACCTCCCGACCTGCCCTCGACCGCCTGCCGCACGACCCCCTCCCGCGAGCCGCCCCGCGAGCTGCCCCGCCGTGGTCCGCCACTCCCTGCTGCGCACGCGCCACGGCACCAAGCACCGCTGGCGCTGCAAGGCCTGCGGCCAAACCTTCACCGCGAATCGCGGCACGGCGTACCATCGCCTGCGGAGCTCGCCCGCACGCTTCGACCGGGCGGTCCCACTGGTCATCGGAGGCACGACACAAGCCAGCATCGCGCGCAGCGAGGGCCTCTCGCCTTCGACAGTGCGTCGCTGGATCGATCGCGCGAGCCGCGCCGCGCACGACTTCAGCCGGCGAGCGGTCAAGAACGTCGAGCCCGTCGAGATTCAGATCGACGAACTGCGCAGCTACGCCGGCCACAGGGAGAATCGCCAGTTCGTGTTCGCGGCGATCGATGTCTCAGCGCGACTGTGGCTCGCCAGCACGGTCGGGAAGCGCACGCGCCGAAGCTGTCGCTTCGTGCTGCGGGAGGCACGAAATCGCTGCAAAGCCGCAGGACAACGCGTATTGATCGTGACCGACCCGTTCAAGTTCTATGCGCCCGAGGTCCAGCTCACTTGGGGCCGAACGTGCGTGCATGTCGAGTCAGGCAAGATCATCCGCAGCAACCGCATCGTGCGCGTGAATAACGAACTGGTGTGGGGGACGGAGGAGCAGTTGGAAGAAGTGCGCTCGCGCTGCGAGGACTCCAAATCGATCAATACGGCCTTCATCGAGCGCCTGAACCTGACGATGCGCAAATCTCTCTCGTGCCTGCAACGCAAGACGAATAGTGCAGCGAAGACGCGCGAGGCGCTGGCAGCGCGGATCGACCTCCTGCAGGTCTACTACAACTTCGTCCGGCCCCACCGGTCGCTGAAGTTCGGAGGCAAGCTGAGGACGCCGGCGCAGCAGGCGGGTTTGGTCACGCGGGTGCTGAGCCTCCGCGACGTGTTCCTGTCGTTCCGGCCCATGGCGAGGTTGCCGTGGCTGCGGGATGGGCTCACCCGTAAGGAGTGGTCAAGAAGCGTGTCGTGTCTGGCCAGCAACACTTAACGGCACTACCCCAGGAAAGTGTCTCGCTCAAGTTGGCAAGGAGGGGTCACGCGGTACGGAACACGGTTTGCGAGGGAACGAAAATCGGCGTGGAGCTGTGCAAAGTCCGCATTCCACAACAGCATTGTGCCGGCAAGCTGGCTAATGCGCTCTGACTTCGCCAAGGTGTCGCCGGTGGCGATGCGCCATTGAAACTCATGAGCGCTGGCGATGTCCGCGGCGACGAAGTCCGTCACGACGCCGGCGACACGCGGATAGATGAAGCGCGCCGCGTAGGCCTGCGCTTGGAATTCGAGTCGCATTGCGGCGCTCGTCTGCAGGCGGATGTGGTACTCGGGAAGCGACAGGCCGAGGCTCTTTTCATACATCTCGGAGGCGAGCACGCCCGGGGTGCGGTAGGCGATCTCGACGAATACCAGGTCACCACGGTGGTCTTTGAACACTTCCAGGTGGGTGACGCCGCTGATGTCGTCGGCCAGCTCTCGGTGCACGTCGTCCGCAAAGCGCCTCAGCGCAACGGCGTCGGCGTGATCACTGGGCAGAGTGATGCTGCCTAGCGGCGCACCCAAGGTGAAGTCGAAGCACGGCCGCGAGTACTCACAAACTTGCGTGTAGAGGATCTGGCCGTGCTTGAGCAGTGTCTCGCAGTGATAGAGCGTACCGTCAATAAACTCGTCAACCTCGAACTCGTAGGGGGACTCGATTGCTGCGGTCGCCCACGCATCGAAATCGACGCGCGCCTCGATCTTTCCAGTGCCGACGCTGCCGGCTGCGTCCAGTGGCTTGACGAACAATGGGAAGTCGACCTGACACAGCAGCTCATCGAGGTAGCGGGCGCCTTCGGCGGCGTAACGCGTTTTGTCGAACAGCACGTAACGCGGGAAGCGGATGCCGCCGCGGCGCAGGCGCTCCTTCATCGCGTCCTTGTTGGTGAAGCGTTCGTAGTCGGATGCGCTGACGCCGTAGCGTTGGCGTAGCCGGCCGCACACCGAGACGACGCTTTCGTGGTTGGTGACGAACTCCAGAGCCGCCGTACCTGGTCGGATCGCACCATCGACGACGGCGCTCAAGGTATGCAGCGAGAACTCGGGCACGACGTACAGACCTGCAAGGTCGGCGCGGTCGGCGGCGCGGCGCATCCGCGTCGCTCCGAGCTCGCTTGTGATGACGTGCAAGCGAAAGTGCTCCGGCTCGGCGATGCGGTCGTAGCGCAGCTGCTGGCCGTGCGGGTGGTTGCTCAAGACCACGACGTCTTTCACGACGCGCTACTCGGGTCGGCGGCAACCATGTGCGGGTGAAACTCCGAGAGCTCGTCGACATCGGCTCGCAGTGCAGGGTAGTCGAACCCCCACAGCAGCACCGAGGCGGCGAAGTCGCGGACGACCTCGGCCTTGGCTAGATTGTCGCCGAGCTTGGCCCGCTGCTCATAGGCGCGCGCGCTGCGGGTCGCGGGCAATTCGTGGACAGCGACGATCGTCCCCGGCCTGTTCGGATAGGCGATGCTGGCGACGTATGGTCCGCGCACGAGGCGCGGCTGGAAGCTTGGGTCGATCTGCAAGCGAATGTTGAGCGCCGCGATGTCGAGGCCAAGGTGGCGCTGGTACATCGCCGGGATCAGCGTCCCCGGCGAGCGGTAGGCGACTTCGAGGAACACGAAGCCGCCATCGGACGCCTTGAAGACCTCCATGTGGGTCACGCCGGCATGCGGCATGCCGAGCGCAGTCAGGGCGCGGGCAGCGAAGTCGCGCAACGCGCGCGCGTCTTCGCTGACGGGCGGGAGGGTCAGGCTCGCTTGAGCGTAGCCTTGGACGAAGTCGAAGCTCGGCCGCGAGTAGACGCCGACCTGCGTGTACAGGATCGCCCCATCCTTGATTATAGAGTCGCAGTGGTAGAGGGTGCCGACAATGAACTCGTCAAGCTCAAACTCGTAGGGGCTCGCCAGCGCCGCGCCAACCCACGACGCGAGCTCGGCAGGTGTATGTAGCTTGGCCGTGCCGATGCTGCCGGCTTGGTTGATCGGCTTGGCGAACATCGGAAATGGCAGCGCCGCCATGATCGCGGCTTGGTCGGCGGGCGTCGCGCGGCGCTTGTCGAAGGCGACGTGTCGCGGAATGCGCACGCCTTTGGCGGCGAGCCGCATTTTCATCACGAGTTTGTCGACGAAGCGCTCGTTGTCCTCCGCGGCGAGGCCGTAGTGGACGCGCACTTTGCCGCAGACCGAGACCGCGTGTTCGGAGTTGGTGACGACGTCGATCGGCCGGCCAACCTGCGCCCGCACCGGGTTGATGCAGGCGACGATACGCTCGAGGGTCAGCTCGTCCGCGACACTTATGCTAGCGAAGAGCGCCTGCTGGTCGCGGCGCTCGAGCTGCGCGAGGCCGACCGGGTTGGTGACCAGATGCAGTGCGTAGCTCTCCGCACGCACGAGTTTGGCGATGTCGAGCTTGAAGCTCGCGGGGTGGTTTTGCAGGATGAAAACGTCTTTCATGGCACTCTCGCCGCCTAGGCGACGGACTTGGCGCGCTCACGCAGCTCGCCAATGACGCGGCGCAGCCGGCGGGCGGCCTCTTCCAGATCGACGCGCGACACGTCGCGGTGGGTGACGGCGCGCACGCTCTTGCGCGACCAAGGGTAGAGCAGCAGGCCGTGCGTGCGCGCATGCTCAACGAGCTCCGCCGCGGAGTGGGCCAGGGAGCTGATGTCCATGAGCACGATGTTGGTGTCGACGGTCGCGGCGTCGATGCTCAAGAGCTCGATGCCCTGCAGCAGCCCGGCGAGGTAGCGTGCGTTCTCGTTGTCAATAGCGAGCTGCTCGCGATTGAAGCGGAGGGCGTGCAGCGCGGCTGCGGCCATCGGCCCGGACTGGTGCATGCCACCGCCGTACCACTTGCAGTAACGGCGGGCGCGGTCGATGACGTCGGCTGAGCTCATCAGCATCGAACCGAACGGTGCGCCGAGGCCTTTCGACAGGCAGACCATGAGGCTGTCGGTGTATTGCCCGTAGGTCGCTGGCCCGATGCCGGTTGCGGCGCAGGCGTTGAGCAGGCGGGCGCCGTCGAGGTGGACGGCGAGTCCGTTACGCTTGGCGAACTCGAAAACTTGGCTCATCGTCGCGAGCGGCGTGATGCGGCCGCCGCAACCGTTGATCGGGTTCTCGAGACAGAGGAGTTTGGCGTGAGTGCCATAACGCGTACGCGCTTTGTTGTGGAGCGCCTCGTCGACACGCTCTGCCGTGAGGATGCCGTCAGGAGTCACGATGACGTTCGGATAGACCTTGGCGAGGTCGGCCGTGGGGCCGGCCTCGAAGAAGATGATGTGGTAGCTGCGATCGACAATGATCTCGTCACCTGGCGCCGTGAAGCAGCGCAGCGCGAGCTGGTTCGCCATCGTGCCGGATGGCAGGAAAATCGCCGCTTCCTTGCCGAAGAGCGTGGCGCAATACTGCTCAAGCTCATTGGTCGATGCGTCCTCGAGGTACCCGTTGTCGCCGAGCGAAGCGCCGGACATGGCGGCAAGCATCGCCGGGCTCGGTTTGGTGACAGTGTCGCTGCGCAGGTCGATGACCATGGTGGGCGTCGTGCCTGCGCTGCTTTTCGATTCAGGTTTCGTCGGCATGGGAAGTGCGGCGACTGGTGGTGCTGTACAAGGAAGAACGCTCGAGGTCGGGCGACCGAACAATCTCTTGCTCGGTCGAGCGCTGGACGCGGCGTTGCCGCCGCGCCCAGCTAGCTCACTTCAGGTCGCTGCCGTTCCAGGTCCGGGTGCAGCCCCACGGCGTGCCGTGGCAGCTCTCAAGCTCGTTGCCCGCTTCGTCGTAGACCCGGAAAACCGGGATGTCGCCGACGTTGCGCTTCCGCGGCGTGAACGAGCAGCCTGGGTTCATCCAGGCTTCGGGGGATAGGAACTCCAAGCGGATGACCCCCGAAACCAACGGAGCCTGGGGGTTCTGGCTGGGCTCGAGAGCGCGGCGAGGGAGTCGGGAGAGCCCGAGCCCGAGCGGAGGGCATTGCGATCTGTCGAACCGTGGTGCGACTCGGTCGATGCGCGCGGCCCGGGCACGATCCGGTCGCGCCAATGCGCCGCGGGCGACACGAACTTCGCGGTGACCTCCGAGTAGCTCTTCCACGCGACGAACTGGGACTTGCCGGGCGCGAGCGCAAAGCTCGTTGAGATCCAGTTCGCGATCTGGGTGACCTTGACCTTGATCGAACGGGAGCCATGGTTGTTGGTGAACCGGTAGCCGGAACCCGTCCACTGGATGTCGATCGACGACTTCGCCTCCTCGAACGGCAACATCGAGCCGGCGAGCGTGATCTCGATCCCATCCTGGACGTCGGCCGCGTCGGTCAGCTGGTTGTTGTTCGCGCCACAGAACGGGCAGTAGCCGTTGTGGTTCTCCTTGTCGAAGGAACGCTTGCAGCTCTTGCACGAGATCACGTTCTCAGGCTGCACCTGCCGCGTCGTTTGGTCAGCGTTCGGCATGGCGTGCGGCGCGGGCGCAGCGTCGACGGAACCGATCAGCGCGAACACCGCGAGGACGATGGAGTTCATGTAGAGTCTCTCAAGAGAGGATGTGATGTGTTTGGTTCATGCGAACCACAACCGAGCATCTAGGGGGGAACTCCCCAGCGAAGTGTCGAAGAATCTCGTGTCGCGCCGCACACCAATATTCCTCGGATTCAGCAGCACGCGCGAGCAGTGGCACACCCTCCGAGGTCGAACGCGTTGCGCGTTCAATCTCTTGCAACCACATCGCACAAGGAGGCGATTCGAATGATGGTGTCTTACTTCACCCGCGCGGCCACGGTGGCCGTCGCGGCTGCGATCGCCGCGCCGGCCCCGTTCGCGTCGACGTTCGCGATTCGCGACGTCGCCGCGGTCGAGCAGGTTCGATACGGCTTCTCCGCGAGCTGCGCCGCTCGGTGCACGAACAACACGTGCATCCAGCTGTCCTGCTCGGGCGAGGTCTACGCCGAGAGCAAGGAGGCGGCCGAGATCCAGTTCCGCGTCTGGGCCAAGGCCCAGCTTGAAGTCCAGGCTCGGCAGCAGAACGCCACCGTCACGGGTGGCATCGAGATCCGAAGCAAGCGCTGATCGGAGGAACGGGACGGCGCGAGTCGCACCGCCACGGTGCACTCGCGCCGTGCCTATTTCACAACCGCGTCCCGCCCGGGCGTCGGCAACCGAAGATCTCTGGAAGTAGGGCCCGCGCTGCTGGTCGCTAGTGGAACTCCGCGTCAAGCGAGGGGGCGCTGACGATAGGCCGCAACTCGCCCGGTCGAACGGCCGGGTTCTCGTCGGTGTGGAACCGGCCTTACGTTTTGCTTACAGCGGCGATGGGGTGAGCACTCCCCCTACGTAGACTAACCGCCCCTCCCCAGCCCCACTTCGCCATGAACCCAACCTCGGCCGTCCCGCCCCTCGGGGACCGCGACGAACTCGCACAGATGCTCGCCAGCCAGCACGCGCGCGGCGACATGGAAATGCAGCAGCAGCTCTTCGTGTACCTGCGCGCTGAGATGACCCGATACGCCGAAGACAATTCGTGGCCGGAACTGGCTCCCAACTACTTCGGCAAGGCGGCAGCGCGGCAACGGGTGCGAGAAGTGCAGAAGGCGGGCCAAGAGCACAACGATCGCGATGTCGCGGCGACCGACGAACTCGCTCAGCTGGGCTTGACGACCGTCCAGCGATCCGACAACTGGGACAGCCTCAAGGATCTCCGCCGCCGCTACCGCCGAGAGGTCCCGAAGGCGACTCAAGAGGTCATCGACCTCGTGATTCGAGACAACAACCGCGAAGCGATCGCTGGTCTGCTCGGACGCACGCTGGCGTACGTCCGGTACACGGAAGACACCTTCAAGCGGGCCTACTGGCCGCGCCTCGCGTCCCACCTGACCGGGAGAACGAAGTAAAATGTCTCCGAAGCACGAAGCACTACGGACGCGGTTGCGGCGAGACTGGAAGCTCGTCCCGTCCCGCGGTCAAGGGCCAGAACTACAGCGCGCGCTAGATCAAATGCAGGACGACTTCGATCGCTCCGTGTTCTGCCTGTGCGTGTTGGGGGGGCGCGAAATACGCTCGGCCGCAGTACTCCTGGGTTGCGATACGGCGATGGTCGAGAAAGCGAGGGTTCGATCGCTCAACACGCTGAGCGGAGCGCCGGCGACGCGTGTTTGGCACGAGGCGGCAAAGCACTGGTTGGCTCAGCGCGTGCAGCTGCTTGTTAAGAGATTCGGGCCCGCTATCCCGCTGGTTGGCCTCCTCGTACTGGCACGGCTTCACTTGACAGTTGACGAACCGCTGTCAACGCCGGATTCGTGTGCTCAGGCTTCGGTACTCGCGCCAGGCGAATCTGCTACGGAATTTATGCTTCGTATAGTACCACGCGTGGATGGCCGTATGTTTGATGGTCAACTCGCCACTCGCACCAATGTCGAGCTAGCCGCGGGCACGCTGATCGACTCGAACTCGGGGCTGCTGACCCGCACTAACGTCGACCTCGCTATGCCTTTGACTGCCACCGTACGCAACTGAACAATACATGCTCCTTGCCTTTACGCTGATCGCCACTTTGGTTGCATTTCCGTTCTCAGCGGGTCGAGTCACGAAAGATCCGCCCGTATCTCCGGCCACGGAACTCGACGCGCTGGCACCGCTCTCGAGGGTCTGTTGCTTAGTGGTGTTCTTGACTCGGACGCCATTGGACCAATCGTCCGGCACTTCTGGAACACCAAGCCGAGAAGCGTCGTGGACCGCAGCAGTAGCCGCACACACACTCGTCGGCAGAGAGTTTGGTGTACCTAGTCGGCCCGCTGTTCCGGTGACCCATGCGACGGGATCTTCAACATCAGTTAGCGGTCAAGGAGACGGGGAGGCCACTGAAGCTGAATCCGAAAGCGGCGGCGTGGAGACGGCGCTAAGACAGTTGTCTCGGGCGGCCAACGAACTTGGGTACTCCATGGAACTCGGGAGCGCATCGTACGTTAGCTGGGTGCCGCACTCACCCGTAATGATGCAAGCGCTGGCAGCCGGCTCCCGACTCTACAGCGTCCAAATGAAGAACATCAGTGAAGACGTGGCAACCCAACAAGTCGTTGTTAAGGAAGCCTCGTGTCGGGTCAACGTCGCGAGTATTCTTGATCCGCTAAAGCCCACAGAATTCAACGTTCTGGAAGGGTTCGACACGGGATTTACTGCAAGCCGAGGAGCGTACCGCGTGATCGGCGCTGTGGGCGGCTATCACACTGCACCCGTCGGCACGAGCCGGCAGGCGCTCATCGTCATCGGGTGGCAGTAGACTGTCACAGCTCGGGGTATCTGGTCCGCTCTGGTTCGGCCAAGCTGATCCACCTGACGCCGGGTCCCCGGTCCTCGTCCGAGCTGCCGTTTCGGCCATCCTCCGCGGTTTTCCACCGCCAAGGAGGACGGGATGGGCGCCAGGAGGATCGACATGCACCGATTGCAGGAAGTGATCCGGCTTCACCGGCTGGGCAAGAGTTTGAGGAGGATCGCGCGACATCTGTCGATGGGCCGGGACACGATCCGCGAGTACCTCGACGTGCTCTCGAAGGTCCTCGCGATGCGCTACCCGAGTTGGGCGTGCTCGCGGCGCTCGTGCGCGCGAACACGGCGT
>CAZKIY010000044.1:0-13842 GCA_964552875.1 uncultured Planctomycetaceae bacterium
GCTCCACGTCGTCGGTTGGCGGGAGATCCCGTACCAGTGTTGGTTCGCCGGGTTGCGTGCCCATTGCAGGTCCTGCCCAACGGCGAACGATCCGATCCAAGTGCTCGAAAGCACGTATATGAGTCTGCGCACGAAGTCTCTCCACGATGTGCCGCGATGACGTTTCTCAGCAGGAGCTCTCGCGGCGAGCCGAGCTCGAGCGCGCGCAATCTAGCAGCCCGTGGTGGAAGTCACTAGTGCGGCCGAGCACGCTCGAGCGTTGCGGCGTCAGGCTAGGAAAGTCGTGCTCAGTGGCCCGGGGAGGCCACCTCCGCCGTCTTTCCGTCGCCTTTCTTGCATCGCTCGAGCGTGCTCGGCGTCGCGAAGTGACTTTCACCACGGACTGCTAGCAAGACAGAGTCGTCAAGGAGAGGACGATTCGGGCACGCGATTCAGCGCGGTCGAGCCAAGCCCGTCGACGTTGGGCGACGGGTTCCATCACCTCATGGCGTCCAGACGATCTGTACCCCGTTCGTCAGGTTGAACGTCGACGCCGTGCAGAAGGTCGCCGCGTTCCGATACCAGACTTGGTACTGGCGCGTTCCGGGAGAACTCACGAGCCCCTTCACCGAAACGCTCGGGTCGCTGATGCGCGGGTAGGACGAAACGCCCGCCACGTTCGTCAGCGTTCCGAGTCGCGTCACGGTCCCCGCCACGCAGCGCAATCCGTCGCCGAAAACGGCCCCATTGCCGCCTGCTTGTTGCGACGTGCCTTGGAAATACAGCGCGGAGCTGTTGGGCATGTTGGAGCCGTTCAGGTCCACTTGGTCGTTCGTGAGGCTCGATGCGCCGACAGAACGCAGTCGACCACCGACTCCGAGCGAGCTCACGCACCCGGCTTGATCCAAGACTGGACTGTTGTTGCCGCAAGGACACGCGGTGTGCGGCGTGACGCCGTCGCCCGCGCAGTAAACAGTTCCGGTCTGCACCGGCTGACAATCGGCGCGCAGCAGGAAGTGGTACGTCTGTCCGTTCGGCGCCTGGAACGGCGGCGTCGAATTAGCGAGCAGGTTGGACGAGTTGAGGTTCCCCGGCTCGTTGCCGAGGAGCCAGCCGACTTCCGTCCGACCGCTGCAACCGAGGATGTCGCGCGGCACCGGGAAGCCGTTCGTGTGCTCGACCCACGCTCCGATGAAGAAGATGCCACTCGCGACTACAGGCGCCGCGAGGGGAATCGTTTGCAGTGCGTCCGTGTGCGCGCCAACCATGGGGGCCGCAGCCTTGTCGAGCAGCACGGCATCCGACGGATCGCCGTCGTCGTTCGGGTCTTCCCACACGGCGACTTCGCCGGTCAGTCCCGGTGCGAGCGGCGTGCCGGTGCTCGTCCAGCCCCATGCCGAAGAGACCGAGGCGATCTGAGTCGCGGTCCCGATCTCGCCCATGCGGTACATCCAGGCCGACGCACGTTGAATGCCGCCCGTGCCGATCTCGCTGGCGTAGTCCGTCGTGCCGTCGTCGTATTGACACGTGACGCCGCCGACGTGTTGGATCGTGAACGAGCCGGCACCGCCGAACGCCGCGAGCGGATAGAGGCCGAGCTGGATCAAGTACGTGTTGCCGGAAACCACGTCGAATTCGAGGCGCGATTGCAGATTGCCCACGCCCGAGGTCGTCATGTCGTCGTTGCACGCGACCGCCGTGGGGCTCGCGCCAGGACACGTCGAACCGGCGTACACCGCGATCTTCGTGTCGACCGCCGTCTGACCGCAGGTCGACAGGAGCACGCGCCCGTTCTGTGTCGCTGTCCATGCGAACCAGACGTCCTGGAGGATTCCGTTCTGCGCGTAGAACAAGCAGTTGCTCGTCGTCTGTCCGTCGACCCCAGTGGTGGCCGCACTGTTGTCGAACGCGAACGGTCCGGAGCCCGTGATCGCATCGGGCGTCGCGCACGAGTCCGAGCCGTTCACGAGCACGGTCGTCACGCGGGCATGGAGCGGGGCGGCGAGGACGAGTGCGACGAACGCGACGCGCGGCAGGTGCTGGGTCGACATGTGGGGGCCTTACCGAGGTTGGAACGGGAGCAGGGCGCGAAACCTCCGTGCGCTGTGTGCTCGAGCCGACATCGTCGACTTGCGCAGGGAGCGAGCTCCGTGATGCGGAGACCCGAAGCCTATTGGACGCCCGAACCGCGCGGATCGGAAGGCCTGGCTTTCGCTTGCGCACCAAATCTCGCCTCGAACGACACCGTGCACGAAGCGCAATCCGAGAGGATCGCTCGCTCGTCACGCCCGCTTGGCTGCCTGCCGGGCGCTGCATCGCCGACGAGCGCTCGTCCGATTCGGAGCGACTTGGTCGAGGGATCGCGAGAGTCACGCACCGAGTTCTCTCGTGTGACGCCTCGTGCGCTAGAAACCGAAGCCCGCGAACAACGCGAACTGACCGTAGTCGGCGTCCGTGTCCACGCCTGCGAGTTCGAGGTCCGATCCGAACAGGCCGCGCAGGTCGAGCCCGAGGGAGAATGCCGGCGAGATGTCGAACCGCACTCCTCCGTGGGCATAGAGCGCCAGCGAGGCGTCGTCGACGTCGTCGAAGCCCTCGACTTCGAACGCCGAGCGGATGAAAGAGAGCCCGCCGCCGATGTAGGGTCGCACGGTTCCGGACCCGCACGACTTGCGGGCGCCGCCGTAGATCTCGCCCGTCGCGGCCTCGACGTCGAAGGCGCCGAACTCGCCCTCATCGGCCGAACCCATGAGCCCGACTTCCCAGCCCACGACACTGTCCGGATGTTCGTGCGCGAACTCGAAGCCGATCGTGACCTGGTCCTCGACGGGCTCGTAGTCGTCCTCGTCGAGGCTGCGCTGGCCGATGTAGATCGCGATACGGTTGGCGTGGAACTCGCTCGAACTCGCGTCGGCCATGGAGCCCGCTCGGGTGGTGGACCCCGCATCGGTATGCGACGGCGACGCGGCGCACGAGGCGAACACCAGAGTGAGAGCGAGGGCGGTGAGCTTCACTGGGCCTGACTTTCTGCGGAGGAGTTGGACGGAGACAGAGCGCATCAGCGAATCCGGGCTGAAAAGCTAGCGCTAGCGAATCGACGACGCCAGCCGACTCGTTGGTTCCGCGATCGTCCGCGACATGCGCATCGCGAACCGCGAACGTGCGGCACGAGCCGGGCCGACTAGAACGCGAACTCGAGTCCGAGGATGAAACCGCTCACATCGAGATCGACTTCGTCGATGCTCACCAGCGAGTCGACATCGTTCAACTCGTAGTGCGCATAGCGCCAACCGATGAAAACGGCCGCGGGATCGACGACGTGGATCCGCGCGCCGAGTTCGATGCCGATCGTCGAGCTGATGTCGGGGAGTTACGCCGTCGCGTCGGCGCGCGCGTAGGGTTCTAACCGCACACGTAGAGGCGCGAATCGTGCCCGCACGAGGGCTTCGCCCGGCGCTCGGAAAGGCGAACCGACACGCAACCGCCGCACGCGGGAGCATCCCGGTCGGAACGAGCGCACCGTATACTGAGCGGTCGAGGTCACCGACTCACCGCACTCGCGGACGAACGGTCGGCCGTATCGGAGCCCGAACCGCATGAGCCTTCAGGACGTGATCCGCACCGACGCCACCAGCCATTGGCGACAGGCCTTCGCCAAGGCCGAGATGCGCGACGCCGAATTCACGACGGTGTCCGGCACGAAGCTCGAGCCGCTCTATGGCCCCGAGGACGTCGAGCTCGATCCGGAAACGGACCTCGGATATCCCGGTCAGTTCCCGTTCACGCGCGGCGTGCATCCGACGATGTACCGCGGTCGCTTGTGGACGATGCGGCAGTTCGCGGGCTTCGGCTCGGCGAAGCAGACGAACGAGCGCTTCAAGTACTTGCTCGCCCACGGACAGACGGGGCTCTCGACCGCTTTCGACTTCCCCACGTTGATGGGCTACGACTCGGATCACGAGCGTTCGCGCGGCGAAGTCGGCCAGGTCGGCGTCGCGATCTCGTGCTTGCGCGACATGGAGACCCTGATGGAAGGGATCCCCATGGCCGACGTCTCCACGTCGATGACGATCAACGGCCCGGCGCCGATCCTGCTCGCGTACTACATCGCGTGCGGTGAGCGACAAGGCGTTGCGCCGGCGAAGCTGCGCGGCACGGTGCAGAACGACATCTTGAAGGAGTACCAGGCGCAACACGCGTGGCTCGTTCCCGCGGAACCCGCGCTGCGCATGATCACGGACGTGATGGGGCACTGCGCGACGCACGTGCCGCAGTGGAACACGATCTCGATCAGCGGCTACCACATCCGCGAGGCGGGCTCGACGGCGGCGCAAGAGCTGGCGTTCACGCTCGCTAACGGGATGGAGTACGTGAAGCGCGGCGTCGCGGCCGGGCTCGACATCGACGCGTTCGCGCCGCGCTTGTCGTTCTTCTTCGACAGCCACATCGACTTCTTCGAGGAGATCGCCAAGTTCCGCGCGGCGCGCCGCATCTGGGCGCGCAAGATGCGCGACACGTTCGGCGCGAAGGATCCGCGCTCGTGGATGCTGCGCTTCCACACGCAGACGGCCGGCGTGACGCTGACGGCGCAGCAGCCCGAGAACAACATCGTGCGCACGGCCTACGAAGCACTCGCGGCGGTGCTCGGCGGCACGCAGTCGCTGCACACGAACTCGATGGACGAGACGCTGTCCTTGCCGACCGAGAAGGCGGTGAAGATCGCGCTGCGCACGCAACAGATCCTCGCGGAAGAGACGGAGATCGCGCACGTCGCGGACCCGCTCGCGGGCAGCTACTTCGTCGAGGCGCAGACGAATCGACTCGAGCAGGACGCCGAGCGCTACTTCCAGGAGATCGACAAGCGCGGCGGCGTCGTCGCCGCGACCGAAGCCGGTTGGATCCAGCGCGAGATCCACCGTTCCGCGGTGGCGTACCAGCGCGCGACGGAGCAGGGGAAGAAGAAGATCGTCGGTGTGAACTGCTTCCAGGAAGACGAGAGCGGCGGCCCGACGATCGAGATCCACAAGATCGACGCGGCGGTCGAGCGCGAGCAGCACGCCCGATTGGCCGAGGTCCGCAAGAAGCGCGACTCGGGGAAGGCGAAGCGCGCGCTGGACGACGTGCGCGACGCGTGCGCCGGCACGGACAACCTGCTGGCGCGCTTCGTCGCGGCCGCGCATGCCGAGTGCACGCTCGGAGAGATCACGGACGTGCTGCGCGCCTCGTTCGGCGAGTACCGCGAGCCGAAGATCCTGTGATGCCGGGTATGGTTCCGCGATCTCCCTCCTCGTGCAGAGGAGGATCGGCCTCGCGATCGTCCCTGCATCGGCGGCTGGGGCGGCCCTCCTCGACTCCAGGTCGGTGACCGGGACGCCCGCGAACCTCCACGATCCAGACCCCGTTTCCGGCCCTGATCCGGTGTGTTTGGACTGTGCCTCTTGGTGAAAAGGGCACCGCGCGTCAACATGTCCGCTCCGAGGTCCGCGCGCGGTGCGCGAACTCGCGCCACGACCAGATCCCGCAACCCATGACCTCGCAGAAGATCCGCGTGCTCGTCGCGAAGCCGGGCCTCGATGGTCACGACCGCGGCGCCAAGACCGTCGCGACGATCCTGCGCGACCGCGGCATGGAGGTCATCTACACCGGCCTCCACCAGACGCCCGAGATGATCGCGGAGGCGGCGATGCAAGAGGACGTCGACGTCGTCGGCCTGTCGATCCTGTCGGGTGCGCACATGGAGCTCTTCCCGCGCGTGCGCGACGAGCTCACGAAGCGCGGCATGGGTCACGTCCTCCTCGTCGGCGGTGGGATCATCCCGAAGGACGACATGATGAAGCTCGAGGTCGAGGGCTTCGCGAAGTTGTTCGGGCCCGGAACGCGCACCGACGACATCGGCGTGTACATCGAGTCCGAGATGGCGAAGCGCCGCGCGCAGAAGGTCTAGAGACATGGCCGAACGCGAGATCCTGAACATCGACGAGGCCGCCGAATTGCTCGGCGTGTCCGTGAAGACCTTCAACAAGGTCCTGCACAGCGAAGACCTGCCCGCGCGCAAGATCGGCCGCGAGTGGAAGTTCTCGCGCGCGGCGCTGATCGCGTGGGTCGGCAGCGGCGAGAGCCGTCGCTTCTACCGCGAGGCCGACGCGGGTGAGCGCGACGACGCGATCACACCGGCGCCGCGCGCTGCACGACTCACCGAGAACGGCACGCGCGAGAACGCTGCGTCCGAACGTGCCGCGCCCGACAGGCCTCGCGCTCGCCGCACCGCCGGTTGGCAGATCGAAGACTGAGCGAATCTCCATGCAGACCGAAGCACCGACGACCTACGCACTGCCGCCCATCCAGCACGGGTTCGACCTCACGCAGGATCAGCAGATGATCCAGGACACCGTGCGCGAGTTCGCGCGCGCCGAGGTCGCGCCGATCGCGCACGAGATCGACGAGAACCACCGGTTCCCGCTCGAGACGTGGCGCAAGATCGTCGACATGGGTCTGCCGGGGATCCCGTTCCCCGAGGAATACGGCGGCAGCAACGGCGGCACGCTCGCGTATTGCCTCGCGGTCGAGGAGATCAGCCGCGTGTGCGGTTCGACGGGACTCACGCTGGCCGCGCACGTCTCACTGGGCACGTTCCCCATCTACAAGTGGGGCAGCGAGAAGCTGCGCAAGGCCTACGTGCCGAAGCTGATCGCGGGCGAGTACATGGGTGCGTACGGACTGACCGAGCCGAACGCGGGCTCGGACTCCGGCGGCACGCAGACGACGGCGCGGCTCGTGGGGGACCAGTACGTTCTCAACGGCGCGAAGTGCTTCATCACGAACGCGAATCACGCCGGCACGTTCATCTGCACGGCGGTGACGCACCCCGAGCTCGGCGCGAAAGGCATCAGCGCCTTCGTCGTGCCGCGCGACACGGCGGGCTTCACCATCGAAAAGGGCGAGGAAAAGCTGGGGATGCGCGGCAGCGACTGGGCGAGCCTCGTGTTCCAGGACGCGAAGATCCCGCGCGATCACCTGCTCGGGCCCGAAGGCGAGGGCTTCAAGACGTTCATGAAGACGCTCGAGGGCGGGCGCATTTCGATCGGCGCGCTGAGCCTCGGGATCGCGCAAGGCGCGCTCGACGTCGCCATGAAGTACGCGCAAGAACGCGAGGCGTTCGGCAAGAAGCTCAGCGATCAGCAGGCGGTGCAGTTCAAGCTGGCGAACATGGAACTCGACTGCCAAGCCGCGCGCCACCTCGTCTACCACGCGGCGCGTTTGAAGGACGCGAACTTGCCGTACGGTCCGCAGGCGGCGATGGCGAAGCTTCTCGCGTCGGAAGCGGCGATGCGCTGCACGTACGACGCGATCCAGATCCACGGCGGATACGGGTACTCGCGCGAGTACCCGGTCGAGCGGATGTGGCGCGATGCCAAGCTGTGCGTGATCGGCGAGGGGACCAGCGAGATCCAGCGGATCATCATCGCGCGCAATCTGTTGCGCGGTGGGTCGGCGCGGAGTTGAGCTCGTCGGACAACGTGGAATCGCACGAATATGTAGGAGTTCGCGGTAGGCAAATCCGTTGGGGCGGGGGTAGGGTCGGGATCTACAAGCAAGGTTCGCCCGCCTTCTCTGCATCCTTCTGACTTCCATCTCTCAGCCAACGCTCGAACGAAGCCACACCAATGAGGCTCTCAGTCAAACTTCACTTTCCGCTCGTGCCCTTTTCTCGGGCGGTTGGCGCACTTCTGCTTCTCGCAGGGTCAGCGCTCGCCCAGTCCGGCCCCAAGTGCGCGACCACAACCGTCATCGACACGTCGACGTTCCCTGCCACAGCCTCGTATGACTGCAGCGCAAATGGATGCAGTACAGGCTGCTTGCCCTTTCAGGAGATGACGCCCTATGGAATGGGCACGACGTGCTCTTGTTCTTCTGTACTCCCGCCGCGCTGCTGCCACTTGATCCTTGTTCCCAATGGCTCGCAGTGGATCGTTGTGGCTAGCGGCAACTGTGGTACAGCGAGCGGATGCCAGAGTGGAGACGCTTGCGGTATCCTGACCCTGATCGACGAAGATCGGTTTACCAGTACCGCTAAGTGCGCCGGTGACGCGTAATCATGAGGTGGCTTTTCTGGGGCCTCGGAACCGTGCTCGTGTTGGCCATTCTCGCCCTATCTATGGGTTGGTCGACTGCGTTCACGGAAGCTGACCCTGCAAGACCCAAAGAAGTCGGATCTGCGAGCGGATTGCGCGATTCGACTCCATTGGTCCGGCCTGACAACGCTTCGGACGCTCGCCATGGCGTCCCATCGTCAGCCGCCAGCCCTGCAGTGCCCGACTTGCGTTGCACGATTGCCATCCGGTGCGAGGGAGAGGATGGAAGGTCTCTAAGTGGTGCGAAGTATTGGTTGCTGCGCGAACGTGCCGAAGCGGTGGCGCCGCTCGAATCCAGCGACTCGGGGGACGTCTTATCGCTCCCGTCCATCGTGGAAGGCGACATCATCGCTGTGCGGCTCGCAGGATTCGCAGATGCGATACTGCCGCTTGCCAAGTGCTCAGATCGGACGTTGCTTGCGCGAATGGTGAGCGAGTCTGTTTTGAGTGGACAGGTTTCGACCGCGGACGGGAATCCGCTTCGCGACTTCACCCTGGTCGCGTGGCCCCGACAGATACCCTTCAAGTCAGG
This sequence comes from uncultured Planctomycetaceae bacterium, assembly GCA_964552875.1. GTDB lineage: Bacteria > Planctomycetota > UBA1135 > UBA1135 > JAEUHZ01. Next base: position 8,644 of record CAZKIY010000044.1, read on the forward strand.
ACTTCTGAACCTAGAGGATCCGAGTCAGTGGCCAGCGGGCGTCTTGACCTGCAAGACTACATCAGACGGACGCTTCGCGTTCGTAGGTGCACGCGCACGCTGCGTCTATTCGATTTATGGCGGTGGTTCCGGCTCCATTCTTGCGCAGGCAAATATCCGAGTCGTAGCACCTCGGGAGGATCTGACTTGGAGGGCCGAATCACTCTTTGCTGCACTGGTCATGGTTACCGATCTGTCGGGCGCTCCAATGTTGATCCAGCCAGGGAGGGGGATCGGCTTCGAGTTCGGCGTCTTGAGTGCGGACCACCAACCCATGATTGGTCGCGATTTCGACGCTGTACTAGCCGGATTGCCCGCCAGCGCGCTGGTGACGGAGCGGAACCATCTACTGGCGCTTGTCGTCGGTGCCGGTGATGGTGATTCTGCGGGTCCGTGCAGAGTCTCCATTCAGGCACCGGGGTACGAGTCGTTTCAGCGGGAGTTCATGACGGACAAGGTTCGCTTACCGCTCAACACGGTCAACTGTGTCCTAGTTCCGACGGCTACCGAGTTTGGTTCGCTCACAGTGCGGTTCACTTCTTCGCACGCTGCTCCGGCGGGTGGTCGCTGGCCTGGAGGGCTGTTACGCCTTGCTGGCAGCACAGGCGACGCGATCTTGTATAGACATCCCGGCGGCGATTCCGCAGAGGTCATATGCGATCGGGTACCTGCTGGCCAGTACGCACTGACCTTTCAGGCGGACATCGGCGCGTTCAAGGTGCCTGCTGTTGGTCTTCCGCCGCTGCAGATCTCAATTTCTGCCGGGGGGGCCCTGATCGACATCCCTTTGCCAGGCCTAGGCTGGATTGACTTGGATGTTGTGGCTGACAAGGGGACGGACTATTTCGGGCCGCTCGACCTCATGACGTGGCGCACGGCAGACGCACCTCCAGACAATGGGGCGCGTGTGGCCATCGGCTTGTTTCCATGCTCCTTCAACGGGCCACCTTACTCGATCCCAATTGCGGAGGCCGGTACGTACGGCCTGAAGGTGACCTGGCCCGAGCGCGACTCGACGGTGCATGCCAAAGGAGGCGACATGGTGGAAGTCAGAATTGGCGAGCGGGTTCGTCACCTGGTCTCGGTTCTACCTTGATGCATGTGGAGTTCGGCTGCGAGTCTCAGCCCATTCGTATTGCGGACGGTGGTCCGGTGCGAAGCTGTGCGTGATCGGGAGGGGAGCAGCGGTATCCAGCGCATGATCATTGCGCTGGATCGTGCAGGGCGGGCGGCGCGCGGGTGATCCTCGTACGGGGCCGGACATCGACGAGGGCTGGCGCTCCCGTTCGGAAGAGTGGAGCCTGCTCCGTGCACGGGGGGTCGCCCGTTCACCATTGGCCCAGGGTCTGGAGGATCGATCATGAGTCGTCACGATTCGTCGCGTCGCGATTTCCTCCGCGTGTCCGCGCTCACCACGGCGGCGGTGTCGCTGCCCTGGTTCGCGAGATCGGCGCGCGCGGAGGATGCGAAAGCTCCGACCCCGACCGCACTCGAGCGCCGTCGCTTCGGCAAGACCGACATGATGGTCACCGTGCTCGGATTCGGCGGCGCCGAGATCGGGTACGAGAAGACCGAGCAGGCGACGGTCGACAAGCTGCTCAACACGGCTCTCGACTCGGGGCTGAACGTCGTCGACACCGCCGAGTGCTACATCGACTCCGAGGGGCAGATCGGTACGGCGATCGGCCATCGTCGCAGGGAATACTTCCTCTTCACGAAGTGCGGTCACGCGACCGACGTGACGGGTGCCGGCGCCGAATGGTCGAAGGCCGGCGTGATGAGTTCCATCGAGCGCAGCTTGAAGCGCTTGAAGACGGACGCGGTCGACCTCGTGCAGCTCCACTCGTGCTCGCTCGAAGTCCTCGAGCAGGGCGAATGCATCGAGGCGCTGGAACAGGCCAAAAAAGAGGGCAAGACGCGCTACATCGGCTACAGCGGCGATTCGAAGGCCGCGCGTTATGCCGTCGAGTGCGGGCGCTTCGATTCGCTGCAGACCTCGGTGAACATCTGCGATCAGGAGTGCATCGAACTCACTCTTCCGCTCGCTCGATCGAAGCAAATGGGCGTGATCGCCAAGCGTCCGATCGCGAATGCGGTGTGGCGCTACGAAGAGGAGACCAAGAACGGCTATCACCTCGAGTACTGGAAGCGACTCCAGGCCTTGAAGTACCCGTTCGCCTCAGGCGAAACGCGCACCGCGCAAACACCGGACGGCGCCGCGGGCATCGCGATGCGGTTCACGGCGATGCAGCCGGGCGTCCATGTGCTGATCGTGGGAACGACGAAGCCCGAGCGTTGGAAGCAGAACGCCGAGCTGTTGAAAGCCGGTCCGCTGTCGAAGGAACTCGCCGAGTCGATCCGCGCGACGTGGAAGAAGTCGAAGAAGGACGATTGGACCGGCCAGACGTGACCGCGGGTCGGTCAGAGTTGTCGGCGCAGGAGTGACGCGGACCACTCCCCGAGCTTCTCTTGCCACGGACGGTCCTCCCATTCCTTCAACGTGACGATCTTTGAAACGTTCGAATCCTGCGCGAACACCTCGACCTGCTCGCGCGCCAGCGTTTCGTCCAACACGTTCAGGTTCGTTTCGTCGTTCAAGCGGAACGATCGATCGTCGAAGTTCGTCGAGCCCACGGACAGGAAGTAGGAATCGACGATCATCACTTTCGTGTGCAGCATCGTCGGCTGGTACTCGCGGATCGTGACGCCGGCCGCGAGCAGATCTCCCCACAGAGAACGCGATGCCTTCTGGACGACCTTGACGTCCATGATCGGACCCGGGAGGAGGACCTCGACGCGGACACCGCGCTTCGCCGCGGCGGAGAGAGCCGCGACCGAAACATCGTCGGGGACGAAGTACGAGCTGGCCAAATGGATCGAGTCCTTGGCGGCCGCGATCGCGAGCAGATAGAGGAGCCGCATCTTCTCGCTGCCGCCGTCCGGCGAGCTGCTGAAGACTTGGGCCTGCATCTCGCCCGTCGGCTGGATCTCGGGGAAGTATCGCGCGTCGTGCAGGACCTCTGGCCGCAACTCGAGCCAGTTCTCCATGAACGCCGTTTGCATCTGCGCCGCAGCCGGCCCCGTCACACGGAAGTGCGCGTCGCGCCAGTGCTCGGGCGAATCCGCGTCGCCCATCCACTGGTCCGCGATACCCACGCCTCCGGTGAACGCGATCCGACCGTCGACGACCAGGAGCTTCCTGTGCGTGCGGTTGTTGATCCGGTCGATCGTGTACCAAGTGATCGGGTGGTACTTCTCGATCTCGACGCCCGAGGTGCGCATGGCTTCGAGCAGCGCATCGTCCATCTTGCCCGCACCGGCCCAGTCCATGAGCACGTGGACACGCACACCCGCCTTGGCGCGAGCCGACAGCGCTTCCGAGAACTGTCGACCGATCTCTCCCGACCAGTAGATGTACGTCTCGAATGTGACGCTCTGTTCGGCGCCGCGAATCGCCTCGAGCATCGGCGGGAAGATCTCGACGCCGTTCTGGTAGGCGACGACTTCATTGCCGGGCAGAACGGCCGGGCCGAGCAGGCTGCCGAGCGTTCGCGCGAACTGTGGGTCGCGGACGCCGTAGTCGAGTTCCACGCGATGCTCGATCTTCTTCCCCCCGCCCATGACGTTGATCGTAACGACGGTGCCCACCACGGTCAGGAGGACGGCGAGAGCGATGGATTTCTTCTTTTTCACGCAGAGTCCCTGGAGTCGGCGAGCGCGCCGATGCGTCCGGGGGGGGACCAGCGAACGGTAGCGTGCGACGTCCGCGCGTCCACCCTTCTGAATGAACTCGCCCACGCGCAGTGTCCGGTGCGCCCTTCGGCCTCGTTTCGAATACGGATCCACCACGGCTCGCGGACCCGGGGTTACCGTGCATCGCAGTCATCCGCTCGGACGTCAGGAACCGCACAAAGCTCGCCCCACTTCGATGCTCGCCCACATCCTCCTCGCCGTGACCGTGATCGTGCCGATCCGTGCTGCGGCCCAGTCCCAAGTCATCTTCGCCGAGTACAAATTCAACGATCCGAAGCTTGAGGTCATGAACCTCGATGGCACGGGTCTCGCGAACCAGTTCGCGCCGGCCACGCCGTTTCCGATCGCCGATTGGCTTCCACTGGGCCTCGCCATCGACGCGAGTGCGGGACACGTCTACTGGTCGCACGGATCGTTCAACGATGGACGCATCCGTCGCGCGAACCTCGATGGCAGCGGGCAAGTGCTCCTCGCGTCCGGCTTGAAGCTCGCGCGTGGTCTCGCGCTCGATCTCCCGGCCGGAAAGATGTACTGGTCCAACTCGCCCGCTGCCGGCAACGCGGGCGGCTTGATCGAGCGCGCCAACCTAGACGGCACGAGTCGCGAGACCGTGTACGCGATCCAACCGTACGACCCGTCGTTCTCGAAGATCGGGCAACCGACGGTGGACGAAGTCAACGGTTGGGTGTGGTTCGGCGTGGACAACACGATCGTTCGCGTCAACACGGATGGCCCGCCGTTCGTCGCGCGCACGATGATCACCGGCCTCTCGACGCCGACGTGCGTCGAAGTCGACGTCGCGAACGGTTGGGTCTACGGCATCGACTCGAACACGATCAGCGACTGCGTGTGGCGCGCGCGCTTCGATGACTCCGAGTTCGAGGTGGTCGTCGATTCCACACCTGGCTCGGTCGAGTCGTCGGGTCTGCTCGACCTCGCGCTCGATCGCACGAACGGCCGCTTCTACATCGCCGACGAGATCGGCAACGACGTGATCCAGCGCGCGAACCTCGATGGTTCGGGTCTGCAGACGATCTTCACGTCGCTGAGCGGATGGTCGCCGGCCGCGATGGCGTTCGACACGAGCGCGCCGCAGGCACTCGAGGACTGCAACAACAACGGGATTCGCGATCTCGGCGACATCGCGGTCGGCACGAGCGCCGATTGCGATCTCGACGGCATCCCCGACGAGTGCCAAGGCGTGAACGCGTGCGCGGTCGAGCCCAATCTGCTGCTCCAACCGCTGAATCTCGCTGGAACCGCGCGCGCGCTCGGCGGCACGATTCCCGGCACCGGTTGGATCGTCTACCAACCCTTCGACGTGCCCGCGGGCGGTTGGCAAGTCGGCGAGCTCGCGTTCGACGGATACACGACGAATTACGACGCGGCGGGTTTCCAGGCGACGTT
>CAZKIY010000044.1:13942-19557 GCA_964552875.1 uncultured Planctomycetaceae bacterium
TCGCGTTCGACGGATACACGACGAATTACGACGCGGCGGGTTTCCAGGCGACGTTGCTGCCGGACACCGGCGCGAACTATCCGAACGAATCGCTGCCGATCGCGAGCGGATCGGCGCGCTTCCGGTTCTCGCACAAGGAGGTCGTGGTCGCGCTCGACGTGGCGCTTCCCGCCGGACGCCACTGGGTTCGACTGAACGGGAACGGGATCTACACCGGCGGCGTGCACACAGCTATGAGCGGCCTGCCGTCCTTCAGCCGTTCGAACCTGGGCAACGACTTCCCCGGTCAACTCCCGATCGCTCTGCGCATCCGCGAAGCGCGCCGCTTCGAGAGCACGTGCGCGGGCGACGGCAGCGGAACGAATTGCCCGTGCTCGAACCTCGGCGCGGATGGACGCGGGTGCGCGAACTCGTTCCCGACGTTCGGCGCGCTGCTTTCGGGCACTGGACTCGCGAGCGTCTCCGCGGACACGGTCACGATCACGTCATCGGGGATGCCGACCTCGAGTCCGGTGCTCTTCTTCCAAGGCACGGCGCTGCAGAACGGCGGACTCGGCACGCTCTTCGGCGACGGCTTACGTTGCGCGAGCGGAACGGTGATTCGCCTCGGCACGAAGATCGCTTCCGCTGGGACGGCGTCGTATCCCACGGGTGGCGACGCATCGGTGTCGGTGCGCGGCGCCATCCCGCCGGGCGGGGGAGTGCGTTACTACCAAGCTTGGTACCGAAATCCCGCCGCGTTCTGCACGGCGAGCACGTTCAACCTGACGAATGGTCTGCGGGTGACCTGGGGCGCGTGATCGACCCAAGGTGAAGTCGTGCCTCACACCGTATGAGCGGTGGAATCGGACACGCTGATCGCGGCCGACTTCGCGATCACTTGCCGAATAGGACGTCGGCCTCGGCCCGGAAACGCGCGACCTCCGGCTCGACGCCGGTCTGGAGCGCCATCCATTCGACTGCGCGCCCATACCAGCCCCGGGCTTCGCTCGCGTGTCCGAGTTCGTGGTGCGCCATCGCCAGGAACAGCCAGTCGACGATGCCGCCCGCGCCCAGCAAGCGAACGGAGCGCATCAGAGCCTCGACTGCTTCCTCCAGTTCACCCGCGTAGAACAGAGCGACACCCAGTGTGTTCCAAGCCGCGTCGCCCTCCACGAGCTCGATCGAACGCCGCGCGAGGCGGATGGCCTCGGGCAGATCGCGCATCTTGACGTCCGCCGCCGAGGCGAGCGGCCAAGCCAAGTTGTTGTGCACGGCGGCGTCGTTCGGGAAGCGCTGGAGGTACAGGCGCAAGACGCGCTGCTGCTCGTCGATCGAGCCCGACGCCGAGGCGGCGTCGAGCAGGCCCGCGTAAAACAAGGACTGCGTCGAGTCGGCTTGCAGTGCGCGCTCGAAGTACACCTTGGCTTCATCCACGCGGCCTTTTGCCAAGAGGCACCGTCCCGCCCCGAGACACGCCCAACTGCTCACCCAAATCGGATCTGTGCGATCGACGAGCCCACGGAGGATGTCCAGCGCCGCATCGAGTTGCCCCAGCCGGTACCGAGTCGAGCCTAGGTGGTACAGGATGGCCCCGTCGTCCGGCCGTTCTCGCACTGCGATCGTGTGCTGCTCGAGCGCGCGGTCGTGCTGCTCGAGCTTGGAATACAGTCGACCGAGGTAGAAGCGCACGATGACGCTGTCCGGTCGCAGCGCGAGTGCAGCGCGGTAGCACTCGACGCCCTCCTGCATATCCTCGCGCACGCCGCTGTCGAGCTCGGGCGGCGTGAGCAGCTGGCCCAGCCGGTACGCGAGCGAGAAGTCGTCGGGGAACCGCTCGATCCCACTGCGGTAGACCTTCCGCGCCAGCTCGCGTTTCTTCAATTGCTCGAGGGCCGAGCCCAAGAGCTCGATCGTGATCGCGGGCTGGTCCTCGTATCCCGAATCCACGATGCCGCGCAAGACGTCGAGCGCTCCGGCAGCGAGCGCCTCGCGCAAGTCAGCGCGCAGAGGATCGGGGTCCACGGCGTGCGCGACGTCCAGAGCCCGCGTGGTACCCGCGTCGTCGCGGCTCTTGCGACGAACTTCGGTGAGGGAGTCGAAGAAGAGCGCGATCTCGGAACCGAGCCCGCGCTTCCTCAAGGCCGAGGCCACGTCCGCGGGTGTTCCGGCGTCGATGTCGATGCCGTTCTCTGTGAAGACCTGCTCGTAGCGCGAAGCGGCCTGTTGCGGATCGTCGCGGCCGGGACCCCAGATCGGCTCGCGCGCTTCGAGTAACCCGGCGAGGAGCCTCTCGTTGGCGGACTCGCGCTCGGCCTCGATCCGCGCGCGATCGAGCTCGCTGCGCAAGCGGATCAGCGTGGCGTCGACGCGGCCCATCAAATCCGTGCCCTGTTCGTCGCGCAATCGCGTCAGCGCGCCATCCGCGCCTCCGAGAGATTCGCCGCTCGTGGCGCCACTCTGCGCCAAGGCTCGCGCGCGTTCGGCGGCCTGGATCGCTTCGGTGAAATGGGAGGCACCCTCGTGCGTCGACGCCTCGCTCAACGCGTCGCCGACTTCGGCCGAAAGCCGCGCATCGCGCCGGGCGACTTCGCGCATGCGCTCGACCTGTTCGCGTTCGCGCGCCGTGCGCTCGTTCTGGACGAAAGCCCATCCTCCGCCGCCGACGAGCAAAATCGCGACGATGGCGGCACCGAGTGCGAGCGTCAGCCGTCGAGCCTTGCGCTCCTCCTCGGCGCGCACTTGCGACGCGGCGCTCGCGACCTGCGCTGCGTGCGCGCGCTCTTCGACCGAGATCACGTACGCGTGGACACGCTCCGCGAGGACGCCGGCGTTCGCCGGTCGCGCCGCCGGGGCCGGCATCAAGCACTGTTTCGTGAGCTTCAAGAGCTCCAGATCCGCGCCGCAGGCGTCGAGCCGCGCGATCGCACCGTCGCATTCGGCCTGCGCCGCCGCCGCGATGATCGCGTCGCGTTCGCCGACGTAGGGCGGCAGACCCGTGAGGATTTCGCAGAGAATCGCGCCCAAAGCGAACACGTCCGAGCGCTCGTCGAGTCGATCGACGTGACCGGACGCCTGCTCGGGCGGCATGTACGCCGGCGTTCCCATGACCGAGCCGACCATCGATTCCGAGCCCGTGCTCGAGCCCTTGTTCGAGCGCACGGTCTCGAGGATCGTGAGCTTTGTGTGCGCGACCTTCGCGCGTTTCTCGTCGGCGGTGCCGCCGCGCGCCATGACCTTGGCGAGGCCCCAATCGACGACCTGCACTTCGCCGAACGCGCCGACCATGATGTTGGCCGGCTTCAAGTCGCGGTGGATCACGCCGCGCGAGTGCGCGTAGCCCATCGTCTGGCAAATCGATTCGAAGATGTCGATCAAGCGCGTACGGTTCGACGTCAGCGACTCGCGTTCCGTGAGCAGCGTCGCGAGCGTGCGCCCCTTCACGAGCTTCATCGTGAAGTAGGGTCGCTGGTCCTTCATCGTGCCGAGCTCGTACACGGGCACGATGCCCGGGTGTTGGAGCTGGCCGCCGATCTGCGCTTCCTCGACGAAGCGTTGGATGACTTCGGGTCGATCGGCGAGGCGCTTGTCGAGCACCTTCACGGCGACGTCGCGGCCCAAGTCCGTGTCGTGACCCTTGAGCACGACGCCCATCCCGCCACGCGCGATCTCACCCAGGAACTGCAGGTTGCTGCGTCCGAGCGGGATCGCGGCCTTGTCCTTCGAAGAGGGATCGATGACCGGCGACGCGCTGACGGCGGAGTCCTCTTCGCGCAACGTCACGCGCGGCGCGTCGCCCGTGAGTCGTGCGACGAGATCGAGGACGGACGGGGTCGGTTCCTCCGGAGGAGAAGGGGATCGGTCGGGTCGAAGCGCGTCGTTCACGGTGAGGCCATCACGGGGACTCGGGTCGCCCACGCCAGGGAGCGTGCGGGGATCCGCGACGGGCTTGGCCCTGGAAATCCCGACGCGGACGATACCCGAGGTGCAGCGTCCGATCGCGAGTCCCTCGCGGCAGAGGAGATGCCCGCGCAGGCACGCTCATCCCCGCGCGTCCGGTGCTACGCTCACGTCTTCAGGACCGCCCTGCCCCCGTTCCGGATCGCGAACCGCGAGACCACGCCCTGTCATGATCGTCGCGCTGATTTCGAGCGTCCTCCTCCTGCCCTGCCCCGTTTCGGCCCTCACTCTCGTCACGCCGCCGATGTCCACCCAGGACTCCGGCATCGACGCGAAGATCGCGGCGGCCGGCACCGATGTCCCGAAGTTGCTCGAGCTCGCCGCGTCGCTCGTCGGCGGTCCGATGCAAGCCTCGGCCGACAAGGTCTACAAGCGCATCATCGAGCTCGACGCGAACAACGAAATCGCGCGCAAGGGACTGCGCCACCAGCTCTACGACGGCAAGTGGTACGAGAGCTTCGCCGAGCTCTCGAAATGGAAGCGCGAGGAAGCCGCGAAGATGAAGGCCAAGGGCCTCGCGCGCTTCAAGGAGGAATGGGTTCCCGAAGGCGACCTGCCGTACCTCAACATGGGTTGGGTGCGCGGTGAAGGCGGCGCGTGGGCGGATCCCGTCGAAGTCGCGCAAGCGAAGCAGGTCGAGGAGTGGAAGGCCGCCGGTCACCAGTTCCGCGCCGACGACAATAGCTGGATCGCGCCGGCGGACATGGAGCAGTGGACGGCGCTCCTGTGGAAGTGCGGCGACGCGTGGGTCGATACGGCGAAGGCCAACGAATACCACGCGAAGCTCGAGAACAACTGGGAGCTCGTCGGCGAGCACTTCGAGGTCTGGACGACGATCGATTGGGACGGCGCGAACTTGGCGCGCTGGAACGCGGACAAGACGCACGCGGACCTCGTGCGGCTCTTCGGCGTGGCGCCGAGTTCGAAGCCGCACTTCTTCGTGTTGCCGAACCTGGCGGACTACAACGCGGCGGCGGGCAACGGCACTCTCGACGAGGCCGAGGGCTACTCTTCCCTCCACGGCGCGTACTTCGCGGACGCGTTGCTCGACGGATCGAAGCCGCCGCGCTTCATCGGTTGCGGCGTGAGCTACTGGGATCGCAAGGATCCGAAGCTCGCCGTGTGGGGCCCCTATTGGGTGCGCTGGGCCGCGGCGCAGAGCTTCGTGGACGCGATCGATCGATCGTGGATCGCGGTCAGCGAGCGCATCGCGGCCGCAGGCGGCGGTGATCTCGCTGCGTACGCGACCGCGTTCTGGAAGGAGAAGAAGATCCCGCGTTGGTTGCGCTACGGCGCCGCGTCGTACGCCGAGCGCTTCTTGAAGAATCCCGAGGCTGCCGAGGGCGCCGATCCGTGGACGTTGCGCTCGTTCGCGTTCGCCGAGCTCAAGAAGGCTGGAGGAATGCGCAAGCTCGACGACGTGTTCGCATTCGGGCTGACCTTGAACGACGTCCCGGGTTCAGGCCGTTACTACAACGAGGCGGGACTGCTCGTGTCGTTCATCCTGGACGGTGCGGCGGGCCAGAAGGACGTGACCGCGGCGCACGAGGCGTTCAAGACGGCGCTGAAGTCGGGGACGAAGGCGGATGTTGCGACGAGTGTCACGGCGTTGCAGAAGGCGCTCGTGAAGAACGAGCGCGAGATCAAGAAGTACGCGGGGTTGTAATCGTACGGAG
>CAZKIY010000045.1:0-2259 GCA_964552875.1 uncultured Planctomycetaceae bacterium
CCGCTGGTCTTCGTCTCGGCCTTGACCTGCGTCAGACGCGCGACGGAATCGAGCGTCGTGTAGGCATAGGTGTAGCGCCGATCACTGCTGTCGTAGGCGGTCGTGATGCGGCCCGACGCGTCCCAGCCGTTCGAAATGGCCGTCGAGACCGAGGAGGAGTCGCCGACGTAGGAGACGTTTCCGTCCTCGTCCGCGATCTTCCACAGAAGACCGTTGTGGGCGTTTCCTGTCGTGTCAAAGCCCAGGAACGTGAACTGCGTGCCCACTTGATCGTGATAGACCCATAGATCCGGCGTGCCCGCTTGGTGGTCGAAGACGCCGGCAGAGCCGTTCCGCCCGACGAACTGGTTGCTCGAGCCCGAGAAACGCCGGAACTCGACGTAGCGGTCTGCACCGTAGACGAGGTAGACGAGATCGTTCGCGTCCGTCGCGTCGTCGTAGAACACGATCTCGGGCTGACTCGTCTGTTGCCAGTTCTTGCCTTGGTATGCATTGCTATCCGCGTAACTTCCCGACACGACTTGGCGCGCGTTGAAGCTACGGCCGACAACCCAACGCGCGCGGCCCTTGCACGGTAGAGCGATGTCGACCGTGAGCGGCGACCACGTGCCGACGTCGAGGCGCAGGTCCCCGAGACTCTCATGCCCGCTCCAGGCTGACTCGAAGGGATTGCCCTGCAAGGACATGGACAGCGCGGGCGGCGCCTTGAGCGAGCCGTCGAGTCGAACTCCGCGCTGGAGCGCCTGCGGGCGGAGGCCCTGGATCTGCGTTGCGGCTGCGGGCTTGTAGCTGAACGAGCCCGCGTAGACCTCGAGGATCGGGCTCTGCGCGCAGAGGGTTGCGGGGAACGAAGCGGCGACGACGAGACCTAGCGTTCCGGGGAAACGCATGGCGAGAACTCCAGGCGGAGGAGAGAACTGCGGGGAAGCAGCGGGCGTCGAGAAAGGGAGGCTCGCTGACGGCTTGGAGGCTAGCGGTATCGCCTAGAGCTGCAACGGGGTCGGTGGCTGCGGGAGCGCGCATTCTCGAAATTTGGAAGTGACTTACGGCCGCATTGTGGTGTTGATCGACGTCAAAAAGGAACGCAGATTCTGCCGGCTTCTCGGCGCGCCCGTGTCGAGTCGCTTCACGCTGGATCGGCAGACTTTCCCGATGTTTTCGAGCACTTCGACGGTTCTTGCGAGCGAGCGATCGAGCGCAATTCGTGTGCCACATATCGACAAGAGAAATGCAATCTGGTGCTAAGTCTTCACGACAAATTCTGGCGCCGATTCTCGGTATCGTCAGCGCGCCGCCGCGCTTGCGTCGCGCTACGATCTCAGTCGCGCACGGAGCCGCTTCCTCCGCTCGCCAGTCGTCTTCTTTCCCGAGGTCTCCTGCCCTCCATCCCGGAGAGGTGATCCATGCATCGTCGAGCTGCTGCCCTGCTTCCCGTCCTGGGTCTCGTCACCGTCGTCGCGCTGCCGATCGCGTGGCGCATCCTGAATCCCACGGCCTTGGTCGCTGCTCCAGTGGCGACCGCGCTGAATCCCAGCGCCACGTTCACTTTCGAAGGCGCAGCGGGAAGCAGCTTGGAAGTCGCGTTGATGCGCGCCGGTGTCCCACATGAGGCGCTCGCCGCGGTCGGCGCATCCGGGCATGGACTGTCGGGGCTCGTCCACGCTGCAAGTACACATTTCGCCAACGGCGCGACGACACTTGGTGTCGCAGACGCCGCGTACGCCACCGCGAAGCGCGAGAGTGATCGCCTCCGTCGGTTGATCGAATCCGGCAAGGGCTCGCAGGAAGACGTGGCGAACTATCAGGCGCAGATGACGGCGTTGGCGACGGCGACGGCACAACAGGGATCAGCCCTCAGCGCCCTGTTTGCGGCGGCGACAGCAAGCCTCACTGCGAACCAGCGCACGTCACTGAATCGGATCCACGCCGCACGCACCTGGGGACTGCCGACTGAGTTCCTCGTCGTCGAACGCTCGCAATCCGCTTGGGTCGAGTTGCGATCCGCGCTCGCGAACGAGCGCTTTGCCGCGAAGTATGGCGAAGAGCCGGACTTGGCCGCCCAGGCTTTCCTCGCCCAGGCGCGAGCGGACGCCGCGGTGGCCGCGGCACACACCGGAATCGAAACGAACGGTGCGGGCGTGACCGCCTCCTGGGACTTGCTGCTCGAGGACTGAGGTGGTGTCCGCCGCCTCCGTGACGCTGGCACTGCTGTTTGCGCAAGCGGGTCGTGCGCCAGCCACAGTGCCGCCTGCCACGGTG
>CAZKIY010000045.1:2359-19548 GCA_964552875.1 uncultured Planctomycetaceae bacterium
TCGCGGCCGAGATCGACAGGAGTCTGGACGAGCGTGCCGTGGTCGAGATCCCGCTCGCACGCACGTCGCCGACGAGCCTCGCGGCGCTGGTGGATCGCATTGCGAATGCGGAGAAGGCAGCCTTCGGTGATCGCGGACGCGGCGTCGTCCTGGCGCACCCCGAGGGACGAAGCATCCTCGTCGTGGCGCCGGTTCTCGAGCTCGATCGCTGGCGCGGGCTGGTCGAGCAGTTCGACCGCGCCGAGCCCGCGCTCACACAGAACTACTCGCCGCGTCGCTTCGCGCTCTCCGACCTCGCGCGCCTCGTCGAAGAAGCCGTGCACGGCAGCGTTGCGCAGGACGCGAACGAACCCTGGCGCGTGGTCGTGGACGCATTGTCGGGCACGCTGATCATCACGGCCACGCCGGCGCGGCACGCGGAGATCGAGCGATTGCTCGAGCGCCTGGAGCGCCTCGCCCCCACCGTGCAACGACCGCTGCGCTCGTTTCCGGTGCGGCACCGCAGCGCGGGTGAACTGCGCGACTTGTTGCAGAGCTTGCTCGACGCGGGCGCCTTGGTCGCGGCGGCGCAAGCCGATGCGAACGCGGTGGAAGCCACGCCGAACGCGAAGAGGCCGACCACGCCGCTCACGGCCCAAGGCCCGACCGGCCCGCTGACCAAACAACCCAAGGCGCGGCTGCCCCCGCTCATGGGCGGCGAACTCGGCGACGACGTCGTGATCACGGTCGACGAGCCCACGAACCGTCTGCTGGTCCTCGCAAGCCCGCGCGTCCACGAGCAGATCGAGGACTTGCTCGCGACGCTGGACGTGCGCACACCGCAAGTGCTCGTCGAGGCGATCGTGGTCAACCTGACCGGGTCGCAGCGCTTCGAGCTCGGAGTCGAGATCACGAAGCTCAAGATCGACGGCGACGTGCAGGCGCGTCTGTCGAGCGTCTTCGGCCTCGGTGTGCCCGATCCATCGGCCGGCATCCTGCCACCTCTCAGCACGGCGTCGGGGGCGACCGGCGTCGTGCTCTCCCCCGGCGACTTCAGCGCGCTCGTTCGCGCGCTTCAGACCGTGGACAACGGCCGCACGCTGACCCATCCGCGCATCCTGGTCGACAACAACCGCCAGGCGACCCTGAACTCGGTGCTGCAGACGCCCTACGCGGCGACCAACGCCTCCTCGACGGTCGCCACGACAAGCTTCGGTGGCACACAGGACGCCGGCACGCAAATCGACATCACGCCGCAGATCACGCACGGCGATCAGCTCCTGCTCGACTACACCGTCTCGATCTCGACCTTCGTCGGCGAGGCGGCGGATCCGGCGCTGCCGCCGCCGCGCCAGGAAACGCGGCTGAAGAGCATCGCCACGATCCCCGATGGCTTCGTCGTGTCGGTCGGAGGACTTGGGATCCGGAACGAAGGTGAGGGTCGGTCGAAGATCCCGCTGCTGGGCGACATCCCGCTGCTCGGTGAACTCTTCGGGACACGCGAGAGGACTTCCAGCGAGGCGCGCTTCTACGTGTTCTTGCGCGCGAGCGTCATGCGTTCGGCGACCTTCGAGGATTTGAAATACGCGAGCGGACGCGATCTCGCGGCAGCCTCCGTCGATGACGGGTTCCCGCGCCTTGCGCCGAGGATCATGCGATGAGGTGGTTGCTATTCGCTGGGATCGGCCTGGCGCTTGGCAGTTGCCGTTCGGCGACCGTTGGTCCGTACACGCCGCTCGAAGAAGGGACGCGTTCGACGACCGCAGCCGAGATCCTCAATCGTCAGGCTGCCGATCGCATCGAGGACGATCCCGCGCGCGCAGAGGAATTGCTGCGCGAGGCGCTGACGAAGGATCTCTACTTCGGGCCGGCGCACAACAACCTCGGCGTCGTCTACCTCGCTCAGGGCAAGCTCTACGAGGCAGCAAACGAATTCGAATGGGCGAGGAAGCTCCTCCCCGACTCTCCCGATCCGCGCATCAATCTGGCGCTGTGCATGGAGCGCGCGGGCCGCACTAGCGACGCGCTCCAGGCCTACGACTCCGCGCTCGAGGTCGCGCCGGAATCGCTAGCGGCCATGCAGGGGGCGGCTGCGCTCTCGGCGCGCGGCGGGCGCTCGGAGCCCAGACTCCACGAGTGGCTCACCGCGGTCTCGCTCCGCGGTGACTCGTCGGAGTGGCGCGAATGGGCGCGCGGGCGCCTAGCCTCGCATTAGGAGCCTGCCGCCGATGGGCGAGCCCCGTCGATCCGCAACGCCGCACGAGTCGCGCCTCGAGCAGACGTCCGATGCGCGGGCACGAGCGGGATCACAGTGCGCGTGACTTCGCCGACGCCTTCTTGACCTTGCACTTCGCGGGCGAACGCGCCTTCGGCGTCGTGGAACGTGTCGGTGTGGGTTTCGTGCGCCGCACGGGTTCTGCGATCGGCACGCCGTCGAGGGCCTGCGCGAGTTTCTTGGGCGCGACAGCGCGGTAGCTCTCCACGATCCATGACTTCAGGAGGTCGACGGGCAGCGTGTCGCCGCGCTCGTACTTCGCGGTCACCCAGCCGTGCTTGCCCATGCCGTAGCCGGAGGGTCCGCATTCGGATCGATCCAACGCCGCGATCGACGACGTGGGCAACTTCACCGAGAGGAGCAGTGTCTCGCCGCGTGCGCTGTCGCGACCGAAGAAGAGGAAGATCTTCGGTCCGACTTTGGCGACGCGCTCGCCCCAGGGGTGGTCTTCCCACGCGCTCGGGAGCGAGAGCGCGTGGGCCAGCAGGAGTTCGGCGGCGCGGGCGAGGTTCATGGCGGCTTGGAATGTAGCGCTGGCACAGTGGTCTCGCGGGTCGGTAGCTCTGGCGCACGGGAGCGAGCTTGGTATGCACGGCTGTGGAAGGTCCGACAGAGGAATCGCGGGCGGATGCGCGCGTCACTGGTGGTGAGCGGCGCAGGCGCCGCTCACTGTCCATGAATCGAAAGCGTCCACGACGCCAATAACCCCACATCTCCCGCCGCCAAGTCACGTACGCGCAAGCGCCACGCCCCGAGGATCGGCTTGCCCGCGAACGCCGTCAGCGACTGATTCGGCAGGGTGATGTCCGGGTACTCCGTGTTCACGTCGTCCGTCGAGCCGCCCGTGCGGTCGTGGAGCAGCACGGTCGTCAGGTCAGGACCGACCAACGCGATCTCGAGGTCGCCCGAGTAGGGATGCGTGACCCGCACGCGTGCCTGTACCGAGGACACGGTCCCCGTCTTCGTCACGTTCAGCGTGCTCGTCGTACCCGTCGTGTTGTCGTCAGGAATCGCACTGTTTTGGTTCAGCGTCGATTCGCCGTTGAACGTGATCTTCCACGTGTAGATCTTGCCCGTGTCGCCGGCAGCGAGATCCTGCACGCGCAGTCTCCACGCGCCCAGGGTGTTGCGACCGTTGAACACCGACAGGGCTTCGTGCGGAGCGGTGACGATCGCGAACGAGGTCGTGACGTTGTCCGCGGGGCCGCCCGTACGGTTGTGCAGGATCGCCGACGTGTTGTCGGGAGCGATCAGCGTCACGACGAGGTCGCCGGAGTACGTGTGATTGATGTCCGTGGAAACGGCCACCGAGGACACGACGAGCGAATCGGGGACCGTTATCGTGCTCGAGACGCCGGTCGCGTTGCCGTCCGGCACCGAGAGGTTCGGCGTGACCGAGAACGTGCGCACGACACCCGTGCCGGCGCTGCCCGGTTGCACGGTCAGCGTGTACCTCGTGTTCCGGGTCATGCCGCCCGAGACGCCGGTCACCGTGATCTCGTACGTCCCCGCGACGAGCGCGCTCGTCGTCGTCATCTTGAACTTCGACGTGCCGTTGCCGGCCAGGACCGGGTTCGTCGCGAACGAGTAGGAAACGCCGGGAATCGCCGGCCTCGCGGCCAGCGTGACGGGCCCGTTGAAGCCGTTGAACGGTGACACGCGGATCGTCGAGGAAGCCGACTTCCCGGGAGTCACGACACCGGAGGTCGGCGACGCACTCACCGAGAACTCGGGAGACGGCGCGACGCTCGATCCGTTGTAAACGAGGAGAGCGAAGTCCTGGTCCGTCGCGTCGGCATTGCCGGGCACGCCGTCGCCGGCAATGTTGCTCGCGCGCACGACGATCGAGAAAGGACCGGTCGTCCAAGCGGGAAAGAACACGCTTTCCAGGTTGTTGCGCGCATCCCGGCTGCCGCCGGCCGTCGAGTTCGCGCCGCTGAAGACGTTGCCGCGATAGAGCGTGCCGTTCAGCGTGACCTCCAGGTCGAGGTCGTTCACGTGCGCGCTGCCCGTCGTCGCCCCCGGCGCGTCCGTCCACGCGAGGACGACGCGGAACGGAGTCGCGGGCGCGGCGATCGAGCCCGACATGGTGTGCGTCGCACCGGTCGCGCCGAGGACCACCGACTGATCGACGCGCATGCGCGCGGCAGGATCGAACGCACGGCCGAGGTTCACGCGCCCCATTCCTTGGCTGTTCGACCACAGCGAGTCGTTCGCGCCGACGCCGCTCATGTGCGCGGCGCCCGCGACGAGCACGGCCTTCTGCATCGCCGGACTCGGTGCGGTCAAGCCTTGGTTCTCGAACCACTGGCGCACGAGCGCGCAGGCTCCGGCGACCGCCGGCGTCGAGTGACTCGTGCCCGACGACCACGCGTACAA
The DNA here is from genome assembly GCA_964552875.1 of uncultured Planctomycetaceae bacterium. GTDB lineage: Bacteria > Planctomycetota > UBA1135 > UBA1135 > JAEUHZ01. Next base: position 6,993 of record CAZKIY010000045.1, read on the forward strand.
CGTCTGCCCGTTCGGGAAGTACGGATCGCACACGCCCGATCCGTCGTAGCCCGAAGCGCGGCTCGCGGCGCCTTGCACGTGCGTGCCCGGCGCGAGGAGCTCGGGCTTCTTGCGCCCGTCGCGCGTGGGTCCGCGCGAGCTGAACGTCGCGACGTCCTTCGCGTCGTCCGCGTCGGCGTTCCCGTAACCGCAACCGTCCGTGCCGGTCGGACGCCAATTCTCACCCGCGCCGACGGTGATGATGTTCTTCGCTGTGCCGGGCGGACGAACCGTGGAAGCTCCCGAACCGTCGTTTCCGGCCGCGAAAACGATCGTCAGCTCCTGGTTGCCCGCGACGCCGGTTTGCGCGTCGCGCACGGCGCGGTCGTGAGCCTGCGAGTCCGTGTCGTAGCTCGTGCCGCTCGTGGATCCCCACGAGTTGCTCGAGATGCGCGCACCGGCCGCGTACGCCGCAGCGAGTCTAGTTGCCGTCGGTTGGTCGAAGACTCCGACGCCCGCATTGTTGAAGACCTTCGTGTTCCCAAGCTTCACCCACGGTGCGAGGCCGAGTCCGTACTGGTATCCCGCCGCGTCTTCGTAGGCCGTTCCCGTCGAGCTGTTGTGACCGCCGATGATGGACGCGTTGATGTTGCCGTGCCCGCCGCGACCGTCGGCCGACGCGTCGCCGCTGTAGTTGTGGTTGTAGACCAGCCGACTCGCGCCGCTCGCGACGCCGCCGACGCGGAACTCGACGTTCACGTCCGTCGTGCTGCCGCGATCCACGCCGTCGTCGACGACGTCGACCGCGAAGTCGAACGCATTCGTCGGGCCGGGGAAGCCCTTGTTCGCGAGCCAGGAGAGGTACGCGGCGCTGGCCGCCTGCGCGCCGGACGCGTCGACGTTGCCGGCCATGATCTGGCCTTGGCGCTCGTCGAAGAGGCTCATTTCGAGCGCTGGTTCGATCGCGAAGACGCGACTGTCGCGCGCGAGCTCGTGCACGTTCGCGCCGTCGAGGACCACGCGCACGTTCCACCAGGCGAGCACCAGCTCGGGCTCGGCGAGCGACTCGATCGCGCGCGCACGCAGGTTCCGCGCGAACGCCTCGCCATCCGAGTCGGCGACGACCTGCACGATCACCGAAAAGGCTTGATTCGCGGCAATTCCGCGCAGTTCCGGCCGCAGCTTGAACGCCGGCTCGTACGCGCTGACCGCCAGCACGAACGGACGCGCGAGCAGTCCGTGGACCAGCGCGACCGCTTCCGGACCGCCCTTCACGACGTACGCGTCGTTCGCGACGTACGACACGACGTGCGCGCCCGTCGCGGCGAGTTCCGCGAGCCACTCGTCACGCATCGGGCCCGCGAACTGGACGAGATGCAGGCGCGATTCGCCATCCGTCATCGGCGCGGTTTCCTGGACGAGGTCGCCCAGCGGTCCACCCGACACGATGCGACCGCCGAGCGCGCCGTCGACGACGTAGCCGTTCAGCTCGACGTGCGTGCGTTCGTCCACGATCGCGGCGCCGATCGCACGCAAGCCCTCGATCCCACCCGTGCGCCGCGCGTCGGCGAGAACGAAGCGAAACGATCCGTAATCCTCCACGGCGCGCACGGCGTCGAGCCCGAGCAAGCGCTCGAACGCCGCGTCGTCGACGAGTACGCGGTGGATCGGTCCCGGTGCGACGTATTCGCGCGGACCCGGATCGGCGGGCGACGAAGCCGGTGATTGCGCGGCGAACCCCGCGCCGGCGATCAATGACGAAACGGCGAACGATCCGATCGACGAGAGACGGGAACTGCACATCGAGGCCTCCACGAGCGAGCGAACTGCGACCGGAACGCGGCGCACGCGCGCCACCTCCCGTCACGACGCTCGGCCCCCGCGCCGGTCGCGGGTCGACTCACGGAAAACTCACGCCTCGACGCGCAAGTCGTGATGACGCAAGGCGCTCCGCGCGAAGCGAGATCCGCCGGTCACCGATTCGCTCCACGTCGCGGCCCGCATCGTCCGTCGGTCACCGATTCGGTCCACCTCGTGGCCCGCCTCGTCCGCCGGTCACCGATTCGCCTTACGTCGCGGCCCGCCTCGTCCGCCGGTCACCGATTCGTTTCGCGCTGCGGCCCGCCTCGTCCGTCGCGCGCTCGGAGACAGCTCGGACATCACGGACTCGAGGCAGCAGCAGAGCGGCGCAACTGGATTCGGGAAGCCCGTGCAGGGACCGAGCCTACGGGCCTTCCGACACGGGTCGCGCCGCTTCGCGAGGTGGGAGCCCGAGGACTCCAATTCGTCAGCGACTAGCCGTCCCGGCGCTAGGGCCTCACTCCTCGAGCAGCACGGCGAGTCGCGCCATCGCTCTCGCGAGGAGGCTGCGCGTCGCGAGCACCGACCGACCCATCGCGGCCGAAACCTCCTCGTGCGACATGCCGCCGATCCGCGCGAGCAGGATCACGCGACGCTGATCCTCGGCGCTCGGCCCGCTCGCGCGAGCTGCACGTTTCGCGCGCAGACGACCGGCCGCGGCGACCGCCATCGTGCCGATGGCCGCGGCTTTCGTCGCGCGCTGAGCTGCTCCTTCCGAGATTCCTCGCACCGCGCGATTCAGGGGTTCTGGGCGTGAACCTGCGCGAGAAGCGGCTGCGTGAGTCGGGCCTTTTCGGTCTCCGAGAGCGTCCGCTCCGGTTCGCGACGCCTGGACCGTGATCTCTTCACGAGATCCGACCGAGCTCTCGCGTGGCGAAGGCCAGGGCGAGCCCGTGCGCGCTCGTCCGCATGCGGATAGACTCTCGCGCCCAATTGCGCGCGCACCGCGCCCGGCGAGAACACCGTGGACCCCAAGTACATCCGCAATTTCTGCATCATCGCGCACATCGACCACGGCAAGTCGACGCTCGCGGACCGCATGCTCGAAATGACCGGCGCCGTGGACAAGCGCGACATGCGCGCGCAACTGCTCGATTCGATGGATCTCGAGCGCGAGCGCGGCATCACGATCAAGGCTTCCGCGGTCACGATCTGGCACGTGAAGGACGGGCAGAAGTACGAACTGAACCTGATCGACACGCCGGGGCACGTCGACTTCAACTACGAGGTGCAGAAGTCGCTGCAGGCGTGCGAAGGCGCGCTGCTCCTCGTCGACGCGAGCCAAGGGGTCGAAGCGCAGACCGTCGCGAACGCGTACCTCGCGGTCGAGGCGAACTTGACGGTCCTCCCGGTCCTGAACAAGATCGACTTGGCCCACGCGCGACCCGAGGTCGTGATGGAGGAGATCGAGAATTCGATCGGCATCGACGCGACCAACGCGGCGCGCGTGTCGGCCAAGTCCGGGTTGGGCGTTCCCGAGTTGCTCGACCGCATCGTCGAAGCGATTCCCGCGCCCAGCGGCGACCCGAACGCGCCCCTGCGCTGCCTCATCTTCGACGCCGTCTACAACGAGTTCCGCGGAATCGTCGTCTACTTGCGCGTCGTCGACGGCACGATCCGCGAGCGCGAGATGATCGCGATGCTCGGCACGGACAAGGTCTACGAAGCGGTCGAGATCGGTCGGTTCACGCCGTCGATGAAGCGCACGGGCGATCTCGGCCCGGGCGAGGTCGGCTATCTGATATCGAACATCAAGCAGCTCGGCGACGTGCGCGTCGGTGACACGGTCACGCGTCACAAGGGCCCGAAGGTCGCGATGCTGCCGGGCTACAGCCCGCCGATCCACATGGTGTACGCCGACTTCTTCCCGACGAACTCGGGAGACTTCGAGGGCTTGCGCGAGGGATTGGAAACGCTGTCGCTCTCGGACTCGTCGTTCTCGTTCGAGGCCGTGACCAGCGAAGCGTTGGGCTTCGGATTCCGCTGCGGATTCCTGGGCCTCCTGCACATGGAGATCGTGCAAGAGCGCCTGGAGCGCGAGCACGACATCGACATGATCCAGACGGCTCCGACCGTCACGTACAAGATCGAGCTCGAAGGCGGCGAACTGGTTGAGATCCACTCTCCCGGCCAAATGCCGACGCCGGACAAGTTCGTGCGGATCCTCGAACCGTACGCCCGCGTCACCGTCATGACGCCGTCCGAGTACATCGGCAACGTCATGACGATCGCGAACGACCACCGCGGCACGTACGTGCGCCAGGACCACTTGTCGCCGACGCGCGTGCAGCTCGTCTACGACATCCCGCTGGCCGAACTGATCTACGACTTCTTCGACAAACTGAAGAGCTCGACGCGCGGCTACGGCACGCTCAACTACGAGATCACCGGCTACCACGAGAGCGACCTCGTGAAGCTGCGCATCCTGGTCAACACGAAGGAAGTCGACGCCCTGACGTCGATCATCCACAAGGACCAGGCCGAAAAGCGCGGTCGTTCCGCGATCAAGAAGATGCGCAAGGAGATCGCGCGCCACCAATTCGAGATCGCGCTCCAGGCCGCGATCGGCGCGCGCATCATCGCGCGCGAGACGATCTCCGCGCTGCGCAAGGACGTCACCGCCAAGTGCTACGGCGGCGACATCACGCGCAAGCGCAAGCTGCTCGAGAAGCAGAAAGCCGGCAAGCGCCGGATGCGCCAGATCGGCAACGTCGACATCCCGCAGAAGGCGTTCCTCGCCGTGCTGGGTGGGGACGACGAAGAGGCGGACTGAGAGCGTGTGAAGGAATCGAGCCTACACGCTCCCAGACACCATCTGCGCCGCTCCGCAGCGCGTCGCCCGTGAATTCTTCACAGGCTCTGAGAGCTGAAGAAATCGAGTCTACGGGCTCTCGGATTCATGTGGCGACGCTTCGTGTCGCGAGAGCGTGTGATTCTTCACACGCTCCGAGATCTCGCGCGAGTACCAAGGTACCGACGCGCTCGTACGAAGGTACCGACGCATGCGCCTCTGCACTCCCGTACCGTCGGGGGCGAGGTGATGGTGCATGGAATCATGTCTCTATCCGCGTGAACGTTTCGCGCGGATCTGCTTCTCGTTGTGGGCTGCATTCGTCGGCATCGGGGGCATCACGCGCCTCGCCATCGCCACCCACGAACGCGCGTCGTTCACGCTCGGCGAGTTGCTGCGCGTGGTCTCTTACGGGACCGCCATCGACGCTCTGGTCGCGTTGGCATTGATCGCTCCGCTCGCCGCAGCTTTCAGCCTCTCGCGAAGAACAAGTGAACGATCGCGCCTGCGTTTCGTCCTCATCACGGCGGCCGCTGCAGTCACGATATTCGGCGGCTTCGTCGAGTTCTTCTTCTTCGAGGAGTTCGACGCGCGCTTCAATCACGTCGCGCTCGACTACGTTCTCTTCCCCGACGAGGTCGTGGGCAACGTTTGGGAGAGTTATCCCGTCCCGCTCTACCTCGCGTTCGCGACACTCGGCGGCGGCTTGATCGCACTCGCAATCCAGCGCTTTCTGCGTGGATCCAGCGCGATTCCGGCAAGTTTCGGATCGCGAGCCCGGCGTGCCGGCACATGCCTGCTCCTCGGCGGAACGGCTGTCGCAGCTCTCGTCGCGATCCCCATGCGTACATCGGGCGATCGTACGCACGACGAGATCTCCGCGAACGGCCTCGTTCAACTCGGCCGCGCGTTCGCGACCTCGGGACTCGACTACGCGAGCTACTACCGAACGGTGCCCGCCGATGAACTGGCGCAACACGCGCACGACGAAGTCGGCTTCCCGAGCCTCGACGATCCCGCGAAGACCTTCGTCGCCGCGGATCGCCGCGACACCCCGCTCGACATCGTCGTAATCCTCGGAGAGAGCTTCGGCTCCGAGTTCGTCGGCCGCCTCGGAGGGAGCAAGCCTTGCGCACCGGGTTTCGAGCGTTGGGCCGATCGTGGAACGCTGCTCACGAACCTCGTCGCAACGGGCAATCGCACCGTTCGCGGTCTCGAAGGCGTGCTGTGTTCGTTCGTGCCGCTGCCCGGTGACTCGATTTGGAAGCGTGAGAAGTCCGACGATGTCGCGAGCATCGCGCGGGTCTTGAAGGAGCAGGGTTACCGAACCGAATTCGTTTACGGCGGCGACGGCGCTTTCGACGGCATGCGGTCCTTCGCGCTGCGAAATGGCTGGGACGAGTTCCGCGAGGATTCGATGATCGGCGCCTCGAGCTACTCCGAGGAAGCGTTCCGCACCGTGTGGGGTGTCGCCGACGAAGATGTGTTCTCCGAACTCCTCGCGCGGCAGCGCGACGCAGCCAAAGACGGGACGCGCTTCTTCGGCACCGCGCTGACGGTGAGCAACCACAAGCCGTTCCTCACGCCGGACACGGCTTCGACGGCGCTGCGTGGTGAGAAATTGCTTACAGCGGGGTGGCAGGGAGCGATCCTGCTCGCGCTCACGCTCCTCGCTTGGCGTTACCTCGCTCCGCCGGGGCGGCGCGCACGTTTCTTCACGATCGCGGGCTTCGTTTGGATCGCGTTCTCGGCGTTTTCGTGGTCGAAAGCCCAACCGCGCGACTCCCGCGAGAACGCCGTGCGGTACGCCGACCGAGCGCTGGCCGACTACCTCGATCGCGCGGAAGCCGAGGGACTTCTCGAGCACACCGTCGTCCTCTTCGTCGGCGACCACGGCGCGCGCGTCTACGGCTCCGAGGAGATCCCGGCCGCGAGCTATCGCATTCCGGCGCTGTTCGTCGCGCCCGACGCGAAGCATCGCGGCGCGATCATCCCGCGCTTGGCGTCGCAGATCGACCTCGCCCCCACGCTTCTGTCGATGGCCGGCATCGATTACGCGGCTCCGTTTTTCGGTGAGGACTTGCTCGCCAGCCCGCCCGATGGACCGGGTCGCGCGTGGTTGATCCACAATCGCAACATCGGGCTCTTGACCGACACGGAACTCACGGTGCTCGGTCTGCGCCGGACGATCACCCACTATCGACGCGAATCGCGTGAATCGGATCGGTTCGAACTCATGCGGGAGAGCCCGCAGTTGGCGCGGAACGCCGATCGTGCAGCCTCCGTCTTCCAGGCTGCTTCGGTGCTCTACGAGGGCCGACGCTATCGTCTGCCCGATGTCCCGTAGTCGAGCGAACTCCGTAGCTTGGTGGATCTCACGGTTCGCAATGCCGGTCATGGTGACCGGAGGTCTGGCAGTTGCACTCGGCCGCAGCAGCTTCGACCGCCAATCGCTGGTCCCGTTCTTCGACCCAGCGTCAGGCACGTTTCCGATGCGACGCGCGTGGTTCTTCGAGAACGTGCTGCACATCGGTGGGAAGTACGCGATCGTCGCGTCCACGGTTGCGCTCGTCATCGCAGCAGCGATCTGGTGGCGCGATCCACGCCGCGGAGCGAACGCAAGACGCTTCGCCTATCTCGCGGCGTGCTTGCTCGTCACGACCGGTATCGCCGGGCTGTGGAAGCGACTCGCGGATCCGATCACCCCGTGGGACACGACGGACTTCGGTGGATCGAAGCCTTGGTCGGGCCTCTCCGGCAGCGGGACCCTGTTCGAACTCCTCGGATCCCCAGGAGCGCATGCCGCGTCCGGGTTCGCGTGGATCTCTCTCTTCTTCGTCGGTGCTTCGCTGGGCACGCGACATCGGTGGTTGTGGCTCGGACCCGGGCTCTGTCTCGGATTCGTGTTCGCACTGGGGCAACACGTGCGCGGTGCGCACCCGCCTTCCCACGAGTTCTGGTCGCTCGCCATCGCTTGGGCCACGGCCTGCGCGCTCGCGTTCCTGTTCCGCGCCTTGGGCTTGCTCGCGTGGGACGAAAGCGCCGCGCGGGCGGAGAGCGACTTCGAGCCCGGGCGCCCGGAACGGGCGCTCCCCTGGCTCGTCGGCAGCATCGTCGCGTTCGCCTCGGTGTCGTTCTTCGCCACCGACATGCTCACGGAACAGCTGGAAAAGAGCTTCACAGGCTCGCATTTCACCTTCGAGATCGTCGAGCTCATCGTCACGGCTGTCGGGCTCGGCATCGCGGCCTGGCTCCTCGCGGACAAGATCTCGACGATGCGCGAACGAGAAGCGCGGCGCATGCACGAAGAACGTGAGCAACGGTTTCGACTCCTCGGCCGTATGGCCGCCTCGGTCGCGCACGAGGTCCGCAATCCCCTGCAGACCGTGCGACTGATCGTGGACGAGCAACGGCACGAGGTCCTGGGTCTGCGGGACCACGCCCTGCAGCCGGAGTTCGAGGCCGCGCTCGAGCGCATCGACCGTGCGGTCGACCTCGTGTATCGTCTCGCGCGACCCGAGGGCGGTGAAGCCGAACGCACGGACCTCGCAGAAGCGGCTCGCGATGCCGTCGTCGCTCAGGCGCGGATCTCCGGTGAACGCGTCGTGTTCACGTGGGAGCGCGATCCACCGCGAGCCGTGGTCGCTTCCTCGCGCACCGCGCTGCGGATCGTGATCGACAACCTCCTCCGCAACGCCGTCGAAGGCTCGCCGCAACAGGGAACGGTCGAACTCGGCCTCCACGAACGCGGCCGCTGGTGGGCCTTGCGTATCCGCAATCGCGGTTCGCTCGGTGCCCGGCGTGATGTACCGGAGCGAAACGGCGGATTGGGCCTCGGCGTGCCGATTTCGCGACAGATTGCGACCAATGCAGGAGGCGAGATCGAGCTCGCCGAGGCTGACGGGCACGTGATATGCACGCTGCTGTGGCCGCGCCAAGCCGAGCCCGCCGTATGACGACACGCAGCATTTTGCTGGTCGAGGACGAAGCGACCGGGCGCGAGCTACTCGCTCGCGGGTTGCAGCGCGCCGGTTATGCAGTCGTCACGGCTGCCGACGGTTTGGCCGCCGCCGAGGAATTGGATCGGGACTTCGACTACGTCGTGACGGACATCGTCATGCCGCGCGCGGATGGGATCGCAGTGCTCGAGGAGCTCAACCGGCGCAAACACACCGCCATGCGCGTGGTCGTCACGAGCTTCGCGGACAAGGAGCGCGTCGTGGCCGTCTTGAACCTCGGCGCGGACTACCTCTTGGAGAAGCCTTTCGGAGTCGATGCGCTCGTGTCGATCCTCGAGCGCCTCGCGACCGAGCGCAGCGACGATCCGGGGCAACTGACGCAGTTCTTCCGCCGTCGACTGGCTGGGATGCCGTTGACGCCGCGCGAGCGCGAGCTCGTCGAATTGGTGCTCCAGGGCGACTCGAACAAGCAGATCGCTCGAAAATTGGGCCTGTCGGAGCAGACCGTGAAGAACGCGCTGTCGCACGCCTACGAGAGCATGGGCGTGCAGAGCCGCGGCGAACTCTTCCACGCCGTGTTCCCGATCTGAACAGCGCGGTCGAGCTCGGCAACGCCCGCACGGCTCCGAGCCCTGACGGGCTGTCGCCGAGAGAGATCGCCGCGCGCGCGTCACGCGATTTCCCGTCGTGACAGCCTCGCGGCGATCGAGGGCGAGCGCGAACTCCCGCGAAGTTGGCCTGGCAGCGATCGACGGAGTTCGAGCGTGCTCGCTAGACTCGCCGCCCCAGTTGCCCCCTTGAGCGCCGCCGAAGTCCTGAAGCAGAACCGCCGACCTTGGCGCGAGAACATCGAGGCCCTGACGATGGCGATCGTCATGGCCGTGATGCTCAAGTACTTCCTCGTCGAGGCGTACAAGATCCCCACGGGCTCCATGCAGCCGACGCTGCTCGGGAACACCGACACGGAGATCTTCGACCGGATCCTGGTCGACAAGTTCAGTTACCACTTCCGCGATCCGGAGCGCTTCGAGGTCGCGGTGTTCAAGTACCCGCTCGACCGCTCGAAGAGCTTCATCAAGCGCATCATCGGCGTGGGGCCCGAGCATCTGTCGATCCGGAACGGCGACTTGTTCACGCGCGCCGATGATTCGCAACCGTGGACGATCTTGCGGCGCACCGAGAACGTCCAGGACGCCGTGTGGAAGCGACTCGATCCCGCGGATGCACGTTTCGCGGCCTGGAAACAGCTCGACGGCACGCGCGGTTGGTCGGTCGAAGGTCGCGGCAAGGTCTCCGCGCGCAACGATGGTGCCGTGCGTCTCCCGAGCGACAACGGCACGGTGCTCGACAACTACCGCGACGGTTATCCGGGCGAGATGGGCAGGAAGCTGCAGCGCGCGCTCGCGTTCCCCGGAGTCCACCCGGTCGCGGATTTGCGCCTCACGGGCGAGGTCACGGCGCTCGCGGGGACGAAACAGATCGTCGTCGAGTTGCGCGAAGGCCGTCAGCTCCTGCGTTTCGTGATCCCCGGTCCCGCCGCGGACGCGGCCGCGCGACCGATCGTGCGGGCCGCGGAAACGGCGACGACCGATACCGCGCCGGCCGAGGCGGCCGCCGCGGCTCCGTGGAAGCTCGAAGCGGGCCGCAGCGTCTCCTTCGCTGCGCAGAACGTCGACGACCAGATCCGGCTCGAGATCGACGGCGACGTCGTCGTCGCGCTCGATATCCCGCCCTCTTCGAATCAGGCGTCGAGCTTCACGCTCCGCGTCGAGGGCGAAGGCGCCGACTTCGACGATCTCGAGACGTGGCGCGACATCTACTACACCTCGGGCACGAAGGGACGCGAGTTCCGCATCCCGGCGGGTCACTACGTGATGCTCGGCGACAACACGCAGGACTCGAGCGACTCGCGCGAGTGGCTCTTCACGAACTATCGCTGGGACGGCCCGGGGTCGGACGGCGAGTTCGTGCGCGGGAACTTCTTCCCGCCCAGCCCGCGCGATCCGTTGAACGGGAACCCCATTCAGGTGCAGGGCGGGGCTCTGGGCCCGCGGGTCTTCTTCCGCGACGAATGGGGCGAGCTGCACACCTTCATCGCGAAGCCCGGCACCTTGGGTGCGCAGGAGGAAGCCCCCTACGTCGCCCGCGAACTCGTGGTCGGGCGCGCGGTCCTGGTCTTCTGGCCGCTGTGGCCGTTCACCGGGGACCCGGGGATCTGGCGTCTGAAGTTCGTGCGCTGACCGAGCTTGTCCACAGGGCGGAAGGCGGCTCGGGAACGCCGCGGTGACCAGCTTGTCGAGCGTTCCCAAGAACGGGACGGTTCTTGGGTGCCCCGGACCGGAGCGATTGGTCGGTCGACCTAGGGTCGTAAGTTGTTGAACCAGCTTGCGTTCCGTCTTGGCGCAAACCTCACGGTGGTTGGCATGGGAGTGTGCGCAGGGACTCACGAATTTCGAGGGAAGTCTCTTACCCCTTGACGCCGTGCCACGGCACCCGCCTCTCCACGCGTTCTCCACAAGGCGCGAAGTCGCAATCGGCGCGCGAAGTCGAACTCGACGCGCCGCCAAGGCCGGGTTCGAGTCGGTTCGCTGAATGCGACTCCCTAGCAGGTGGTCCGGCCGAGCTCGCTGACTGTCTGGCCGTCGCGGGTCTGGCTCGTGATCGGGCTCCCGGACCGGGCACGGTCCGTCCGCGCCGGATGGACGGAAACACAGCAGGCGGGGCTCGGGGCCGACGCCGCCGTGAGGGTCATCGATCGCGCGGCGACGCTTGTCCTGCCCCACTCGACCCCGACTTCCTCGCTCGCACGGGCGCAAGGACGCGCCGCGGCGCCTCGACTTTGGCTGCGGACTTCCGGCTGGCTCGACTAGAGTGCGAAGCATGGTCGTCTTCCGCGCACCGCGACGCGGCGAACTCCTCCTCCAGGCCGACGGCTTGGTGAAGTCCTACCGCGGGCGCCGCGTCGTCGACGGCGTCCATTACCAGGTCGCCGCGGGCGAGATCGTCGGCCTCCTCGGCCGCAACGGCGCGGGCAAGACGACGAGCTTTCGCATGACCGTCGGTCTCGTGCTGCCCGACGCGGGCACCGTGACGTTGAACGGGGCCGACTGCACGCGCCTCCCCATGTTCAAGCGCGCACGGCTCGGCATGGGTTACTTGCCGCAGGAGCCGAGCATCTTTCGCCGCATGAGCGTGCGCGACAACTTGCTCGCCGTGCTCGAGACGATGCCGTTCAACCGGCGCGAACGCCGGCTCGAAGCCGAGCGGCTCATGGGCGACCTCGAACTCACGCACCTCGCGAAGAACACGGCCGACACGCTGTCAGGCGGCGAGCGACGTCGGCTCGAAATGTGCCGCGCGCTCGCGACACGTCCGACCATCCTCCTGCTCGACGAGCCGTTTGCGGGCGTCGACCCGATCAACGTGCAGGAGATCCAGGGACTCGTCCGGCAGATGAAGGACCGCGACCTCGGCATCCTCATCACCGACCACAACGTGCGCGAGACGCTGCAGCTCACGGATCGTTCCACGATCATCCACGAGGGGCGAATCCTGCGCGAAGGCACGTCGCACGAGCTCGTCAGCGATCCGCGTGTGCGCGAGGTCTATCTGGGCCACGGCTTCGACGTTCCGGTCGGCGAAAGCACGCCGGTGAGCACGGCCGAAGAGCGCGAGCTGTTCGGGCCGGACTCGAAGTCGGGACGCTGAATCCCGCGAGCGTCCGCTACGACCCGATGCCGACCGCGCATCGCGGCGTGGGCGAGCGCGAGGGCGTCGACGAACCGAGGTGACGCCGCTCTCTCGACCAGGCTGCCGTTCCGCGGCGCGTGAGCTCGAGAGGACGTCACGGACAACTCTAGGACTCCCGGGGCAAGCTCACGCGGACGACGCGTTGCGACGAACTCCCGTCCTCTAGCAGTCCGTGGTGAAAGTCACGTCGCGAGGCCGAGCACGCTCGAGCGATGCA
>CAZKIY010000046.1:0-1313 GCA_964552875.1 uncultured Planctomycetaceae bacterium
GGTACGACGCGGTGGATGCGCGTGCCGTCGTAGTGACCGCGACTCGCGAGCTCGAGCAAGTTCACGACGTGGAACGGCGCCTCATCCGGAAGGAGCTCGAAAACGAGCGTTCCGCGCGTCGTTTCGACAACGACGCGCGGATTCGGGCCCGAATGCGCCGGTGGCAGGATGCTCGAGCGCTTCGGCGGTGTCGGCGCGCGCGGGAGAGTTGCGTCGGCGCGGATCGCGAGTGCGGCTGCGCGAGCCTTGCGCGCGACGTACGGGTCCTGATTCACGGCCGCGCGGCGCAGGAGCGCGAGTCCGGGCTCGCCACCGATCTTCGCGGCCGCGTCGACGATCGCCGCTGCGACCTCGGGCGCGATTTCACCGCGCGTCGAAGTCAGCGCGAGCTCGAACGCCGGCAAATCGGCGTGTGTGGCGGTGTCCTTCAACGCGGTGGCTGCGGACAAGCGCACGCCGTTGTCCTCGGCCGCGAGCAACTCACGCAGCCTTGAGCGAATCGCGGGATCCGCGGCGTGAATCGCGCAGGCGTCCACTGCGGTCGTCGCGACGCGGAGGTCGATGTCGAGCACGAGGCGCTCGAGGAGCACCAACGCAGCTGTGGATGGAAGATGCGCCGAGGCCGCAGCCGCTCCGGCACGCACGACGGGGTTCGCATCGAGCGCCGCAGCCTCGATCGCGGCCAACGCTTGCAGACCCTGCATCCGCGCACCGGCCTCGATCGCCGCGGCGCGCACCGACGGGCTCGGGTCGTTGCGCGCTCGCTCCAAGGCCGATCGAGCCGCATCCGACACATCGGGTATGCGGCCGAGAGCCTCGAACGCGCACCTTTGCACGTGATGCGCAGCTTGTGGAGGAACGCTACGAGTCGTGGCTTCGAGGAGTGCTGGAACCGCGCTGGATTCAGCGTGTTTGCCGAGCGCGTTGGCAGCCTCGCACGCGACGCGCCAGTCGGGATCCGCGAGGCGTGCGCGCAAAATTTCGGCAGCCCGAGGGTCCGAGGGAATCGAGCCGAGACCTTGGAGCGCGAAGATGCGGACGCGCGCGCTGGACGATGTCGCCCCGCGCTCGAATTCCGCGCGCGCTCCGACGACCGATCGCCGCGCGAGCGTGGACAGCGCGCGCCAGAGCGACTCCTCGTCATCCGACGTCGCGCGGAGCGCCGCTGTGAAGCGCACGAGCTCGGCCTCGGCCGCTGCGGCCTCCGGTGCAGCTTTCGGGAAGCGTTGGATGCCGAGCGCCGCCATCTGCGCGACCGACGGCACCGACGGCGCGCCTGAAAGGTTTGCGAACAGCGCTTCCGTCACGGCGCG
>CAZKIY010000046.1:1413-19302 GCA_964552875.1 uncultured Planctomycetaceae bacterium
ACGGCACCGACGGCGCGCCTGAAAGGTTTGCGAACAGCGCTTCCGTCACGGCGCGTCGCGCGCGCGGGTCGTCGATGCGCGACAAGGCTTCGACGCAGCGCGCGCGGAGCGCGTTCGAAGTCGCGTCCGACGCTGCGTCGATGGCGCCGACGAGTGCTTGGACCGTCGACGAATCCCCGCGCATCCCCAGCGCGAAAGCCGCGGTCTCGCGCACGCCAGGATCCTCGTCCTCGAGCGCATCGACCAGCGCGTCCGACACCGAGGCCCCGTACTCCTCGAGCGGCAACCGACCCAGTGCGCGCACGGCGCGAGTCCGCGTTCGGACTTCGCCGCGCACGGCCAGCACTTGCAGCAGGCCTTCGCCGTCCGAGCGCAGGTCCTCGAATCGCGCGATGGAATCGAGCGGATCCTGCACGGCGGGGGCGGGCGGCGTGGGCACCGCTTGGACTCGCGGTGCTCGACCGATCGATCCGCAACCGAAGAGGGACGACGAGAGGACGATCAGGACCCACGACGCTGATTTCATGCGCGGATCGTGCCCGAACGGATGGACCGGGCCAACTCCCACTCATCCGACGCGTAGCCGCGCCCGGCCCCGACGTTCGCCGCACTCTTCATGTCGCGCAGGGCGCCGTCCGATGTACTGTGACGCCGGTGATCCGGCCGCGCTCGACAGGGCCCGGATGGCTGGGTACGGTCACGACGTCGATGTCACAAGCACGCAACGGATCGAAGCGAGCAGCGCACGGACGCATCTGGCTGTGGATGCTCGTCTGCGTCATGTCGATCCTTCCGCGATCGGCGGGCGCCGTCGTGATCCATGCGCACACGGGGCACGGGTTGCACACGCACGTCGTGTCGGGCCTGCAGGACGCGCGCACCAGCCTCGACCGCGACACGTTCCATGCGCGGCACCACGCGCACGAGCATCCGGCGAAACACGGTGAACCCGGCGACGAGCACGAGGGGCCGATCGAGGGCGAACTCTTCCTCGGCCTGCCCTCGGAGCCCGTGTTCGGATCGAGGGCGAGCTCGATCGCGCCGGAGATGTGTCGAGCCGTGATCTTGCCGTTCGCGGCTTTTCTCGTGCATTCCAGCGACATCCTGGTGGCCGCGTCGGTTCGGACGAGGCCTCCGCGACCACGAGGTCGCACGTCGAGAAGCGGCACGCGGATCCTCCTCCGGACCAGCCGAGCGCTCCTCCTCTGACGCGGCACGGGTGATCCCGTGCCGCCCGGTCGCGTCTCGCGCCTGGGCGGATCCCTACCGGTCCAACGCCGGTCCTTCCGTCCCACTGCTCGAGTCTCGTCATGGTTCTTCGCGATCGGAACTCCGTCATCCTCGCCCACGTCCTCGTCGCCGCGGCACTCGTTCCCGTTTCGTGCGATGCGCACGACCATCCTCACCCTCATCCAGATGGGCACGAGACCGAGCAGGCGACAAAACAGGCCGTGGCTCGATTGGGCCAGCGCTATCTCGTTCACCTCATCCACCCCGGCCTCGTTCGAGGGACGCCGGCCGAGCTTCTCGTCCACGGAACGCGGCTCGACACGTGGGACGCCCTGAATCTAGGCGAGGTCGATGTCGTGTTACGGCACTCAGGCGGCGCGGTCGTTCGCGGCGCGACTCTGGAGAAAACACTGGGTCATTGGTACGTCACGATCACGCTTCCCGATGCGGGAGCATGGAACGCGTCCGTCGACGTTCGCTCGGGCAACGGCCAGGAAACGGTCGAGTTGGGCGAGCTCTTCGTCGCGGCCGATGCGGCTGCATTGGCACGCATCTCATCGCCAGCGGCGCCGGCGGGAGCGATCGCCTATCTCTTCGAGTCCCAGTGGCCGCTCGGCATGCAGTTCGAGCGCGTCGGTCCAGGTTCTTTCCGCGAGCATTTCGAAGCTCCGGGTCGCATCGATGGCCAACCGGGCGCGCGCGCGCACGTAGCCGCGCCCGTCGCGGGACTCTTGGCGGTGTCGCACGGGGGTTCGTGGCCGCGTCTCGGAGATCGCGTCGAAGCGGGCCAAGTGTTGGCGCGCGTCGAAACGTACTTGTCCGCGTCGGACCTCGTGGGGCTCCAAGCGCTCGAGTACCAGCAGCACCAACTGCGGCACGAACTCGACCTGCAGCAGCTCGAGGCGGAGCGCAACCTCAGCACGGCGCGCGTGCGGATCCAGGCCGCCGCGCGCGAGGTCGAGCGCGCGACCCGACTGTTGGCCGGAACGCTCGGCACGCAAGCGGAACTCGATGCCGTGCGCGCGGACCTCGACTTGGCGCGAGCCGACGAATCGGCCGCGCTCGCGTCGCTCGCTTCCGTGAATCGCTTGCGGAACGAACACGCCGAGGATCCCGGCGTCGTGGCACCTGCGTTCGACGTTCGCGCACCGATCGCGGGGATCGTCGCCGAAATGACGGTGGTACGCGGCGAATCCGTGGAAGCCGGTGAAGGCATCGCAACGATCGTGGACCTGGCCTCGATGTGGGCCGTGGCGGAAGTGCCCGAGCACGAGTTGGGGCGGCTGGCGCGCGTGGATGCGGCGCGAGTGCGCCCGCGAGGCCTCCCAGTTCCCATCGACGTATCCGCTCCACCGACGCACGTCGCGAGCAGCGTCGATCCGACGACGCGCTCCGTCGACGTGGCGTTCAGCGTCCCGAACGAGAACGGTGCGCTACGTGCGGGAATGCTCGCGACGTTCGAGCTCATCACGGGAACGCGGACGGACGTCCTGACGATTCCCGAAGCAGCGATCGTGCGCGAGCAAGGTCGCGCCGTCGTCTACGTCCTCCTCGACGGTGAGACGTTCGTGAAGCGCCGTGTGCGACTGGGTGCGCGCGATGGAGACCGATTCGAGGTGCTCGAAGGCCTCGCCGCCGGTGAGGTGATCGCGGTCACCGACGTGGAAGAGCTGCGCCTTGCCGCTCTCGCCGGATCCGGTCAAATCGTCGAACACCAGCACTGAGGTCCGGACCATGGTCGAGAGCCTCATTCGTTGGTCCCTCGAGCGCCGGGCGCTCGTCATCGCGATCTCCGCGCTGATCCTCGTGCTCGGAGTCGTCGCGACTCTGCGCATGCCGGTCGACGTCTTCCCGGACCTCACGGCGCCGACCGTGGCCGTCCTCGTCGAGAGCGAAGGCTTGGCCCCCGAGGAGATGGAGCGCCTCGTCACGTTCCCCATCGAAGCGGCCGTGAACGGAGCGAACGACGTGCGCCGAGTGCGCTCGTCGACGGCGCTCGGCATCGCCGTCGTCTGGGTCGAGTTCGAGTGGGGGACCGAGATCGCGAAGGCGCGTCAAACCGTCACGGAGCGACTCGCGGCGGTGTCGGGATCACTGCCGCGCGGTGCTCGAACACCGAAGCTGGCGCCTCAGTCCTCGATCCTCGGCGAGATCCTGTTCGTCGCGCTCACGTCGGATCGTCACGACGGACTCGAGCTCGGCCGCGTGGGATCGACCCTCGTGCGGCGTCGGCTCTTGTCCGAGCCGGGCGTTGCTCAGGTCGTGCCGATCGGCGGCGACAAGCGTCAGTACCAGGTCGTCCTGGCGCCCGAACTCCTGCGAGCTTACGACGTCTCTGTCGACGATGTCGTCACCGCGCTCGAAGCCGCGAACGAGAACGTGTCGGGTGGAGTCGTCGTTCGTGCGTCCGAGGAGTTGATCCTCCAGGGCATCGGACGCCTCGAGTCGATCGCCGATATCGAGAGCGCGGTCGTCGCCACGCGCGGTTCTCGTGCGATCCGTGTGAGCGACCTAGGCGCCGTGCAGGTCGGCGCGGCGCAGCGGCGCGGCGCAGCTTCGGCGGGTCGTCGTGCACCGGATGGCGCGCCGATCCTCGAGCCCGCCGTGATCTTCGGCATCACGAAGCAGCCGGGCGTGAACACGTTGGAACTCACGCGACGACTCGACGTCTCGATCACGGCGATCCAAGCCGCTTTGCCCGAGGGAATGATCCTCAACGCGCAGATCTTCCGTCAGTCGACGTTCATCTCGAACGCGGTGCGGAACACGCTCACGGCGCTGTTCGAGGGTGCCGGGATGGTCATTCTCGTCGTTCTGCTCTTCCTGGCGAGCATGCGGGCGAGCGTGATCACGCTCGCGGCGATCCCGATGTCACTGGCGGTCGCGATCCTCGCGTTGCGCGCTCTGGGCGGCGACATCAACACGATGACGCTCGGCGGCATGGCGATCGCGATCGGGGCGCTCGTGGACGACGCGATCATCGACGTCGAGAACGTCGTGCGTCGGTTGCGCTTGAATCACGCCAAGCCGGAACATGAACGTGCGAGCGCGTTCCAGGTCGTCTTCGACGCCAGCGTAGAGGTGCGCTCCTCGATCGTCTTCGCCACGGCGATCATTTTGCTGGTTTTCAGCCCGATCTTCGCACTTTCGGGTGTCGAAGGGCGACTCCTCCAACCGCTCGGCATCGCGTTCTGCGTCGGATTGGCCGCGTCGCTCCTCACCGCGTTGACGCTGACCCCCGCGATGTGTCTGTGGTTCCTCCCCGGGAGCGCCACGGTTCGCGCGCAGCACGAGCCGTGGATCGTGCGCAAGATCCAGAGCGCGTATCGCGGTCAGCTGGCGTGGGCTATGAAGCGGCCGGTGCTCATGATCTTGGCTTCATTCGCGCTGTTCGCCGGTGCGACGATCGTTCTCGCCGGCTCCGGGCGGAACTTCCTGCCCGAGTTCAACGAAGGCGCGCTCGTTCTCGGAGTCACGACGGCGCCGGGGACGTCCCTCGAGGCGAGCAATTCCATCGCACTACGCGTCGAGCCGTTGCTCATGAAGCACGAAGAGGTCGTCGCCATCGGTCGCCGCACGGGGCGCGCGGAGGAGGACGAGCACGTCCTGGGCGTGGAAGCGAGCGAGTTCGAGATCACCCTCGACATGGACGCACGCGAGCGCGCCGGGAAGGAGCCCCGCACGAAGGACGAGCTCCTCGCGGCTCTGCGTGCGGACTTGGCGAACGTGCCCGGCATTCAAGCGACATTCGGGCAACCGATCAGCCACCGCGTCGATCACATGTTGTCGGGCTCTCGCGCGAGTGTCGCCGTGAAGATCTTCGGGCCTGATCTCGAGGTCCTTCGAGCACGCGCGCGGGATGTCGAAGCCGCGATGAAGGGGATTCCGGGCGTCGTCGATCTGTCGATCGAGCCGCAAGTCGACGTCCCGACCCTGCGCGTCGAAGCGGACCGCGAAGCCTTGGCGCGACACGGAGCATCCGTCGCCGACATGAACGCGGCGGTGGAGAGCGCCGGTCGCGGCATCGTCGCCACGCAGCTGCTCGAGGACACGCAGGGTTACGACGTCGTCGTACGGGTCGGTACCGTCGGTGCAACCGAGGAAACAGGCGTGGCCAACGTGCTGGTCGAGACGCCGCGCGGCCGCGTTCCGTTGTCGTCGCTCGCGCTCGTCAGCAACGATGTCGGACCGAACTTCGTCAACCGCGAGAACGCCGAGCGTCGCATCATCGTCCAGTGCAACGTGGCCGGTCGCGACATCACGAGCCTCGTCGACGACGTTCGCGCGGCGATCGACGCGCGTGTGAAACTGCCCCGCGGCTACTGGATCGCGTACGGCGGCCAGTTCGAGAGCGCGCAGGAGACCACGCGGCGCCTCATGCTGCTCGGAATCGCCGTGATCGCGATCATGGGCGCGCTCCTCGTCTGGGTGCTCGGTTCGCTGCGCGACGCGTTCCTCGTGCTCCTCAACCTGCCGCTCGCTCTGATCGGGGGCGTCGCGGGCCTGACGCTGTCCGGTGGAGTTCTCTCGGTCGCGTCCTTGATCGGCTTCATCACCGTGTTCGGGATCGCAGCGCGGAACGGAATCCTGCTCGTGTCGCACGTGCGGCATCTCCAACGAAACGAAGGCGTGACGAACTTCGAGGAGGCGGTGCGGCGCGGTGCGATCGAGCGCGTGTCGCCGATCCTCATGACGGCACTCGCCGCGGGACTCGCGCTCGTGCCGCTCGCATTGCGCGGTGACCAACCGGGGAGCGAACTCCTGACCCCGATGGCGATCGTGATCCTGTCAGGTCTCGTGTCCTCGACGCTACTCAACATGCTGGTCGTTCCCGCGGCGCTGCTGCGTTTCGGAACGCGGACGAAGCTCTCGCCCGCAGTCGTTGCACCGCTCGCCCTGGCAGCAGGGTGCGCGAGCACGGATCCGACGGACGACTGGCGACGGTCGGCGTCGATCACGGCGGACGCACTCGATGTGGAGAACGTGCGCACTCCCGACGAAGACCCACGTGCAGTCGTCGATGCGCTCGCGGATGGTGAGCTGACGCGCGCGGAATGCCTCCAAATCGTGCTCGGATCGCATCCACGACTCGAAGCGTCGTTCCACGAGATCGGCGTCGCTCGCGCTGATCTCGCCCGCGCCGGATTGCTCACGAATCCTGCCGTGAACATCTTCCTCCTGTTCCCCGAGGGTGGAGGAACGACCGAGATCCAAGGGACGATCGCGGCCAGCCTCGCCGACTTGTGGCGGATACCGGCTCGCGAGCGCGCGGCGCAGGCCGAGCTCGAGCGACGTGTGCTCGACACCGCTCGTCTCGCCGGAGAACTGGCGCTCTTCGCGGCGAACGCTCACGACGATGCACTCGCCGCCCGACGCGCCTCGGAGCTGGCTCGCGAGGTGGCCGTCATCGCAGGCCGTAGCGAAGAGCTCGTCGCCGCCCGTGCCGCGAACGGCGCGGGACGGCTCCTCGACGTCGAGATCGCTGCATCGGAACGCGCGCTCACGGATCTCGCGGCCGCCGGCGCAGAGTCACGTTCGCGAACCGCGCGGGGGCACCTGTTCCATGCGCTGGCACTACAGGGCGACCTGCAAGACGTGCGCGTCGCGGGAGAACTGCCGACACTCTCGACGAACGACCTCTGGGTCGACGACGTCGTCCGTCGTGCGCTCGACGCGCGGCTCGACATCCGCGCCGCCGATGCGGAGATCGAAGCACTCGCGGCGCGCATCCCACTGGCGCGGCGCGAAAAGCTGCTCGACCTCCAGCTCGCGTTGCACGCGGAGCGCCCGAACCAGGGGCCGACGCTCATAGGCCCGGGCCTAGAAGTCGGGCTCCCGGTCTTCGACCGCGGCGATGCCTCCATGTCTGCCGCCGAGTCCGCGTATCGAGCTGCGAGGTCACGCCGCGCGTCCCTCGTGCGCGAAGTCGAGCAGGACATCCGTGCGGCATGGTCGCGCGCCGAAGCCGCGGAGTCGGCGTTGCGATTGGCGCGCGATGGACTCCTCACGCGCGCCGAACGGGCGTTGGAACTCGCGTCGGAAGCGCACGCGCGCGGCGACGCACCGTACGCGACGATGCTCGCTGCGGAGCAAGTGCGCGTGCGTGCTCTCGAAGCCGTCCTGGCGGCCGAGGTCGAATCAGCTCGCGTGCGAGCCGCGGCGGAACGCGCCGCCGGCGTGACATGGGACGCACTCATGCGGACCCTAACGTCCGGCGCGGAATGAGTTGTCGCAGGACGCCATGTGCGACTACGCTCGCCGTGCGTCGCGAGACGCGACGTGACGATCGCCCACATCAATCGCATCGGCACGGCGGTGCCGCCCAACGACGTGCACGAAGCCTTCGTGCGCTTCGTGCAGGGGTTCCTGACCGAACGTCGTGATCAGGTGCTCTTCCAGCGCATGCGGAGTCGCGCGGAGATCGAACACCGCTGGTCTTATTTCGAGCCGATCGAGGACGCGCGTGGCTTCGTCGCCGATGCCGAGGGCTTCTACACGCCGAACGCATTCCCGAAGACCTCCGTGCGGATGGCGCGCTACGAGAAGTGCGCGCCCGAACTCGCGCTGCGAGCGATCCAGGATCTCGGTATCGACGACGAACGTGGCCGCCTGACGCATCTGGTCGTCGCGTCGTGCACGGGTTTCATCGCACCTGGGCTCGACCAAGTGATCGTGCGGGCCCTGGAGCTCGATCCCGGGATCGAGCGCACGGTCGTCGGGTTCATGGGCTGCTACGCCGCCGTCAACAGCTTGCGTCTCGCGCACCACTTCGTTCGCTCGGATCCGCGTGCACGAGTGCTCGTCGTCAACCTCGAGCTGTGCACTCTGCATTTCCAACAGACGTCGAAGCTCGAGGAAGTGCTCTCGATGCTGCTCTTCGGAGACGGAGCCTCGGCGGCACTCGTCACCGCGGACGAGGCGGGCATCGCCCTCCTCGACTTCCGCGCGGCTGGGATCGAGGACTCGGCCGAGGCGATCACGTGGCGCATCGGCGACCAAGGTTTCGACATGCACTTGTCGGGCGACGTCCCGGTGCGGATTGCTCGCGCGCTGAATCGCGAACGGTCGCGCACGGACGACGGCGGCATCCTGCGCGGCACGCGTGCGTCCGACTACGACCTGTGGGCCGTTCACGCCGGTGGACGCACGATCCTCGATGCCGTCGAGACGGAGTTCGAGCTCGATCCGCGGAAACTCGACTGGTCGCGAGGGGTGCTCCGCGACTACGGCAACATGTCGTCCGCGACGCTCATGTTCGTGCTGCAGCGCATCCATCGTGCGATCGGCGCCGCGGTCGCGCCGGGCGCGAACGGCATGGCGCTGGCATTCGGTCCGGGTCTCGCGGCCGAAACGTTCCGGTTCCGGATCGTGGGCTGAGTCGTGACGAGCTTTCGTGCGCGCTCGAACGAGACCGAGCTCATGGATGCCGCCGACAACTCTCCCGAAGACATGGCCGCGTGCCTCGCCGACCTCGCGCGCGTGAACACGCTCACGGCCGCTCGGCCGCCGACGTTGCGCTGGCTCACGCGGGCGACGCGCGAGCTGGCGCCGGGCGCGAGCTTCACGCTCCTCGACGTCGGCTGTGGCGAGGGCGACATGCTGCGCGCGATCCATCGATCGGCGACACGACGTGGCCTCGTGCCTCACTTGGTCGGAATCGACCTCGATCCGTCGGCCGTTCGTGCTGCGCGTGCCGCGACGGATCCCGCGCTAGAGATCGAGTTCCACGCGACGAGCGTGTTCGAACACACGCCCACGACACGGCCGGATTTCGTCACGAGTTCGCTGGTCACGCACCACATGCGCGACGACGAGATCGTGCACTTCTTCTCGTGGATGGAGCGCAACGCACGGCGGGGATGGCTCGTGAGCGATCTCCACCGCCACGCATTCGCGTATCACGGCTTCCGACTGCTGGCGCAGGCGGCACGCTGGCATCGCTTCGTGCGTCACGACGGGCCGGTATCGATCGCGCGCGCTTTCCGGCGCGAGGATTGGGGGCGCTACCTCGATGCAGCCCAGATTGCGCGCGACGTCGTGACCGTGCAGTGGCATGTGCCGTTCCGCTGGTGCGTCGGGCGAATCCGATGAGCGAGATCGCCATCGTCGGAGGCGGGCTCGCGGGTGGCGCCGCGGCGACGCTCCTCGCGCGCGGTGGAGAGAGAGTCGTGCTGTTCGAACGCACACGAGAGCCGCACGACAAGGTGTGCGGCGAATTCCTCTCCTCCGAGGCACGCGTCCATCTCTCGGCACTCGGGCTCGAAGTCGCGCGCCTCGGCGGTCACGACATCACGCGCGTGCGCTTGATCGCGGGAATGCGCACGAGCGAGGTCGCGCTGCCCTTCCGCGCGCTCGGCCTCTCGCGGAGACGGCTCGACGAAGCACTACTCGAGCTCGCCGAACGTTCGGGCGCACGGATCGAACGCGGAGTCAGCGTGCGTGAGATCACGGCTGATGGGCTGGAAACGACGGTTGGATCCCTGCGTCCACGCATCACGTGCCTCGCCAGCGGCAAGCACGACGTACGCGGTGTCGGACGCGACACGCGCGGAACGCTCGATGGCCGGATCGGCTTCAAGTGCCACTTCCGCGTTGGACCCCGAACCCGCGACGCGATCTTTGGCTGCGTCGAGCTCGTCCTGTTCGACGGCGGCTACGCCGGGCTCCAACTCGTCGAGGACAGCATCCTCAACCTGTGCCTCGTCATGCGCGCCGAGAGGTTCCAGGAACTCGGCGGCACGTGGGAGCACTTACGCCGGGCTCTCGAACGCGAACCGCACCTCGCCCGGCGACTCGCGGGAGCGCAACCGATTCATACGCGGCCGCACACGATCTCCGGCGTGCCGTACGGATTCCTCCACCGCACGACATCGAGCGACACCGCGCACCTCTTCCGACTTGGCGATCAAGCGGCCGTGATCCCCTCGTACTGCGGCGACGGCATGGCGATCGCGCTGCACAGCGGCCGACTCGCGGCGCGCGCGATCCTGTCCGGTGCGAGTTCCGCGCTCTACCACGAACGCTTGCGTCACGACGTCGCGCGTCAAGTGCGACTCGCGACCTGGATCCAACGTTGCGGCGAGCACGCTCTCGGTCGCCGCGCGCTCGTCACGGCCTCGAGTTGGATGCCGCGCGCGATGAGTGCGATCGCCTCACGGACCCGGGTGTCCGCCAGCGCCCTGCGCGCCGCCGGAATCTCCTGAACCTGGGCCCCGTGGAGAGGTCGGTGGTCAGCGGGCCCGGCCTCCCCACCGCGACGGTTCTCGCGTTCGATCCGGCATCGGACGGATCACCAGGGGAGGGGTAACATGCCTCCAGTCCTCCCGTGCAAACGCAAAGTGTCGTTCTGCGGCGCGCCAAAGCCGGCGACGCCGACGAGTTCGCGGCCGTCTACGGTCCGCTCGTCCTCGCGATGGCGCGGGCGAGGGGAGTGTCGCGTGAAGACGCCGACGACGTCATGCAACAGGTGCTCCTCGAAGTGCTCGAGGCGCTGCCGCGCTTCGAATACGACCGCACGAAGGGGTCGTTCCGCGGCTTCTTGAAGACGCGAGTTCACCGACGAGTCCTGGATCTTCATCGTCGGCGTCGCGGTGCGATGGAACTCGATGAGTCCATGCCCGAGCCCGGCGATGCGTTCGCGCACTGGTTCGAGGAGGAATGGCGACAAGCGCACCTCGAAGCGGCACTCGACAAGGTCCGCCGGGAAGTTCAGCCCTCGACGTTCCAGGCCTTCGACCTCCTCGTCGTGCGCGAGCTGCCGGTCGAGGAAGTCGCGGCCATGCTCGGTCAGACGCCGAATCACGTGTGCCAGAGCAAGCTGCGCGTCGCGCGCCGTTTGCGCGAGCACCTGCAGGAGATGCTCGATGAAACCTGAGCAACCGGTGTGTCCCGAGGCCAGCGAGTTGGACGCATACGGCCGCGGCGTGCTCGACGCGCGGCGCGCGAGTGCGATCGAAGCGCATCTGCCGGCGTGCGCCGATTGCCGCGCGGCGACGAAGGACCTCGAGGACAGCGGCATCTTCGGCCGCATGCTGCGCGACTGGCGCTCGCGCATGCCGCCGGACGAAAGACAGAGGACCATCGATTCGGCGACGCGGTCCATCCACGCGGCGCGACGGCCGAAGCCCGATGGCGGTGCATGAACGCGTCACCGGTCCCGCCGGTGATTCCCGACTACGATCTCGTCCGTGAGCTCGGTCGCGGATCGTTCGGCTCCGTGTGGCTCGGACGGTCGCGCACGGGTGTCCACCATGCGATCAAGATCGTCCCGAAGAGCCGCGAGCGCCTGCTCGAGAAGGAGCTCGAGGGCATCCGTGCCTACGAACTTCTCGCGCGAAAGCACCCGAACCTGATCGAAGTGCGTCACGTGGGAGAGACCGCGGAATGCTTGTACTGCGTGCTCGAACTCGCGGACGGGTACGGGACGGCGCCGACCTACTCGGCCGCTGACTACGAGCCGCACACGCTGCAATCCGATCTCGATCGTCGGGGAGCATTGCCGCTCGCGGAGGCGGCGGACGTAGCGCGTGCGGTGCTCGATGGTCTCGCGCACATGCATGCGAGCGGGCTGCTGCACCGCGACGTGAAGCCGGCGAACATCCTGTTCGTCGATGGAAGAGCCAAGCTCGGCGACGTCGGGCTCGTTGCCGTCACCGCGCGTCGCGAGGATCGCGCGGGATCGCCGGCCTACATGCCGCCCGAGTCCGTCGAGGATTCGAGTGGCGACTTGTATTCGCTGGGAATCACGCTGTTCTGCGCCGTGACCGGCGGTCGAGCGGGTCGGTTCCCAGAGTTGCCCCAAGCGATCGCGCCGGAACGTCTCGCATCGTTCCAGAAGCTCGCGCCCGTCATCGACCGCGCGTGCGCGCCGCATCGAGACGATCGCTTCCACGATGCTCGCGAGTTCCGTCACGCGCTCGACGCGGCGCTCGGGGTCGTGCCCGGCCGCGTGCGCGCTCGACGTGCCTTGTTCGTCGCCGGCGCTGCCGCGATTCTGATCGCCTCCGTGTGCTCGTTCGCATGGCGCGAGATTCGTGCTTCGCAGAGCGCACCCATCGCGATAACCGGTCGCCTGGAGATCCGCTACCAGGAGCCGCACGACTCGACCGTGACGCGAGTCGTGGACGAGCGGAGCCCCTACGTTCCGCTGCGGACGGAAGGCAACGTCAGCATCCACGCCGAGTTGTCCGAGCCGGGCTATCCCGTGCTCGCGTACTTCGACGAAAGCGGCGCTTCGCAGCTCCTCTATCCGTTGACCGGGACGGAGCAGAAGCCCGTGACGAGCGCGGCCAGCGGGCGATTCCCGCTCGAAGATCCCGCGGTCACGATGACCTTCGTCCTGCTCGCGAGTCGCGATCCGGTCGAGGACCCCGAGGCGCTCGTGCGGGACTTGGCGCAGGTCGAAGACCCGCCGCGTTGCCCGCCGAACGTACTTCTCCACGTCGGCGAGGACGGCATCTCTCGAACTGTGGCCGCGCGCCGAGACCTCGATCGCAGCGCTGCGCCCGAACTCGGCCGCATGATCGACTCCGCACCGCTGCCGCACCCGGTCAGCGGCTCGCTGGATCGCCTGCGCGCGCAGTACGGCGCGCGCTTCGACGTCGTGCGCGCACTTTCGGTGCCGCAAGTTTCGCTGGAAAAGAAATAGGACTCCGTGTCATCGGCGGCGGTTCCGCCCGGATCGAGGTCGTGCGCGATGGAGCGCACCCCACCCCGACCGCCAAGGAACCCGCCATGAAACACCTCCTCCTGCCGATCCTCCCCGTCCTGATGCTCGCGCTGGCGCCCGTTGCGAGCGCCGTCCAAGCAGTCAACGCGCCGAGCCCCCGCCTCGAAGCCGCGATCGACGAACTCGAAGTCCTGGTCAAGAACCGCGGCGGGACGCGCTTCGACTTCAACCGCCTGCGAACGCTGCTCGTCGAACGCGCCGAAGTGTCGGGGAGCACGTTCTTCCCCACCTGCACGGTGCGCGGCCGCTTCCTGGAGCTCGTCGACGACATGGAAGCCCGTGCGAAGCGCTACCAGCTCCATGCCGAGCACGTCGTCGACCTCGAGCTCGAAGTGATCGAAGCGCGCCTCGACGCGGCGGTCGGCGATCTGATGGTCAAGGCCGCGGCGCGCGGTGCGACCCGCGAGCAGTTCCAAGCGGCGAAGGAGCTCCTCGTCGAACGCGCTCGGGCCACCGCGAGCGAACTCGACGCCGAAACGGTGCGCGAACGCCTCGGCTACGCCATCGAAGAGATCGAAAGTCTGGCGCGCGTCGCGAACCTCCAACGGACTCACTTCCAACGCTACTGGGCCGAGTTGGTCGAGAACCGCCTCGAACGTGCGACTGCGCGCCTCGTGAACCGAGCCAAACTTGGCAGTGCGACCCGCCACGACTACCAGCGGATCGAGATCCTGATGCGCGAGCGCGCCCAGATCGCGATCGACGCGCCTCCGGAACCGTGCCCGTGAGAGGTGCTCGCCCTCCGGCACGCGGGGTCGGCCTTCGGGCCGGCCCCTTTCGCTATCCTGGACCGTTGATCGGGGCTGCGACGGAATCACCCGGAGCGCCCCGCGGCCCGAGGACGTCATGGCGATCAGCACAATTCCCGAGATCCTGGCCGAGCTTTCCGCGGGCCGCATGATCGTCCTGGTCGACGATCCGGGCCGCGAGAACGAGGGCGACCTCGCGATGCTGGCCGAGCACATCACGCCAGCCGACATCAACTTCATGGCGCGCGAGGGCCGCGGACTGATCTGCCTTCCGCTTTCGACGGAGCTGTGCGACATCCTCGAGCTCGCGCCGCAAACGCCCGCGAACACGAACAAGATGGGCACGGGTTTCACGGTTTCGATCGAGGCGGCGCACGGCGTCACGACCGGGATCAGCGCCAAGGATCGCGCGCACACGATCCGCGTCGCGACCGCACCGAACGCCAAGGCTGAAGACCTCGCTCGTCCCGGCCACGTGTTTCCGCTGCGCGCTCGCGAAGGCGGCACGCTCGTCCGCGGCGGTCAGACCGAGGGCATCGTCGACCTCGCGCGTCTCTGTGGAGCACGTCCCGCGGGCGTGATCTGCGAGGTCATGAACGAAGACGGGACGATGGCACGTATGCCCGATCTCGAGCTGTTCGCGGCGCGTCACGCTCTCAAGATCTGCACGATCGAGTCGATCATCGCTTGGCGCCGCCGCAACGAGCGCCTCATCGAACCGATCGAGATGGACGTGCCGCTCCCGACTCGTTTCGGCACGTTCCAAGCGCATTTGTTCCGTTCCAAGGTCGATGGCAAGGAGCACGTCGCGCTCTCGAAGGGCCTTGAAGGCCCGAGCCTCGACGGTCCGCGCCGCGACATCGAAGACCTCGTCACCGTGCGCGTCCACAGCGAGTGCCTGACTGGCGATGTGTTCCACTCGCTGCGCTGCGACTGCGGGCCGCAGCTCGACAAGGCGCTCGAAGCGCTGGGTCGCGCGGATCGCGGCGTTCTGGTCTACATGCGCCAAGAAGGTCGCGGGATCGGGCTCGAGAACAAGCTCAAGGCGTATCGCCTCCAAGACCAGGGTCTCGACACGGTCGAGGCCAACGAGAAGCTCGGCTTCGCGGCGGACTTGCGCGAGTACGGGCTTGGAGCGCAGATCCTCCAGTACCTCGGTGTGCGCCGGATGCGACTCCTCACGAACAACCCGAAGAAGATCGCCGGTCTCCACGGCTACGGGCTCGAGGTCGTCGATCAGGTTCCGCTGACGACCGAGGCGCACGCGGGAAACGCGAAGTACCTGCGAACGAAGCGCGACAAATTGGGACACATCCTCCCGCGCGACGAGTAAGCGCCCGTAGACCGTGAAGACATCACGGACTCTCGCGCCACGACGCGGCGTCACTAGACTCCGAGAGCTCGTGGACTCCATCTCTTCACGGGCCTTCGGAGCGGGTGAACAAGTCACACGCTCCCGCGCTGCGACACAGCGCCACGAGCTTCCTCGAGCGCGCTGACTCGATGTCTTCAGGACCGCTCAGCGCGGACTCACGCCGGCGATCGAAGTGAGCGCGCGATGCGCGGAATGTCGCACAGCAATCGCTCAGCATGCGTCTTCGCCGGACCCGCGCCACCGGCCACGTGACTCGGGGCGCCGTCGGTTCCCGAAGCCGTTTTGCCGCGCCCCACGACCCGATTCTCGCGGGGGATGGCGCGAATGCTCCCCGGGAGTCGCGAGTTCGGCGTTCGACCCCGCTGCGCGAGGGGGCGCTCGTCGTGGAGCGTGAAGCCGTTCTCGGAACCGGAGAACGAAGATGTTCGGCCCAGTTCGGGCTCGAGTTCAGGATGTGCGAGGGCTCCGACCGAAAACCTAGGAACCCTTCATGCGCCCCTCCATCGACATCGGTGTGGAAATTCCGACAACGGCCCGAACTTGGCTCGAGAGCCGGTTGGATCGTGAACTCGAGCTACCCGTCCTCCCCGAAGCGGCCGCTCGAGTTGTGGCTCTCTGCGACGACGACGACACGGATGCGCACGCGCTCGAGTCCGTGCTCGAGCGCGATCCGTCCCTCACGGCCTGCGTGCTGAAGGTCGCCAACTCGTCGATGTACGCGTCGACGGAGCCGATCGTTTCGCTGCAACACGCCGTCAGTCGCCTCGGGATGGCGACACTGCAGAACCTGGCGCTCACAGCTTCGTTGCGGATGCAAGTGTTCAGCGTCCCCGGCCACTCCGCGCTCATCAGGGACATCTGGGAGCACTGCGCGATCACGGGCGTCTTCGCGCGCGAGATCGCTCGAAAACTGCGGCGCAATGTGGAGGCAGCGTTTCTCTGCGGCCTGGTGCACGACGTCGGACGCCCGATCGTCCTGCAGACCGCGCTGCGCTTGCCGCGATCTCACGGAACGCTCCACGAAGAACAGATCGAATGGGCCATGGACACGCATCACGCGCGAGTCGGCGCGCGCCTCGTGAAGGCGTGGCGTTTACCCGAATGGGCGGCGGTCGCCGTCGAACATCATCACGATCCCGATCGAGCGGCACCGTTCGAGGAGGAAGCGCGCGTCACACGGTTGGCGGATCTCCTCGCGCACTGGGCGCTTCGACCGGGCAGCCGGCCAGACGAGTTTCCCGCCGACGATCCGGTCGTCGCCGCGCTCAATCTGTATCCCGACGACCTCGATGCCCTGCTCGAACTCCGCGAACGCATCCTGCTTGCAGCCGAGGCATTCCAGTGACTCCTGATCTCTCCGAATCCTGCTTCGACGTCGTGGTGCTCGGCTCCGGCCCCGCGGGGCACAAGGCCGCGGTCCAGGCCGCAAAAGTCGGCAAGCGCGTCCTCGTGGTCGACCGCGAACCGACAGCCGGCGGCGAGTGCGTTCAACGCGGCACCATCCCGAGCAAGACCCTGCGCGAGAGCGCGGCCTACTTGGCCGGATTGCGCGCGCGCAGCGAGGACATGCTCCAACTGTCGTTGCCGCCTCAAACCAAAGTGGCGAGTCTGATGCGTCGGCTCAGCGCGGTGAAGAGCGCGCACGAACGCTATCTCTCGGCCCAACTCGAGCGCAACCGGATCATCCGCTGGCACGGACGAGCGCGGTTCCTGTCGTCGGAGCGGATCGAAGTCGCCATGCTCGACCGCACGAAACGCACGGTCGTCGCTGATCTCATCATCGTCGCCACCGGTTCACGCCCGCGACAACCGGAGAACGTGCCTGTCGATCACGAGCACGTGCTCGACAGTGACTCGATCCTCTCGCTGATCTACCTGCCGACGTCGTTGACGGTTCTCGGTTCCGGGGTCATCGCGTGCGAGTTCGCTTCGTTGTTCGCGGCACTCGGCGTGAAAGTAACGATGCTCGATTCGTCGCCGCGCCCCCTCGCGTTCATCGATCCCGAGCTGACGGCTCAGTTCTCGAAGGCCTACGAACACGAGGGCGGCCAGTTCCTGCCGAATCGCAAGATCGAATCCGTCCAATGGGACGGTCGCGATGTCGTGACGCGCATGGTGGGTGGCGAGGAAGTGCGAGCCGAACGTTGCCTCTGCGCCCTCGGTCGAATCGCGAACGTTGCCGGCCTCGACGTACAAGCCGCCGGGATCGCGATGACGCCCCGCGGGCACATCGCGGTCGACGGGAACTTGCGCACATCCGCGCCGCGCATCTATGCAGCCGGCGACGTCGTGGGTCCGCCCGCGCTCGCCGCCACCGCAATCGAACAGGGTCGCCGAGCCGTGCGACACGGCCTCGGACTCCCGATCCACGCGATGGGGGAGTTCGTCCCGAGCGGCATCTACACGATCCCCGAGATCGCGAGCGTCGGCCTGGACGAGGCTCAAGCGATCGCGAAATACGGCGCTGCC
Source organism: uncultured Planctomycetaceae bacterium (assembly GCA_964552875.1). Classification (GTDB taxonomy): domain Bacteria; phylum Planctomycetota; class UBA1135; order UBA1135; genus JAEUHZ01. The sequence continues at coordinate 18,965 of CAZKIY010000046.1, forward strand.
GTCGTCGGACGGGCGCGCTTCGAAGAGCTCGCCCGAGCGCACATCAACGGCCAGACGAACGGTCTCCTCAAGCTGGTCGCGGACCTCGACGGCCGCCTGCTCGGCGCCCATGCGGTGGGCGAACACGCGACGGAACTCGTCCACGTCGCGCAGATGGCACTGGTCGGCGGACTCACTTTGGATGCGTTCGTGGACAACGTGTTCAACTTCCCGACGTTGGCGGAGGCGTATCGGGTGGCGGCGTTGGATGCGGTGGCGCAGTTGGAGAAGCGCGCGGCAGCCTGAGGAAACTGACCCAGCTGGCTGTCCGTTTTCTTGGTTTTTCCGCGCGACCGCGG
>CAZKIY010000047.1:0-2221 GCA_964552875.1 uncultured Planctomycetaceae bacterium
CCGAGCGACCACAGATCACTCTGCGAGTCCGCTTGACTCGGATCGCGCGCCTGTTCGGGGCTGATGTAATGCGGCGTTCCCAGCGTCGCGCCGTCCTTCGTCACGAGCGGATCGTCTTCACCGAATGCCAGTCCGAGGTCGACGAGCAGCGCTCGGCCGCCGCGTTCGAGCAGGATGTTCGCGGGTTTCACGTCGCGGTGGACGACGCCGCGCTCGAAGGCGTGCTGCAGGGCTTCCGCGATCGGGATCGCGATCCGGAGCGCCTCGCGCTCGGAGACCGCGCCGGCTTGCAGCCGCTCCTGCAGCGAGACGCCGTCGACGAGTTCCATCGCGTACCACCAACGCCCGTCGATCTCGCCCATGTCGATCGCGGAGATGATGTGCGGGTGCGCGAGTCGCGCCGTCGCGCGTGCCTCGCGCTGCAGCCGACGTTCGGCGCCTTGCGCACCGACGAGGTCTTCGTGCAGCACCTTGAGCGCCACGAGACGATCGACCGAGAGCTGACGCGCGCGATAGACCGTGCCCGTGGCGCCCCGACCGAGGACGCCTTCGATCCGGTACCCCGGAATGCGCGGAACTTCGCGCGGTTTCAGAGCTTCGCTGCCCATACCCTCCACGCTTGGTCGGCCTCTTGTATCCCGACGCCGGCCGCCGCGCGGAACGCGGCCTCGTAGCAAGCGATGCGCAGTGCGGACGAGTCGAGCACGCGTTGCGGCTGCGCCGGTGCGCGCTTGCGCAGCTCGTCGTGGAAGCGTCGCAACGATCCCTGACCGCGGCTATCGATCCACTGCACGATCGCCATCGCGGCCGCGATGTCGGCGGTCTCGAGCTCTTCGAACTGCAAGCTCGCCAGGTCGTCGAACGGTGGCACCTGACCGAGCCCGGCTTGGAGTGCCGCGAGCCAGGCGCCGTCCTGCATCGCCTTCGGGTCGAACGGTGCGATCGAGCGCGTGGACGCACCGCCCTTGCCGACCTTGGTCCCGGGCTTCGGCGGTGGGTTGCCGCCGCCGGTGCTCGGACCCGTCGGACCCGGCTCGTTCTTGCGAGCACCGCGGCAGAAAACGTCATTTCGGCCGTGAATTCGATGCTCGAGGATCGACGCCAAGCCCTCGTCGAACCACGGTGGGAGCAGGCGGCCGTCGTAGCCGAGTCGGTTCAGGAGCAAGTGACCCCAGTGATGGAAGCAGTGTCCGATGACGTCCTTCTCGTCGCGTTTCCAACGTCGCGCGGAGGACAACGGGTACGGATCCCACCACAGGAAGCCGTAGGTCTTCTTCACCGATTCGGCCCACGCGGCGGACACGGTCTTCGTGAGCGCGCCGAAGTGCGGGATCGTCGCCAAGTAGGCGTCGTCGGATTCGTAGAGATAGAACTCGGCCAGCCGTCCGCCGAACAGTTCGAGGCCTGGTGGCGATTGGAACGTCGTGTCGAACCAACCGCGCCCTTTCGCCAGTCCGGCGAGGATCCCGAGGAGCACCTCTTCGTCCTGCGGTCCGGCGACGATCGCGTCCGGTCCGAGCACCACATTGCCCGACTGATTCGCCACTTTCATAGCCGTCGCGACGTCGTTGCGTCCAAGGGCTTCGGCGCGCGGCAACCACTTGCCGTCGTGCTCCTCGAGGCCGCGAGTGCGCTGCGCGTCGGCGAAAGACATCCAAATTCCCGCGACGAGTTCCTCGCCCTTCACGAGGTGCGATTGCTCTTCGGGCGTCACCCAACGGTCCTGGAACCGGACGAGCCCGCGCGCGAGCATCGTCGCGTCCTCTTCCTCACGCGCGCGGCGGTCGCGCTCGGACACTTCGAGCCAATCGCCTTTCCACAGCACTCGGCCGAAGAATTGGTTCGTGCCGGGATGCTTCGCGTCGAGTTCGAGCGCGCGCTTCATCAGACGCTTTTCCTGCGACTTGAGGCCCTTTTCACCGGCCCACCGCGCGACCTGAAACATCTCGTCCGCGGTCTTCGCACCCTTCTCCTTGTCGGCCAGCTCCTCGTCCTTCGTCTTCCCCGCGACGAGGCTCGCGATCTGTGCGCGGGGAATCTCGACCTCACCCGCGCCGGTCCTGAAGCGCACCGCGGTCGGCGTTTCGGAGACGACCTTGCCTTCCATGCGGCGACCGTCCTTGGTCGTCAGGACGTCGGCCCGAGCAGAGTTCGGCGCCAGTGCCAGAACGACGAGTACCAGGATTCGAGCGCGCATCTTCATCGAGGGATCCAAGGTACC
>CAZKIY010000047.1:2321-19247 GCA_964552875.1 uncultured Planctomycetaceae bacterium
GAACGACGAGTACCAGGATTCGAGCGCGCATCTTCATCGAGGGATCCAAGGTACCCCCCTAACGGGCTCAGGTCTCCGGGTCCTGCTCGACCTCGCCCTCGCTGCGCGCCTTCGCGGCCTCGAGGCCGTACTTGTCCAGCTTCCGCTGCAGCGCGAAGCGACTGATCCCGAGTTCGGAAGCCGCGCGACTCTTGTTGCCACCCGCGGCGAGGAGAGCCGCCTCGATCGAGCGTTTTTCGAGGTCCGCCACGGCCGAGCGGATGTCCACGCTCGGATCGATGGGTCCGCCGCCGCTGCCAACCCGCAAGTTGCGCCGCTCGAGCACGGAGGGCGAGAGGTGCTCCAAACGCACTTCGCCCTGCGACAGCACCACGATGCGCCGCATCTCGTTCTCGAGTTCGCGCACGTTGCCCGGCCAGTCGTAGGCGACGAGTGCGGCCACCACCTCGTGCGGCAGGAACGGCGAGGACTTGCCCGCCTCGCGCGCGGCGCGCGCGAGGAGGTGCTCCGCGAGCAGCGGCACGTCCTCGCGTCGATCTCGCAACGGCGGCAGCGGTACGTGGAGGACGTGGATCCGGTAGTACAGGTCTTCGCGAAATGTCCCTTCGCGCACCATCTTTTCGAGGTCGCGGTGGCTGGCTGCGACCAAGCGCACGTTCACGTTGACGCGTTGGTCCGAACCGACGGGGCGGAATTCGCCTTCCTGCAGGACGCGCAGGAGTTTCTTCTGCATCTCGGCGCTCATGTCGCCGATCTCGTCCAGGAAGAGCGTGCCGCCGTCGGCTGCTTCGAGGAGCCCACGCTTCGCCCGGTGCGCGCCGGTGAACGCGCCGCGCGCGTGCCCGAAGAGCTCGCTCTCGAGCAATGTGTCGGGCAGTGCGGCACAGTTCTCCGACACGAAGGGCTTGTCGCGCCGCGGACCGTTGAAGTGGATGGCGCGCGCGATGAGTTCCTTGCCCGTGCCGCTCTCGCCGGAGACGAGAACCGGGAGCTCGCTCTCGACGATGCGGTCGAGCTGCTGGAACACCTTCCGCATCGAGTCGGAAGCACCGACCAGGGCCGTGTAGTCGTAGCGCCCGCGCTCGCGACCGAGTTCCGCGCGCACCACGGCCAGTTCGGCGTCGCGATCGCGCACCTTGCGGCCGAGCAGATCGTTCAGGCGTTCGACCTGACGTTGCGAGCTGGACAATTCGCGGTTTTTTTCGGCTAAATCGGCCATCCGACGCGCGTTGAGCAACGCCAGACCGGCTTGATTCGCGAGCAGGTCCGCCAGCTCGAGATCCTTGCGCGTGAAGGCGCCTTCCTGGAGCCGGTTGTCGACGTAGAGGACGCCCTCGACGCGCTCCTCGACCCGGATCGGCAAGCACAGCACGGAACGCAGTCGCAAGTCCTCGACGCTTTTCATTCCGTCGAAGCGCTCGTCGCGTCCGGCATCCACGGAGAGCACCGGCCGCCCTTCGCGCCAAACCTTGCGCGCGATGCCGAGCGAGAGGCGCGTGTGCGGCACGGCGATGTCGGCCTTGTCGAAGCTGCGCGCGACGCGAACGGCGAGCTGCATCGGGTCGTCGGTCTCGCGCGCAGTCGGATCTTCGCCAGGGCGCCGCAGGACGAGGAATCCACGCTCCGCTCGGAAGAGTCGCACGGCTGAGTCCACGATCAGCCGCAGCAACGCGTCGTGATCCGTTTCGCGAACGAGCTCGCGCGTGATGCGCGCGAAGACATGCAGCTCGTCCTTCTCGTCCGCCGCGACTCCGGACAGCGTGCGCAAACCCGGATCGTCCTCCGGTCCGACGTGCACCTCTTGTGTGTCGCCCGGCGACTTCTCGTCCGCGGGCAGAGTTCCGATCTCGATGCGTGTTTGACCGATCTGGATGCGATCTCCGACCGCCAAGCGCTTCGTCTGCGCGCGTTCGCCGTTCACGCTGGTGCCGTTCGCCGAGCCGAGGTCCGCGAGCCACGTCCCGCGATCGTCGTGCTCGATCCGGCAGTGATGACGCGAGACGAGCGAACTCTTCAGGACGACATCGTTGTCGGGGGCACGACCCAAGGTGATCGCAGCCCGCTCGAACGTGAACGGGGTCTCGATCCCGTCTTCGTGGACGGTCAGTTTCATGCGCGAGGGGGCGGCATTCGAGGGCTGGGCGCGGGCCGAGAAGCGAGCTCGAGCTCGGCCAGACCGGAACTGTGTGATTTCGCACCCACCAGCCTGGTCTAGCCGGGAAACGAACGTGCGTTTCCCAACAGGCCAGCGAACGCACTTCCACTCGGACGGAAGTGCTTTCCGGTACCTAGGTTGTGGATACCACGCGGATGGAGCGAAAGCGCACGGCCAGCTCGAGCCTGCGCGAGACCGCACACCTGAGTCGCGCCCCGTGCCGGTGGCTCGGCGCACTTGGATCCGTCCCGCGGCGAGGAGGCGCGGTTCCACCACCTGAGCGAGATCCTCGGCCTCGATCTCTCGAACGAGGCAGCGCGCTTCGTCGACTCCGGCGCGCAGTCGACGTCACCGCGCCGAACGTTTGCCCGCGCCGCGGTCGGCGACAAGTCCTACCTCGTCGGCGGTATGCCCGACGAGTTCGACACCGTCCACGAATGCGAAGCCTTCGACGTCGCGACCGCGTCCTTCTCCCCCATCGCATCGCCGCGCAAGACGCGCATCTCGCGCGAGATGGTCGCGCCTTGCGGCAAGCTCTACCTGTGTGGCGGCTCGGCGCACGGCGAAGGCGGCAAGTTGACGCCCGACCGCTCGATCGAGTGCTACGACCCGGCGACGAACACGTGGAGCGTCGTGGTCGAAGAACGGCCACCTGCTATCCAACGGCTGCGGGCGTTCGCGCTGCGCGACCGACTGCTGCTCGTGTCGAGCCCCGTCGATGCCGGCGACTTCGCGCCTCGTCATGGTGGCGCCGTGATTGCGCGTCAGCGACCGGCGTAGCGGGGTTTGCGCTTCTCGGCGAACGCTGCGAGAGCTTCCAACCGGTCCGCGGTCGGGAGCACGCGCTCGTAGCAACGCGCCTCGATTTCGAGCCCTTTCGCCAGCGGGTGGTCACTGCCTTCGTCGATCGCGGATTTCGCCGCCCGAACAGCCACGGGGCCGTTGTCGGCGATCTGGCGCGCCACTTCGAGCGCAGTCTCGCGCAAACGACCTTCGGGCGCGATGCGATTCACGAGTCCGATGCGTTCGGCCTCGATCGCGTCGAGCTTGCGGCCTGTGAGGATCAAGTCCTTCGCACGCGAGCGACCGACGAGTCGCGGCAGCCTTTGCGTGCCGCCCGCACCGGGAATGATCGCGAGGCTCGTCTCCGTGAGCCCGAGCTGCGCGTGCGGCGCGGCGACGCGCAGGTCGCACGCGAGCAAGAGCTCGGTTCCACCACCGAAAGCGACGCCGTTGATCACGCCGATCGTCGGCTGCGGCAACGCCTCGACGTCGTCCATGACCGCACGGATGTTGCGCACGAAGTCGGGGACGCGCTCCTTCGGCATCGTCTTCCGTTCCTTGAGATCTGCGCCGGCGCAGAAGGCCTTTTCGCCTGAACCCGTGATGAGCACGACGCGGATCGACAGGTCCTCGCGCAGCTCGGCGCACAACATGCGCAGGCGCTTGAGCGTCGGGAACGACAGGCAATTCATGACGTCCGGCCGCTGGATCGTGAGCCAGACGAGGTCGCCCTCGCGCTCCATGGTGACGAGCTCGGGCTGATCGGGGACGTCGGACGGGAACTGGGACGCGAGGGATGTCATGGCGAGCAGCGTAACGTTCGCCGTGCGCCCGCTCCGCGCCGCGCGCGACGAAGCAGGACGCTTCCGTCATGGAGTGAGCGGCTCATGGGCGTGGAGCAGCGCGACGGACCGATGTCGATGCGACGGTATCCCCGCCGAGAGCGTGTTGGAACGTCGTCCTTTGGCGCGGCGGACGGATCAGCCGCCGGTCGCGAGCACGCGCTGGATCCCCGGATGATCCGGCGCGTACCGGTCCGCGCGGAACAGTGCGAGTCGCGGCGCTTTTCCAGCGTGATCCGGCGGTTGAACGTCGCCGCCCAATGGATTCGCGTAGTCCCACACGATCTGGCCCGAGCGCGTGACCTCGAAGATGCGGCCGGCGGCCCCCGAAGCGATGAGCGTGTTGCCCGAAGCGAGGCGTCGCGCACCGGAAATGAACGCCGAATAGAACGTGTCCTTCGATTCGTACGTCCACGCAGGTGCATCGGGTCCGTACGCGACCCCCGGCTCCGCGATGAAGCCGCGCGTCGCGTCGAAGGGCAGGACGAGTTCGTCCACGGAGGATCGATCGCCGCCGGGTCGATCGCCGCCGTTGTTGAAGACGATGAGTCGTGCTTCGCCCTGCGTGTCGAACAACCAATTCGGATCGTGCTGATAGAAAAGCCGCCGATCCGCCTTCGTTCCGGCACCGTAGTTCAGGGGATTGCCCCAACGCCACAAGAGGTCGCCGCCGTGGCCGTAGCGACCACCGCTGGAGCTCTTCGCCTCGGCCGTCGTCGTCGAGTGGTCGATCACGAAGATCTCGCACAGCTCGGGCGAGCTGAGCACGATCAGATCGAGCTCGTGGTGGTAGTCGACGGCGTTCGTGTGCATCCAATCGCCGGACTTGTCGCGATCCTTGGCCTTGGGTTTGTCCTGTGCGTCCGCGGCCGGCGGATCCGGCGCGTCGCTGCCGCCATATCCGAGCGCGGCCATCTGCTGGGCGCGATCCGCGATGCGCTGCTTCTCTTCGTCGGACATCTTCGATTCCGGCTCGAAGGCCGCGTTCACGTCGATACGTCCGCGATGATCCACGAGTCGCCCGTGGTTCGGCTTCGCGGCGTCGACATCCTGCACGAGGTGGTCCCACGCGTGCCATTCCCACACGATCTCGCCGCCGACAGGGAGAGTCGGACGAACTTCGAAGACCGCATCGGGCCAGAGCCCGGCGTCACCGACGCCGTCGGGATGTCGGCCGAGCGCAACGGCCTCGTCGCGCGATTTGCGCTCCCACGCGATGAACAGCACGTTCCCGTTGGGCAGCGGCTCGAGATCGTGGTGCTGCCAACGACCCTCTTCGGCGAAATCGAAGCGCCACACGACGGTTCCGTCCGGCGCGAAGCGACGGATCGCGCCGCCGATGCCGCCGCCGCGGAACTTGGGTTCGTGATCCTGTCGGCCGGCGTAGAGCAAACTGCCGTCGTCGAGCAGGTAGCACCACCCGCCCGGAGCGAACCCCGTCTCCCACGTGTGCGCGACTTCGCCGGCGAGATCCACGAGGTGGACCTTCTTCGAGTTCAGCGGCATGACGAGCGTGTAACCGGGTGTCGCGCCGGGTTCGCGCACGACGAGACCGCGCTTCCCGAAGCAGCTCTCGAGCTCGGGCGCGGACATCACCTTCGCGAAGTCCTTGCGCATCTTCGCTTCTTCGGACAGCGCGGGTTCCTCGGGAGTCGTCGATTCCGCGCTCGCACTCGACGGCGACGCCACGGGTATCGACGTGGGCTCGGTCTCGGAGCAGGCGGCGCCGAGAAACGTGAGGAACGAGAGGCAGATCAAGGCGCGGGCGATGCGGGGGGGCATGTGCTGGAGCATGGCACCGACCTCCGCTCGCCGCCACGATCGACGGCGGTCGATTTCTCCGCAGGGTGGCGGCGCGGATGTCAGTTCGAAGCGGTGGATCGAGCGTCGTCCACAGGCCGCATGCAGGCACGCTCGCGGTCGCCGTCCAAAGGGCACGTCTCACGGTGGCACGGGCCGCAGTCGACCTCGGTGCGCACGTGCTGTTCGGTTTCCATGTGCTCGGCCGTGTGACGCGGATCCGTGGGACCGAACACGACGGTGGTCGGCTTTCCGAGCGCGCGTGCCAAGTGACGCGGCCCGCTGTCGGCCGTGACGAACGCGGCGGAGAGCGAGAGGATCGCCACGAGCTCCACGAGATTCGGCGGCGGATCGTCGAGGAGCAGTGCGCGGTCGGCACGACATTCCGCGAGCGTCGCACGTGCATTCGATTCCTCTCCCGGGCCGCAGACGAGCACGATCGGCAGGCGAAACTCGCGCGCTATTCGCGCCAACACGGCCGGGTCCGCGCTCTTCGCCGAGCCCGCTCGTCCGCCCGCGTTGAGCGCGACGAACGGCGCGCCCTCGTCCACGCCGTGCCGTGCGAGTCGGACGCGCGCACGTGCGAGCGCCGCGGGATCGGGTTCGATGCGCGGCACGCGGTCCGCGACGTCGAGCCCGGCGAGGCTCGCGAGTTCGATGCACGCCGCGGCGAAGGGCCGAGGCAGCCGGCGTCGGCCGCGACCATGGATGCCGAGCCCGAGCGGAGTGCCTCCGCGCTCCAGTGCGGGCCGCGCGGCACAGGTCAGCCAGGGACCGCGCGCACCACCCGACCAGCCGATTCGTTCGGGAATTCCAGCACGCAACGCGGCCCAAGCGCTGCGGAAGGAACCGTCGAGCAAGAGCGCGACGTCGTGCTCGCGCCAAGCCGCCGGGTCGGGATCGACGCCGCGCGGACACGCAAGACGACTTACGCGACCGAAGCACGAACCGAAGAGTTCGAGGAACGGCGCTGGCGCGACGATCGTGAGTCGTTCCGCGCAGCCGGCGGTTGTGTAGCGCCGGTCGAGCGCGCGCAAGACAGGCTCGCACGCGACGAAGTCACCGAGCCACGAGGGTGCCCGCACGAGAATTCGACGCGGCGGGACGAGGACTCTCATCCCGAGACTTCGAGTGCCGCCGCGAGCACACGCTTCGCCTCGAGTTCGCGCATGCACCGGTGATGACCGAGCGGACAAACGCGCTCGAGGCAGGGCGAACATTCGAGACCTTCGACCCGCAGGATCCGAGCGCGCTCGAGCGACGTGGCCGTCAGTTCGGGGAAGTTCGGCCCCATGACGCTGATGCAAGGGACGTCGAATGCGGCCGCGTACCAGCGCGGTCCCGAATCGCCGACGAGTAGCAATTTCGCGCCTTGGACCAGTGCTTTCAGGCGTTCGAGGTCGCGCGGCTCCTTCACGAGCGAGATCACGCCGCGCGACGACGCGGCTGCGACCGCTCCGACGAGCGCTTCCTCGCCCGGGCCGCCGGTGACGACGCCGCGCCAACCGCGCTCGAGCCACAGCGCATCGAGCACTTCGGCGAAACGCTCGGGCGGCCACAACTTCGCGGCGCCGAACGCGGCACCCGGACAACACAGCACGTAGCCCTTCGCGAGATCGACGCCGACGCGCGCGAGTCGGGCGCGCTCCTCGGCGACGATCGCTGCGCGCACTCCGAGGCGCGGATGCAGATCGGGAACCAGGATGCCGAGGAGCCCCGCGACGTCGCGCAACAAGTGCGCAGTCGGGATCGGCAAGCGACGCCCATCGCGCGTCGGCGGGACGACGGAATGCGTGAGCAGGAATCGACGGCCGGACAAAGCAACGCCGGCACGGATCGGAACGCGTGCACGCCAGGCACGGAGCGCGGCCCCGAACGAATTCGTGAGGAGGAGCACGGCGTCGGCCTCGAACGCGCGGGGCACGCCGGGTGCGACCAGTCCGTACGCGAGGACCTCGTCGGCATCGGACGCGAGAGGTTCGACGAGGTCCGCGCACGGACCGTCCGCGAGCACGCCCACGAGGTGGTGGCGAACGAAGATGCGCACGGCGGAGAAGCGCTCACTCGTGCGCGCCGCCTCGAGCACCGGCGTCGCCATGACGAGATCGCCGACCCAATTCGGTGCGCGGATCGCGAGACGCGGGAGTGCGACCGGCGTGCTCATCGCGGCTCGACGTCCGAGCGCTCGTCGCGCGGCACGTGACGTCCGATGCGGCGCGCCTTCGCGAACGCGGCGCGCGCGAAGCTCCTTCGAGCTCGCGGTGAGTCGATGCTGCGCGCATCGAGGTACTGCGCGACGAACCGCAATTGCTCGCGCTCGGTGACGCGCGCAGGCAGCGAGTAGATCAGCGCGCCGATGTCCTTCACGAACCAACGCCGCCGCGGCATCGGAGCGCGCCCCGCGCGACCGACGTCGATGAGCACGAGCTCGTCGGTTCCGGTGCGCAGGAGGAGGTGATGCGCATAGAAGTCGCGGTGGCGGAAACCTGCGACGTGGAGGCGGGCCAGAAGGTCGGCGATGCGTGCGAGGATCGCACGGCGAACGACGGCGTGCGGATGCGCAGCTCGCTCGCGCGCCGTTTCGACGTGGGCCACGCGCTCCATGACGACGACGGAACCGAGGGGGCCGCTCGCGAAACCGAGCGTCTCGGGCACCGGGAAGTCGAGGTCGCCGAGCCGCACGAGCGCCTCGTGCTCGCGCCGACCGCCCGGTCGCGCGCCGGGCTGGCTGCGCTTGACGACGACTCCGTCGCCGTCGCGGGTCCGATGGTGAAACGTCTCCCGCCCCTGCAAGCTTCGCAGGGGGCGGTCGATCTCGAGCTCGAGGAGGGATCGGAGTTCGTCGAGGATCAGCGGACGCATGCGGCTCGCGGATCCTAACCATCGCCCGCGCCGGGACCTCGGACGACGCGCACCCCCCTCGCGCGGCCGGGTCCCGCGGAATACGCTGATGGGCTCCATCGGCCCCGCCGAGCGCGCATTCGAGCGCTACGGCCGCGCGGCCCCTCCCACCGGATCGACGCATGTCCACCGCCCCCGCCGCCGCCGACAAGAAGGCCCCCGCGAACGAGTTCAACCCCTTCGAGTCCATGGCGCAGCTGTTCAACACAGCTGCCGACCACCTCGGACTCGACCACGGCCTGCGCGAGGTCCTCCGACGACCCGACCGCGAGATGACCGTCGCGATCCCGATCGTCATGGACGACGGACGCATCGAGGTCTTCACCGGCTATCGCGTCCAGCACAACTTCAGCCGCGGTCCGTGCAAGGGTGGCATTCGCTACGCGCCCGACGTCAACCTCGACGAGGTGCGTGCGCTCGCCGCGTGGATGACGTGGAAGTGCGCGGTCGTCGACGTGCCGTTCGGCGGCGGCAAGGGCGGCGTGATCTGCGATCCGCGCAAGCTGTCCAAGAACGAGCTCGAGCGCATCACGCGTCGCTACACGGCGGCGATCCTCGACATCCTCGGGCCGGATCGCGACGTCCCCGCGCCGGACATGAACACGAACGAGCAGACGATGGCGTGGATCATGGACACGTACTCGATGCACGTGCGCAAGACGACGACTGCCGTCGTGACGGGCAAGCCGATCGCGCTGGGCGGAAGTCGGGGACGCACGGAAGCGACCGGTCGCGGCGTGCTCTTCACGACGCGCGAAGCGTGCAAGAAGTTGGGCATCCAACCGCAGGACGCGCGCGTCGTGGTGCAGGGTTCGGGCAACGTCGGCGGCATCGGCGCGATGCTCTTGCAGCGCGAGGGCTACACGATCATCAGCATCAGCGACCAGTACGGCGCGATCATGAACGAGAAGGGCCTCGACATGCCCGCGGTGCTCGCGCACGTGAAGGCCACGGGCAAATTGCAGGGATACTCCGGCGCGGAAGCGATCGAGGGCGGCAAGAAGCAGCTCGAAATCCCCTGCGAAGTGCTCGTTCCGGCCGCGACCGAGAACCAGATCACGACCGAGAACGCAGCGCGCATCCACGCGAAGTTGATCGTCGAGGGCGCGAACGGACCGTGCACGGCGGCGGGCAGCAAGATGCTCGACGATCGCGGCATCATGGTCGTCCCCGACATCCTCGCGAACGCGGGCGGCGTGACGGTCAGCTACTTCGAATGGGTCCAGGACCGCATGGGTTACTTCTGGACCGAGGAGCGCGTGAACAGCTCGCTCGAGCAGGTCATGGTGAAGTCCTTCGAGGACGTCTCCGCAGTCGCGCAGAAGTACAAGGTGTCGATGCGCATCGCGGCCTACATTCTCTCGATCGATCGCGTCGCGACGGTCTACCGCATGCGGGGGGTGTTCGCGTGATCGGCACCAGCGACATCTCGGCACTCGACTACGACGATCCGGCTCCGATCTCCCACGCGGTCGAGGACGAGAATCCGTTCGGGACGATGATGGCGAGCTTCGACGAAGCTGCCGATCGACTCGGCCTCGACCCGGACATCTACGCGATCCTCCGCAAGCCCGACCGCGAGATCCAGGTCTCGATGCCGGTGCAGATGGACGACGGCGTGATGGCCGTGCTCGACGGCTTCCGCGTGCAGCACAACGCCGGGCTCGGTCCCTACTTCGGACCGCTGCGGATCCAAGCCGGATTGCGCATGGACGAACTGCGCGCCGTGGCTGGGTGGATGACTTGGAAATGCGCGGTCCTCGACGTGCCGTTCGGTGGCGCAGCCGGCGGGATCCGCATGGCGTCGTCGCGGTACAGCCGCGGTGAAGTCGAGCGCGCGGTGAGGCGCTACGTCGCGGCGCTGCTCTCGGACATCGGGCCGGAGCGCGACATCTTCTCCTCCGACGTCGCGACCGACGAAGGCGTCATGGCCTGGGTCATGGACACCGTATCCATGCACGCGCGCCACACGGAAAATGCCGCGGTCACGGGGAAGCCGCTGGCGCTCGGCGGCACTCACGGTCATGCCGACTCGGTCGCGCAGGGCCTTCGAGCCGTGCTGCGCGAAGCCCTCGAAGTCGTCGGATTGCCGCAGCGCGGGGTGCGCATCGTGATCCAAGGTGCCGGGATGCGCGGCGGAAACTTGGCGAGCCTCCTCGTCCTGGACGGGCACAAGATCGTCGGGCTGTCGGACGTGCACGGCGCCCTCTACGACGAGCGTGGGCTCGACATCCGCTCGCTCCTCGCGTGGCGCGCGGAGCACGGCTCGTTGCGCGGCGCGATCGGATCCTTCGAGCGCATCACGAACGAGGAGATGCTCGTCCGTCCGTGCGACGTGCTCATTCCGTGCGCGGTCGCGGGGACGGTGCACCTGCGGATCGCGCGCGCGCTCCACGCGAAGCTGATCATCGAGGGCGCGCACGGATCCGTGTCGTCACGCGCGGATCGCGTGCTGTTCGATCGCGGCGTGCACGTCGTGCCGGACATCCTGGCCACGGGCGGCGGCGCCGTCGTCAACTACTTCGAGTGGGTGCAGAACCGCGCGGGGTATGCGTGGACGCCGGAGACCGTCCAGAAACGACTCCTGCGGTTCATGACGAACGCCTGGGTCGAGGTCCACAAGCTGCGCCTCGAACACAAAGTCAGTCTGCGCATGGCGGCGCACATGCTCGCGGTCCAACGCGTGAGTCAAGCCGACGGACTGCGCGGGATCTACGCCTGATTCGATTCGCGGAGAACGCGCCGAAACGGCCGTGAGCTCAGGCTCGCGGCCTTTTTTCATGGACATTTCTCGGCGTCTGAACTGTCGGGTCCAAGATCCGCTGCACCTTCGGTATTCAGGAACGTGCATTCCGTGCGAACGAGCCCCGCCGCGTATGCCCCCTCGCAGGCACGGTGGGCACTTCTAGACTCCGCTGTGCTTCGCGGGTCGCGTGTCGCCAGCGCGTCGCGGAGCACCGGCTCCCGCCGGTCCCCACCCTGATGTGAGATTCGCACCATGCGTCCGATTCGACTCGCATTCTCGACACTCGCTACCGCTGCGCTCTCCGTTGCTGCTCTCGCAGGCAACGGTGCGCCCGATGCGGGCAGTCTCCTCGTGTTCCCGGTGATGGACAATACAGGAGCCAATGTGACCCTGATCACGGTCACGAACACCAACAGCAACATGGTTCCGATCGGCGGCACTTTGTTCGGTGGAAGCGTGGACGTCCACTTCATCCTCGTGAACGGCACGACGGATCAAGGCAATTTCCTGTGCGAGCAAGCGGACTTCAATCGGATCCTCACGCCGAACGACACGCTCACGATCAACACCGACTCGCAGGCGCTCTTGTGGGATCGCGGCTACGTCTACGTGTACGCGCGCAGCCCTACCACCGGCGCCGCGATCGCTTGGAACTACCTCATCGGCAGCTCCGCGGTCATCTCGCCGACCGACTATTACGAGCTGAATCCGTTCGTGTTCAAGTCCGGCCGAGGCCAAGTCGAAGGCGCGAACCTCGACCCGACGCCGGGTGATGACACGACTCGCGACTTCAATGGCGGCGAGTACGAGCGCGTCTTCGACCGCATCCAGGTCCCGCACTTCTGGGGCGAGCAAGACGAGGTGCCGGTCGTTGGTGGTGGGACTCTGCCGCTCGCGCAGTCGGATCTCGTGCTGATCAACGTGACCGGCGCCGGCCAGTTCACGGTGATCGCGAACTTCCTGCTCTACAACGACAACGAGAACGAGTACTCGGCTCAGACGAGTTTCCGCTGCTGGACGCGCCGTCGGCTCAATTCGATCAGCGGCATGTTCAACAACTCCTTCCTCGACATGGTCAGCGACAATGCCGAGATCCACTTCGGATTGGAGTCCGGCTGGTACCGCATCAACGGCGGAACGGGGAGTTCGGGATTCGACGGGCTGACGAACGCCGGCATCCTGGCCGTGCAGATCGGATCGTTCCGCGGTGAGACGACCGCGAACCTGCCCTTCACGTCGGGCATCAACCCGAACGACGGCGAGCTCCTGTCGCTCGAAAACGTCCACAACTGACCGCTGCTGCGAGGGAACAGGCGCCCGGCCCTCGACGACGAGGGCCGGGCGCTGGTCATTCCGGGCTCGCGCTCGAGCGCGCCCGAGGCCACAGGTCCCAGGCGAAACGCGCTGCCGCGAACACGAGGGCGAACGCGACGAGAACGCGCGCGGAACGGGTGACGGCCTCGATGTGGACGAGCTGCACGCCCACCGCGGCCCCGACGACGGCACCCAGAGCGAGTCGGATCGCGAACGGTCCACGGATCTCGCCGTCGCGCCGGTAGAGCCAAACGGACTGCCACGAGTTCACCGTGGACATCGCCATGCTGCATGCGCGGGCAACGAGGAATCCGAGCCCGGGCACGAGGTGCAGTAGTGCCGGGACGGCCACGAGACCTCCGCCGATCCCGAGGAGCGGGGCCACGATGCCGGCAACGAAGCCGATCGCCACGGTGAGCGCGAGGGTCGAGTCGCTCCAGGTGACGGGAACGCTCCCCGCGACGAACTTCCCGCTCGCGTCGGGACCGACGATCAATTGGATCGCGACCACGACGAGCAAGATCGTGAAGACAACCTTCAATCCGCGCGCAGGCACGCGCCGTGCGAGCGCGAATCCGATCCACGATCCGACGAGGCTGCCGACCACCAGCGCCGCGACGAGGTCCCAGCGCAAGGCCGACTCCGCGTGGAGCGCTTCCAGCACCGTCGCCCCCACGGTCGAACCCGCGACGAGAGCCAACGAGTTCGCGACCGCTCGGCGCATCGGCATACGGTAGGCGTAGTGCAGGAGCGGAACGGCGAAGATGCCGCCGCCGATTCCACACAAGGTGCTGTAGACACCCATGAGGAAGCCGGCGAGGACGAGCAGGCTCGGTCGCGCCGGAGTCGGCGTCTCGTCGCTCACGCGATGGCGCCCGGGGAATCGTCGTCGGCCGGAGATCTCGAGGAACCGGGCGTCGCGGCGAGCGCGTTCGCCAGCTCACTCGACGAGCGCGACTTGGCGTCACCACAGATCGCGATCTCGATGCCGAGTTCGCGATCGATCCCGGCTTCGGGCACGTTTTCCGCCGTGTAATCGGTGCCTTTGGCATGGACGTCGGGTCGTAACTCACGCAGGGTCGCCTCGAGAGTCGCCTCGGCGAAGCTCGTGACGAAATCGACGCAGCCCAGCGCGGAGAGAACCTCCGCGCGGTCCGCCAGGGTCACGAGCGGTCGCCCCGCACCCTTCAATCCGCGGACGGATTCGTCGGTGTTGAGCGCGACGACGAGGCAATCGCCGCGTGCGCGCGCGTCGGCGAGGTAGCGCACGTGACCCACGTGGAGGATGTCGAAGCAGCCGTTCGCGAGGACGACCCGTCGCACGCTCTTCGAGGCGCGCAATCCAGCGAGAACCTGCGCGAGTTCGGCCCGTGCGCGCAGCGGAGACGCACTCACGCTTCCTCGACGACGGCGAGGCCGGGACTCGGCGCGCGCGTGAGCGCAGCCTCGAGCTGCTCCCTGGAGCACGTTGCGGCGCCCGATTCCATGACGACGACGCCCGACGCCGCGTTCGCGAGCCGCATGGCTTCGCCCGGTTCGATGCGGGCCGCGAGTGCGAGCGTGAACACCGCTGCCGCAGTGTCGCCGGCACCGCAGACATCGGTGATCTCGCCTTCGCCCGACGCGGGGATCCACAACCCTTCGAGCGGGATTCCCTCGCCGAACAGCGCCATGCCCAGGTTTCCACGCGTGACGAGCAACCACCGTGACGCGACACGCTCGAGCAGTTCGCGCGCGGCCGACCGCACGGCGTCCGCGCTGACGAGGTCGTCCACCGATCGACGCGCGAACGTCGCGAGCTCGCCCACGTTCGGCGTCAGCGCAGTCAACTTGCCGGTGAACATCTCGAGGCCGCGACGAGGATCGAGGACGGCCGTACGTCCCGATGCGAGGAACGCGCGTGCCAGATCCGCAGCCTCGCGCCCGACGATGCCGTACTCGTAGTCCGACACGAGCACCGCGTCGAACTCGGCGATTCGCCGGTGCAGAGCGGACGCCACGGTGGCACGCACATCGGCCGGAATCGGTTCACTCGGCTCGCGATCGATGCGCAGGATCTGTTGCGGGTTTCGCCGTGATTCCGCGGCTAGAACGCGCGTCTTCGTCGGCGTCGTCCAACCCGGGACCGAGGCGATCGAACCGATCTCGATGCGCTCGGCCGCCAGTGCAGCGGCGAGCTCGCGGCCTGTCGCATCGCGCCCGACCGCGCCGAAGACCGCGACCTCGGCCCCCAACGCGCGCAGGTTGCGTGCGACGTTCGCCGCGCCGCCGCAACCGAGTTCCTCGCGCTCGTGACGCAGGACGAGCACCGGCGCCTCGCGGGACAAGCGCGACGGTCGCGCGTAGAGCCAGTGGTCGGCGATCAAGTCGCCGAGCACCGCGATGCGCAACCCCGCGAACGCCGCGGTGGACGAGAGCGCGCGATCCACGGTCTCAGCACACCTCGGCGGCCGCAGCCGCGAGCGACGCTTCGCGACGCAGCGTCGCCGTCTCGCGCGCGGCCTCACGCAGCTCCATCGAAGGCTTGGCAGCCGCTGTCGTCCATTCGAGCCCGCGCTCTTCGGCCAAGTAGAAGTCACTGCGAACGCCCATGAACGCGTTGTAGCGGATGGCGTAGTGCTCCTCGCCCGCGGCGACGCAGATGGCCGCGAGCTCGCCGTCGAGGCGACGCGTTTCTGGCTTGAAAACAGCCCATTCTGCAGCGCTCATCGCCAGCACGCGCTCGACGAGCGGTGCATAGCGCTCGGAAGCCGGCGACTCACGGAAGCGCGACAGACGGCTGTTCACGAACCACGGCATGAGGGTGCCGAGCTTGTCGATGAACAGGTTCTCGTCCTCGCCGAAGTCGAGGATCGAGCCTTCCGTGAAGTCGGCCAGCTCGCGCGGCGCGGCGGGGTCGAAGTAGCCGCCATCGATCGCGAGTCGGTACGAATCGGTGCCCGGGAACGGATAGAAGAATGACGTGCGGTAGCGGCCGATGCGCGCTTCGGCGAGCAGATCGACGGTCTCCCAACGCTCCGCATGCGTCTCGCCGGGAAGACCGACCATCACGAAGCCCGAGGTGTGCAGCCCGTGTCGCTCGCCCGACGCGACCGTCTCGAAGATGTCCTTCTGCGTCATGTGACGCTTGAGGACTTCCTTGCGGACGCGCGGCGAGCCCGACTCGATGCCGAGCTTCAGGATGCGACAACCGGCCTTCGCGAGAGCTTCGGCGACGCGCTCGTCGAGCTGTTTCACGTGCGCGTTGACGACGAAAGGGACGCCGATGCCGCTCTTCGCGTACAGGTCGCAGAACTCCAGCGCGTGCGGCACGTTCTGCGTGAACAGGTCGTCGTCCAGGATGAACGTGCCGACGCCGCGGTAGCGCGACAGCACGAACTGCACTTCCTCGAGCATCGCCGCGGCCGGTCGGAAGCGGAAGAAACCGATGTCCTTCACGCTGCGGCCGAGCTCGGCCTTGTAGCGATCGACGATCTTGTGATTGAGGCAGTACGTGCAGCGGTACGGACAACCGCGCGAAGTGATGAGGCCGAACCAACCATGCTTCTGGTCGGTGATGCGCTGGACGTCGAAGAGCTCGTAGTCCGGCATCGGGAGTCGCGCGAAGTCGGGGAACTCGCCCACCGGGTTCGCGACGAACGCGTCGGGGCCGTGCGAGTTGCGCGTGGCAGCGATGGGGCGCGCACCGTCCTTCCACGAGACGAAGTTGCGCACGTCGCTGGGCGATTCCCCGAGTTCGATACGCCGCGCGAGCTCCGCCAAGGCGTCCTCGCACTCACCCACGCCGACGTGATCCCAGGCCCCGTCGGCCATGACGTCCGTCGGCACCATCGTCGGGTGGATCCCGCCGACGACGAGCGGCGGCAACTCGACGCCTGCACGCGTCGCGCGCGCGCGCAAGTCCTCGGCGATCTCGAGCGCCGCGCGATACTGCTGCGTGAGGCACGAGAAGCCGATCAAGCCCGGCCGCCACTCACGGATCGTCCGCCACAAGTCGTCCGCGGTCGGGATCGGCGGCAAGTTCTCGTTCAGATTGACGAGACGCGTCTCGTGCCCCTTCTGCTTGAGCACCGCCGACAAGGACGCGAGCCCGTGGTTGAACCCCATCTGCGTGTAGAGGTTCGGATAGACGAAGAGGATGCGCACGTGGGGTTCCTGGCCGAGCAGAAGATACGGGATTCGCCCCCTCGAGCGCAGCCCGGCGAGTCGCCGCTAGGATCGCGACGATGCGCCTCCGCATCGCGACCTGCCGTCCCCTCCCCGAACCCGACGTCGACGAGGAGATCCTGCTCGAGGCGCTGCGCGCCCGCGGGATCGAAGTGCGGATGGCGGCTCGGAACGCGGTGAGGTCGTGGATGTAGTCCCAGGTCGACCGAATCACGGTG